>CAMWTO010000060.1 GCA_947177205.1 uncultured Ruminococcus sp. | reverse complement strand
ATCTTAGTAATAATTATACATCAAAGCCGTTACATTGTCAATAGAAACGCCATAGTACTTTTGACTGAAAATCATAAGTACTATGGCGAAAACTTCTTTATGAGTGCCGTTATTTTGTCAGGGGATTTTTTGCGTTTCTATTATAAATTTATAAAATAAAACAAATTAATCCGGAACAGCCCTCGTTAATGACACGTTCCAATGTCTCCTGCAATTTCATTCTTGCCTCTACCGGCATCTTGCATAATTTATTATGCAGTCCTTCGTTGACTAATTCATGCAGGGATTTCCCGAAAATGTTGGAACTCCAGATATTTGCCGGATTTTCCTCAAATCCCTGCAATAAATACATAATCAGTTCTTCGCTCTGTTTCTCAGATCCTACAATCGGACTCACTGTCGTATTGATCCCGGCTCGCATCATATGAATGGACGGCGCTGATGCTCGCAGACGAACGCCATATTTGCCGCCCTGCTTGATAATTTCCGGTTCTTCTAAATGTAATTCTTCCATTGTGGGCATGACAATTCCGTAGCCTGTTGCTTCCACTTCCTTGAGCGCCGGTTCTAATCTTGCATAAGCTTTCCGGACTTCGCATAATTCTTTCAGAATAGAAAGCAGATTGCTTTCATCACGGATTTCCAGTCCCGTTGCTTCACTAAGGATTTTAAAGAACAGCGCATGATGCAGTGTAACGGAAACTGTCACCGTCCCATTCCCCAGATCAATTTCAGAGGCATCCGCATGCAAGACATACTGACAGTCACAGATCGGCTTGACGAGCTTTGCTGCATCTCTGACTGTGACAAGCTCCTGTGCCGACTGTCGGATAATCGAAAATACTTCCTGCTTGACAGGATGGTTCTTCTCCAGCATGGAAATCCAGTTCGGCATGGCGAAATTCACTTCCCGGATCGGAAATGTGTATAACAGCGCTGTCAGAATTTCCCGGATATCAGATTCCTGTAACTGCGTACAGCTGACAGGAAGTACTGGTGTGTGATAATTTTCTTGCATCTGCATTGCAAGTGCTTTTGCCTGTTCAGAATCCGGATCGACGCAGTTAAGCAGGATGACAAACGGTTTGCCGAGTTCCTGTAATTCCCGGATCACCCGTTCTTCGCATTCTGCATATTCTTCCCTGGGGATGTCTGAAATACTGCCGTCCGTTGTGACAACAAGCCCGATGGTGGCATGTTCTGTAATGACTTTCTGTGTGCCGATTTCTGCCGCCATATTGAACGGAATTTCCTCATCAAACCAGGGTGTCATCACCATCCGGGGCATTTCATTCTCAATGTAGCCGAGAGAACTCGGCACAATATAGCCAACGCAGTCAATCATTCTTGCCCGGAACTGTGCCCCGGCTTCTAGCTGAACAGGAACCGCATCCTCCGGGATAAATTTGGGCTCTGTGGTCATGATGGTCTTTCCGGCAGCAGACTGGGGAAGTTCATCAATGGCACGTTCTTTTTTATAATCGCTGTCGATATTGGGAATTACAAGCGTTTCCATAAAACGCTTGATCAGGGTGGATTTTCCGGTACGGACAGGACCGACAACACCGATGTAGATATCACCGCCGGTTCGCAGGGCAATATCAGAATAAATATCTTTCATGCAATCAAACCTTAACACCTTTCTGGAATTTTCTGATCTGATGTTCCACGTGGAACAATTTAGCCTCAAAAATAATTAATTTAAAATAATTAGTTAGTAATCGGTATCAGAAGCATACTGTTTTCTGTCAATTGTTCCTGCGTCAGTTCATTTTCTTCCATGATTGCCTCAACACTCGTGTGACAACGCTTGGCAATTTCCCAGATGCTCTCCTGCGCCCTGCCAAAATATAATTTTAATGCATAATTCTTTGGATGTTCCGTATCTTCCTGAACAATGATTTCAGACAGGACTTCCGTCTCTGTGCAGTGTGTCACACTTCCCTCTATCCGCAGTTCTGTTTTAATGTTCACTTCTGAAGCACTTGTCATCGTATAAGAACAGTTTTCCGCATGAACTCTCAGTTGAATTCTGTCCTGTTCTCCCAGTCCCTGGACTGTAAACCTGTGCTCAAAAGGTTCTTCTTTCTCCAGTAATCTCGGCATGCCCGTGCTTTCCCGCACCAGTACAAAACAACTTAACATGCCATTGACACAGATTTCAGATTTCTCTGCGTCCAGATCTGGTGTGAAATTTCGGATTTCACACCAGGCATCATAAACACAATCCATCTCTCCATCCGCACAGTCCAGTTTCATATTTCGGACAAGCAGTTCAGAAAGCATAACCGGCACACTGCTTGTAAATAATCCTGTTTTCTTTATCTGACAAGGATGTTCTGTTGAAAAAGCATCACAGACAAGGGATTCCGTTGCAATCCGGAACGCTGTACAGGAAACGGTCAGTTCCGCCTCACAGCGCAGGACTCTCACTTCGCCATTCCCGTCCGTTACAGGTTTCAGATCGCATGACCCGACAGAACAGATCACTTCACATGGATCCTGCTCTTCTACGCCCTCCAGCTCGATCATTTGACTGTAAGGAATCCGGAATGTCATGGATTCCAATCCCGGATTATTTTCTTTCTCACAGGCATAAAGGATTTCAATCTGCAAATTTCCCTGTGCTAAGAGATTGCCAGAAACAAGCTTCTGCGACTGTTCCACAGGTTTCGCCTGACAGCGGACGACATGTAACAAAGGCGGTTTGGAATTTCCCAGTTCCAGTTCCTCGGCAAGTACAATATGATTCATAGTGTGCATTCTCTTTGCCTGATACTGGAGCGGTATTTTTTTTAACTGCATGTTCTTCCCGAACAGGTCACAGACAGCATTCTGCTGATGAATCGGAACAGTCCGGATACGGATCGTGACAGCTCCCCTAACATCCAGACGGCGGCGGCTGACAGCTCTGCAATTCACATAATCTGTTACCGGAAGAATTTCCGTGACGATAGTTTCACCGAGGGGGAGTTCCGCTGTTCTGGAAAAGTGCAGATTCTGTGTCACACATTGCAGAACATGACTGTTTTCACTGCAATAGAGAATCCGGACTTCCGCAAGAAGTTCATAAGACAATCTGTGATCGCTCACAGATTCATTGAGAATGCTTGGTTTTACAAAACATTTGATTAATTTGCAGACATCCGGATAATAATCCGGCAGGATATAATCTAATTCCACGCTCTGTTCCTGCATGATCGTTTCTGCCGGCGCACTGGCGGAAACAGCAATCTGGTTCGTTCTGAGTTCGGTCATTCCGGAAAGCCTCCTGACTTTTTGGTAGAATGGAAATCACTTCAAATTTCCTGATTGCTAGATTCTATGCAGGGACTGTCCGGAGTATGACAGATCCGTTTCTTAAAAAACAGAAAGCCCGGAAGCAACTGCAAAAAACAGCTTCGGACTTACGATGAATCAATTATTTAATAAATTAAGCCATGATTTTTCCTGATGACAAACTCCAGATGATAAGGCAATCCTTCTTCCATATCATCATGCTTACTGAAATCAAGATCTCGTTTTCCTTTCAGTTCATTTTCGACAATCTCCAATATCTCGAATTGATCAAAATCCTCAATTGCAAATGTAATTCCGCCATCTTTTGTCCAGATATATTCGCCCCTAGCATCACAGTATATTAATTTATAACCCTGCTCTTTGTAAATTTCTGCTACGATTTGTGAAATAGATAGCTCTGTTCCTTCCTCCAGAAGCAATATGATATTGCATACCTGAATTGCCAGATTTTTAATGATTTTTCTTTGATTCCCTTCTCTGCGTGCCATATCCTTCACCTTCATCTATCAGAATGGATAAGGCATCGTCATATAGTTTTTTCACTGAACTCTCCAGTAAAATTCAGATTTTTGTCAAATCTGATATAAACCATCCACTCTGACTGAAATTCATCCAGATTGTCACCCTCATCAAATTCCACATGAAGCATATCACAGACTTCATGTTCCTCAAAATGACAGAATCGAACAAGCGGCTTCCATTCTCTGTCCGGATATGGAATTCTTATTCTGATTTCCTTTCCGATTTCCCAATCTTCATGAATTTCTCAATCTGTTTTGTCCCAACAAGAAAGTAATATTTTTTTCCACAGCAAAATCTTCCTTACTGATTATTAATATACCCAATCAATGTAAACTGCCATCTCAGACAGCTACTCCGCTTCTTCAGGCAAGGAAAAATTCAGGATTGTTCGATAGTGGCATCTGCAAATAAATCATATCGACAAGCTGTACTTCATCTTCAAAGATCGGGTGGTCATAATTGTCAATAAAAAAATTTTTAAGAATATGATGTCGTCTGAATCCGCATTTTTCATAAAAAGGAATAGTAAGCGGACTATCGCCTGTCCCGACCTGCAATATGTCAAAATCATCTGCATAAAAATCTATTAAAAAATCAATTATTTTCCTGCCATAGCCTTTTCCCTGAAATGCCGGAGGTACAGCAATATTCTTTATTTCGAGAATCCTGTTTCCTTCATCTGTCACAACACATTCAGCTTTTACACCCTCATCATCCAGTACATACATAGTACCTTTTTCAAGATAACGATCTATCATATTCTCCTGCTCATCCGCTAAAAGCAGTAATGAAATATACTGTTTTTTATGATCTGTCACTTCTCTTATTTCCATCATGCCACATGTTCTCCTATCAATCAGAATTTATTTTATAATTCTCAAAATAAAATCACAGCAATTATCACCTCTGCCAAGTGTTTTCTTACGCTCCCACGAAAGCCTAGCGTGCATATTTCCATATGCCGTATCATCTCCGTTGCAGAAAACCGTAGTTAATTCAGGGCAGCCATGAGCAGAACAGATTGAAAAATACGGACATTTTATAATATCAATATGACACATATCACTGCTGATACTATGATCCATCATCTCAAACCCAGATCGAGTCCCAAAAAATTTATGTATGATGACTGCCATAATCCGGGGAGCAAATTTATAAGCAAAAGGAATGCCGCATAGTTTTTGCAGTTTTTTAGCAGTCAAAGCACATTCTTCTAAAAAATATTCCTTAATAATGGAATATACTTGTTCCGGTTTTCCAGTATATTCCGACACAGCTTTATAAAACGCAATACAAGGCAATATTTGGTTTACAGTATGCATTGTAATTTCCTTTGGCTTGTCTTTCTCCGCTTTACAGTATTCAAGAAACAGCTCTCTTGCTTTTTTCTCAAATTGCCCCTGTTGATCCGGAAATATTTCTTTACTTCTTTCAAGCAAATCCTCAAGAATATTTTTAGGTTGTTTCATTTTTTATGCCTCAAATTTCTGGTCAGTCTCTTTATTGCAAATATATCATCATAATATACTCTTGTTCATTCTCGTCAACAATTTTAAATCCTATGTTTTGATACATTTTTACCGCATAATTCGCTTTTTGTACCGCAAGTGAAGCCTGCCTGTAACCGAAGTTTTTCAAGACTTTAAGCATTTGTTTCATCATTTCAGTTCCAATGCCAAACCCTCGATATTCTTTATATAAGGAAATTGCAAAAGATGGAGTCTTATCATCAATATGCCCGTAATCATTCATAATACGAACCCAAACAGCACCTATGACTTTATGATTTATCTCCGTAACCAAGGCTTTATCGTGTGTCTGTGAACCAAAATTCTCAATATAAACCTGCAAATCCGGAGTATTTACGATAGACTTGGGCGGTGATTCGACTCCTTCTGGTACAAAAATTGCTTCATACAAAAAATCCTCTAACAATGAATATTCTGTTTCTTTTATTTCTCGTATGATATATTCCATATCAATCTCCTATTTATATTAATCTTCTTCATGCTGATCTCTGGTTAATCTCTCAATTGCATTTGTATTTAATTTTGCTGTAAGTCTGAGTCTGTTGACTTCTCGTTTCAGATTTTCTAATGCAGCATCTTTTTCTGACTCTTTATTTTCCTGTTTCAGGATTTCTATTTCGGCTTCACACCGTCCTAATTTCAGGATATTCCTGACTTGTGTTTCTTTCAACTTTGCAAGTTCCGCCTGCACTTCCTTCATCTGACGACTTAATAAATTATTCTGTAACTCCAAAATCCGGATCTGTTTCAGCAATTTCTGATTCAACTGATTCTGTTCTTCACCGAATTTTTCAAGTGCCTGTCCGGTCTTGCCAATTCCCTGCATGGACTCATATGTTTTGGCATCCAATGCTCTCACCTGCTCTTTATAGTAATATCATAATAAATTAAATAATTCTGAAATTTCTCCGATTATGATCCAGCATTGTCCGAAGTGTTTCTTCTAATGAAAATTGCGGTTTCCATCCCGTCACTGCCTGTAATTTCTGAATATCTGCTTGTATACACGGGATTTCAGCCGGACGCATCCGAGCCGGATCTTGTTCTATAACAATAGCTTCCATACTATAGCTGACCAAAATTTCCAGAAGTTCCCGAATAGACACAGCATGTCCGCTGCCAACATTATAAGTCTCCCCCGAACGTCCATGCTGCATTAATAATCTGTAAGCCCGGACAATATCCCGGACATCAGAAAAATCTCGTTTTGCCTCCAGATTGCCGACTCGCATCAAAGGTGGTCTAAGACCGGCTTCTATCTCTGCAATCTGCAAAGCAAAATCCGCCGCCACAAAAGTCGGTGCTTGTCCGACTCCAATATGATTGAATGCCCTGACCATCAAAATATCCATTCCGTAAGCTTTCGCATAAATATTCCCGATCATATTCTGACAGGCTTTTGTGACAGCATAAATATTCGCCGGATGGAGCGTTTCTTGTTCGTTTACCGGACATGCACCCTCACGCAGATAACCGTATTCTTCACTTGAACCAATCAGAAGAATCCGTGGATGATAATTTTCCACAGCACGGACAGCATCCAGAAGATGCAGTGTCCCTTTCAGATTGACATCTACTGTCAGCTCCGGGTTTGTCCAGGAAAGTGCCACGGAACTCTGCGCCGCAAGATGATAGATCTGCGCCGGTTTGTACAGTTCCAGAATTTTTCTGACTTCATACTCTTTTGTCAGATCCATATCAAGAATATCACAGTTTTTGCATTTGATATATTCTTTCGGGAGTTTCGTCGCACCAACGTGAGCATGTTCCTGCAATAATTCCTGTAGGAGATAATTCCCGACGAAACCGCCTGCCCCAGTGACCAAAGCATCCAATTTCCGCACCTCACTTGTTTTGGATTATGAAATATTTCATATTTTTCTCAATCTGTAATTTTGGAAAGATTGCTGTTTCACAGTTCAGGATGTTCCATGTGAAACATTCTGAATCACAAATACACACTGCAATGTTCCACGTGGAACAATTATATTTTAAATTTTTTAATAATTGCCGCATAGAACCTCATAAACTTCCTGCATGATTCTGTTGCTTTCATAACAATCGCAGACACGTTTCCGGGCGTTCTCTCCATAGATTTTTCGAAGTTTCGGAGAATCCGCAAGCATCTGGATTGCATCTGCAAGTCCCTGCACATCTTCCGGTTCTACCGTCAATCCCGTTTCGCCATGAATACTTACATAAGGGACACCTGTCGGCAGATTGGTATTGATGACTGGTTTTCCGTAAATCATAGCTTCCTGCTGTACAATCCCAAACGCTTCCGAATTCTGCACAGACGGCAGAACAAAAATGTCACAGTCGGCAAAAGCCGCCTTGAGCTCTGCATCAGATAGCTTTCCAAGAAAGTGTACATCAAGATTTTCTGCCAAACTGCGGAGTTCCGCCTCTAAAATCCCCGTTCCGCACAGAAATAATTCGCAATTGTGTACCTGTCGGAATGCTTTTAGCAGGACGTCAATGCCTTTATAATACACAAACCTGCCAACAAATAATAATTTTATATGCGCCGGATTTCGTAATTTTTTACGCAAAACCGGTTTGTATTCGATCGTTTCATAATCCGGAATTTTCACCGGATACGGAATAATCCGGCATTTATCCCGGAATGCCGGCAGAAATGCAGAGCTTTGGATGTGTCCCTCTGTCGCTGTGATAATACAGTCTGCTCTCCGTAAAAATTTTTTCAGAATTGGCTGATAGAATTTCAAAAGACGTTTCTGCCGGATCACATCGCTGTGCCAGGAAACCACAACCCGGCACTGGCAATGCGATAACAGACAGGCAAGGTCACCGAGCGGAAACGGCGTGTGGAATTCAATCACATCTGCCCATCTGATAAGCGCTGCAAATTTCCGGAAAAATTCCAGGGAGACCGGACAGGAACAGAACACACCGGCACTTGCACAGCGGATCAATTCAAAATTCCGGGATTTCTGTTCTGTGATGCCCTTGCCACGTTCCTGACAAACCAGAACTTTCAGTTCAACGTCTGGACGAGCGGCAAGATCGTCCGCCCTTTGGGCAATTACAGTTTCAATACCACCAACATGAGGCGGATAGAATTTATTGACTTCCAGAATATGCAATTTTTGAGAATTTGTATTATTTTCCTGATTTCTCTGATTTTTTTGATTCATCCAGCAATTCCTCATAAACCTGATATAATAATTTCGCACTGCGCTCCCAGGAAAACTGCGTCGCCCTGGCGAGTCCCTCTGCACGCAGACGCTTCCGTAATGCCGAATCTGTGTACAGCAATTCCAAACCATTCGCCATTGCCTGAATATCTTCTGGGGGAACAATCACAGCACTTGTTCCAGTGACTTCCGGAAGAGATGCCGCATCGGACACAAGAACCGGTGTTCCGCAAGCCATTGCTTCCAACGGCGGCATCCCGAATCCCTCATAAATGGACGGAAACACGAACGCCAATGCACCACTCAGGACTGCACACAAATCCGGATCGGCAATATATTCTGTAAACAGGACATTTTTTTCTAAATGCAGTTGCTGGATTGTCCGGAACAGACTTTCATTTTTCCATCCCTTTGCACCTGCAAGGACAAGCTGCGGCAAATTTTCAGAAGAATCTGAAGAATTCGCATGCGTGCTGAGAAAACGTGCATATGCCTGCATGAGCCGCTCCAGGTTCTTTCTTGGTTCGATTGTACCAAGATACAGAAAATATGGCGAGCGGACATGATATTTTTTCAGAATATTCCGGATCTGTTTCTGATCTGTCACAGGATGAAATTTTTCCAGATTCACACCACAGGGAACGACCCGGATTTTTGCGGCAAATTCCGGATAATATTTCATAATCTCAGATTTTGAAAACTCGGAGTCTGTCACAATTCTATCTGCACGGCGCATGGATTTCACAAGTCCCAGATCCAGCATGCGCCTTGTCCTGCCCCGGACAGTTTCCGGGAACGCCTGATAGACCATATCATGAATCGTGACAACAGATTTTCCGGAGACACCGGGCGGAACAATATAATTAAAAAAATGTGTGATCTGACAGTCAGATCCGAAAAACCACTGATATGAAACAGGAAGAAAACCAGAAAGAAGTCTGTAAAGATACGGCGAACAGAACGCATGACGGACAGAAATATTCTGATGCCCGGAAAGATACGCATTCATTTCCTGTTTATGCTGTTCCAGATTTTTCACAGCAAAATAATTCAGAACAAATTGATGTTCCACGTGGAACGTTGTCATTGCCCGGATCTGACCGTCCGCACAGAAACCAATACCGGTTTTTCTGCCTAGCAATGGCAGTGCATCAAACGCAATTTTTATCATGAAATGTCAGCCAGAATAAAATTTATTTGTTTTTCAGTAATTCCAGGTCATGCGCCACCATCCGGCTGACTAATTCCTGAAAATTAATTTCCCGTTTCCAACCGAGCTGCGCCTCTGCTTTGGCAGGATTACCCAGTAAGACATCCACTTCAGCAGGACGGAAAAAGTCCGGATTGATCTTCACACGAATTTCTCCAGTGTTCCTGTCTCTGCCGACTTCGTCAATTCCTGTTCCATCCCAGATAATTTCTATCTCTGCGGCACGGAATGCCGTTTCTACAAATTCCCGGACAGTTCTGGTCTCATTTGTCGCAATGACATAATCATCCGGCGCATCCTGTTGGAGCATCAGCCACATTGCCCGGACATAATCTTTAGAATGTCCCCAGTCCCGTTTAGAATCCAGATTACCAAGTTCCACAAACTCCTGCAAACCATACTGAATACTGGCAACGGCATGGGTGATTTTTCTGGTCACAAATTCCAATCCCCGGCGTTCCGATTCATGATTGAACAGAATACCGGAACAAGCATACATGCCGTAACTTTCACGATAATTTTTGGTAATCCAGTGTCCGTAGAGTTTCGCCACACCGTAAGGACTTCTCGGATAGAATGGTGTCTTTTCTGTCTGCGGCATTTCCTGGACAAGTCCAAACATTTCGGAAGTGGAAGCCTGGTAGAATTTTGCGGAGGGTTTCACAATTCGGATAGCCTCAAGCATATTTGTCACACCTAGTGCATCAATTTCCGCTGTTCCCAGAGGCGTATCCCAACTTGTTGCAACAAAGGACTGTGCGGCGAGATTATAGACTTCATCTGCCTGTGAAATTTTCATGGCAGAAATCAGGGAAATCACATCCGTCATATCTGCATAAATTAATTTGATGTTATCTTTTAAATGCAGGATATTCCCGTAGTCCACAGTTGCCTTTCTGCGCCAGATGCCATAGACTTCATACCCTTTTTCCAGCAATAATTCTGCCAGATAAGAACCATCCTGCCCGGTGATACCGGTAATCAATGCATGTTTCATAAAAAATTCTCCTTAACTTATAAACTGATATATTCTGAAATATTAAAAAATATTTTTCATATAATTTAGATTTCTATTTTCATTATAATAAATCTTCCTTGCCCTGCGTACGGATCTGTTCCAGAATTTTTTTGATATCCTGTGTGTGTTTCTTATCACAGATCAGCATAGCATCCGGCGTATCGACAATCACAAGATCATGCACGCCCAGAAGAGAGATCATTTTTTTGTCACCACAGACAGTACAATTTTTGGTCTGGATTCCCATAATGTCGCCCTCAAAAAAATTTCCCTCGCTGTCCGTCGGATTAATCCGTTCCAGAGCAAGCCAGCTCCCTACATCATCCCATCCAAAACTACCCGGAATCGTGTAAATATCGTCTGCTTTTTCCAGAATACCAAAATCAACGGATTCTGAGGGAAGTTTTGGAAATTCCTGGTTCAGGACTTCCAGAAAATGTGCCTGATTTCCCGGATTTTCAGGCTGATAAGCCGTCATGATCTTTTCCAGTCCGGCAAACAGATCCGGCATGTGTTTTTCTATTTTTTTCAAAATACTGGATGCTTTCCAGATAAACATACCACTGTTCCAGAGATATTCTCTGGAACGCAAATAATTTTTTGCAGTCGGCAAATCTGGTTTTTCAACAAAACAATCCACACTGTAAATCCCGTTTTCACTGCTCCCACGCCGGTATTTAATATAACCATAGCCCGTTTCCGGATAGGTCGGCGTAATGCCGAGCGTGAGCAGATTCTCGCCTTTTTCCGCAAACCGGACGGCTTTCCGGAGTGTGTTCAGATAAATTTCCTCTGCATGAATCAGATGATCCGAGGGAAGAACGATCATGACAGCATCCTGATATTTTTTTGTAATTATCCCGGCGGCAAGTCCGATACAGGGCGCTGTATTTCTCGGACAAGGCTCAGCCAGGAGATTTTCTTCCGGCAGATTCGGGAGCTGTTCCTGTACTAATTCCAGATAATTCTGGCTGGTGAGAATATACACATCTTCCGGCGCAATGAAATCCGAAAGCCGCCGGACAGTTTTCTGAATCATTGTTTCGCCGTCCGCCGTCAGTGACAGAAACTGTTTCGGACAATTAACACGGCTCTTTGGCCAGAAGCGTTCTCCTTTGCCGCCTGCCATAATCACAGCAGTGATCTTCATAAATCTTTATCTCCTTAAATTAATTTTAAATTTAATTTCAATGATTTAGAGCTGATTTCTCTGATTTTCAAAATTTTCCAGTAATTCTTCCAGTTCTTCATTTGTTTTCTGTGTCGGAAAAATCATAATCTTGATTGTCATTAAAATAATCTGAATATCTCTCAGAAAAGAATAATTTTCAATATACATCAAGTCCATTTTCAGCTTATCTTCCGCACTTGTATTATAC
>CAMWTO010000059.1 GCA_947177205.1 uncultured Ruminococcus sp. | reverse complement strand
GCGGTAATTTCTATGGCATTTTATGCCGGATTCCTGCATAGAATTTATAAAAAATTATATTTTTTATGAAAGAAGTGAGAACTCTCATGCAGGAAAATCAGGTGATTTTAGAAATTCCCGGACAAATTGAAAACGAAGAAGGCGAAACCGAATGGCAGCCGCCTGTCCTTCGCCATGCAGAACCTTCCGAGAAAATCCGCTCCCGGCGCTGTGTGGATGTGTTCTTTATGCAGTATGTCATCTGCATTTTTTTGCTGACGATTCTGTTTGCTGTCCGTCTCTATGATGAAAGTATCTTCCAGAATGCTGTGCATCTGTTTGAGACGTATTCCCATGCGCCGACAGAACCCTGGCTTGCCGGATTTCTGGAATGGATTCATCTGCATTTTTGATCGTTATGGAACTGCATTATAAAAATTTCCGGATCAGCATGGATTTTGGCTTTCCTGCCATGCTTGCAATTGCATTCCTGCAATCGGAACAGGACTTTATGAAGCAAATGCTGTTGGTCAGTCTGGTTCATGAGCTCGGACATGGTCTTGTGATGTGTCTGACGGGGGCAGGCATCCGGGAAATCCGATTTCATGCATCCGGTATCCGGATGCTTACAAATCATTGGCTGTTACATACCGGACAGGCTTTCTGGATTTATGTAAGCGGCCCTTTTGTGAATCTTCTCTGTGCATGGATCTTCTGGAATTCAGCACCAGAAATGGCAATCCTGCATCTGTGTATGGGGATTTTTAATCTGCTTCCTTACAAAATTCTGGATGGCGGGGCATTGCTCCGGCATGTTCTGGAACATCATCCGGACGCACTCCGGATTGTCCGGATTTTCTGTGTGATCTTATCTGTTGTAGCGATCTGTGCAGGGTATTTTTTTGCAATTTATAATCCTGCTTGGTATCTGATGGCAATTTATCTGGCGATTTCCGAGTTTTTTTGTTGACAAACTGCCGGTTTTGTGGTAGAATAGAACTATGAAATTTTTTTAAAATTCAGGAGGATTTCTATTTTATGGAAAATTTTAAAATCAGTTTTGGTGGCAAGCTGAAAAAATACACCGGCAGTGCGACAGAAGTAACCATCCCCAACAGTGTGAAAAGCATTGAAAAATATGCTTTTAGTGACTGTGAAAAGATAACAAGCATCACCATCCCTGACGGTGTGACAAATATTGGAAGAATTGCTTTTGGTGGTTGTACACGTCTTGCCAGAATCACCATTCCCGGCAGTGTGACAAGTATCGGCGAAAGTGCTTTTAGTGGTTGTGAAAGTCTTACAAGTGTAACCATCCTCAATGGTGTGACAAACATTGACAACCATGCTTTTTGGGGGTGCAAAAGTCTTACAAGTATAATAATCCCTGACAGTGTGACAAGTATCGGCAAAAGTGCTTTTCGGAATTGCAAAAGCCTTACAAGCATAGTCATCTCCAATAGCGTAACAAGTATCAGTGACCAGGCTTTTCAGGATTGCAAAAGTCTTACAAGTATAATAATCCCCGACGGCGTGACAAGTATCGGCAAAAATGCTTTTGAGAACTGCAAAAGTCTGACAAGCATTATCATTCCCGACAGCGTGACAAGTATCGGCGAAAGAGCTTTTGAGAACTGCGAAAGTCTGGCAAGCATCAACATCCCCCAAAATTTGAAAAACATCGGCAAGGATGCGTTTTCGGATTGTGATAATCTTACAAGCATCACCGTTCCAGATGGTGTGAAGGGAGCTGATTTCCTGAATTTTTTGGACTGTAAAATTCGTAAAGAGGTAACAGCTTCTGACAAAAAATTGACAAATAATCTTGATGATGTGAATGCACTTTTTGGAAGTCTGATAAAAAACAGCAACGACAACACATGAAAAATAACTGATAAAAAATTCAGAAAAATCCGGAGTAAAGTCAACTGCAATCCCGCCGGCTTCGGACGGTGGGACATTGCTCCGGTTTTGTAATAAAATACAGAAGATAGCTGAAACAGCTTAGAAAGAGAAAAGAATTTTTTAAAATTTTAAGGAGTAAAATAGATGAATTTTAGTGATTATAAAGAATACATTTCTGAAAAAACCATGATGGGACCAAATAGTGTCAGAATTTTGGAAGAATTATTTTTCAGATATCCTCTGAAACTTTCATCTGATGATGAAGTTCTTGATCTTGGCTGTGGGACAGGTCTGACAAGTCTTGTGATTGCCAGGGAGACCGGTGCAAAAGTATATGCAAATGATCTCTGGATAAATGCAAAAGACAATGAAAAACGCTTTAGAGAATGGGGCATCAGCGAGCAAGTGACACCTGTTTGTGAAGATGCCAATCATCTGCATTTTAATGAAAAGCAATTCCATGCTCTTGTGAGCATTGACTCGTTTCATTATTTTGCTGGGGAAACAGGATTTTTTCAAAATAAGATTTTGCCATTTATGAAAGAGAAAGGTGTTGTCTTAATTGGCATTCCTGGTCTGAAAAATGAATACACAGGGCAGGCGAATGCACTTCTTTCCAACTGGCTGGGCGATGAAGCATATTTATTCAAAAGTCCGGATCACTGGAGAGAAATTATTGGCAGTCATGACAGGATGGAAACTGTGGAAACATGGGAAATAACTTGTTTTGACAAGGCATGGAATGAATGGCTTACATCCAAACATGAATTTGCTCGTGGCGATCAACAACACTTTGAAACGATCATCAAGCCATATACCTGCTTAGTAGGGATTTATATAAAATTAAAATAATAAATTAAAATACTGGGGAAAACACTATGAAAAAATACTTGCTTCCGGCTATTATGTTGATACTATTTGAAATAATAGCAGTCACACTCTGGATCACGAAAGATAATCTGTTTTATCTGTTCAATTTCAGTTATATCGGTATTTCTATTGCACTTGGTATTTTTTTGTTTATCAGAAAACATAAAAATGCAAGACGAGTCACACAGCTTTTAGTTGGATTATACATGTTAGTTTATTTAGGATTGATTTGCAATGAAAATATGCAGATTGAAGGATTCTGGTACTATCTGTTTACGGGTGTGTTCGAGGCGGCAACCATTCATTATGCAGTTGCGAAAATATTCGGCGTGCTCATCTTTGGGCGGGGCTGGTGTGGTTATGCCTGCTGGACGGCGATGGTTCTTGATTTCCTGCCTTATAAGATCCCCAGTCAGCCAAGAAAGAAAATTGGCTGGATTCGTTATATTACGTTTGCTGTTTCATTCCTGTTTGTCGCCGGACTGTTTCTTGCTCGTGTTGGTAATATAGAAATAATCATGTTCTGGGCATTTCTCATAGGAAATCTGTTGTATTATGCCGTTGGTATCGGGTTGGCATTTCTTTTTAAAGACAACAGGGCTTTTTGTAAATATATTTGTCCGATTACCGTATTTCTGAAACCCATGAGTTATTTTTCATTGCTTCGAGTAACATGTGATACAAGTAAGTGTATCTCTTGTGGTAAATGCAAAAAAGTATGTCCCATGAATGTCGATGTAACAGATAATTCCAGAAAGCGGGAAAATGCAACAGAGTGTATTCTTTGTTTTGAATGTGCGAAGAATTGTCCGAAAGATGCTTTATAAATTTTTAAGAGAGGGCTAATTATGCCGGGGAATCAAATTAGTAAATTAGAAAAATTTTTACTGGATGTGCAGAAACCGTCACGCTATACCGGCGGTGAAGTCGGAGAGATCATCAAGGACAAATCCAGGATTGATGTCCGTTTTGCGTTCTGTTTTCCGGATATTTATGATGTTGGCATGTCACATTTAGGCATGAAGATTCTATATGCTCTAACGAATCAGCGTGAAAATTATTGGTGTGAACGAGTCTTTGCACCGTGGACGGATATGGAAGAAATCATGCGTCGGGAGCATATTTTATTATATGCGCTCGAAAGCGGCGATCCCGTGAAAGATTTCGATTTTGTAGGGTTCACACTCCAGTATGAAATGTCCTATACCAATATTTTAAATATGTTAGATCTGGCAGACATTCCGATCCGGCAAAAAGACCGAGGGGAACAGCTTGCGCCGTTGGTAATTGCTGGCGGACCTTGTGCTTGTAATCCTGAGCCATTGGCAGATTTTTTTGATCTGTTTATTCTGGGCGAGGGTGAAGAAGTCAATCTGGAGCTGATGGATCTGTACAAGACCATGAAAGATGCCGGAGCGACACGTTCAGAATTTCTCAGGCAAGCCAGTCAGATTGAGGGAATCTATGTGCCGTCGCTTTATGAAGTTTCTTATCATGTAGACGGTACTGTGAAAGAAATCCGTGTGCTTGGCAATGCACCGGCAACCGTCCAAAAGCGTGTCATCCAGGATTTAGATACCTGTTACTATCCAGATCAGATTGTCATTCCGTTCTTAGAGCCGATTCATGACAGGATTTCTGTGGAAGTTCTTCGAGGATGTATCCGGGGTTGCCGGTTCTGCCAGGCAGGATTTTTATATAGACCATTCCGGGAGAAGTCCGCAGAAACGATCTGCCAGCAGGGGATGGCACTCTGCGAGAATACCGGTTACGATGAATTATCCTTGTCGTCGCTCAGTACAAGCGATCACTCGCAAATAGAACAGATTCTGGATCAACTATTGAATTATACGGAAGAATCACATGTGAATCTGTCTTTGCCGTCGCTCCGGATTGATAATTTTTCAGAATCTGTATTGGAAAAAATTACAAGAGTCCGCAAAAGCGGTCTGACATTTGCACCGGAAGCCGGAACGCAGAGACTCCGGGATGTGATTAATAAGAATGTGACGGAAGAAGAGGTTCTCAGGACTTGTCAGATCGCATTTAACGGCGGTTACACGACAGTCAAATTATATTTCATGATGGGACTGCCTACGGAAACGGATGAGGATATTATCGGCATTGCGGAACTTGCCCAGAAAATCGTGAATTTATTCTATGACATGCCGGATCGTGCAAGGGGAAAATTACAAGTTTCGATCAGTACGGCAACGTTTGTTCCCAAGCCGTTCACGCCGTTTGAATTCGAGCCGCAGGCATCCAAAGAAGAAATTTTGAGAAAACAGAAAATTCTCAAAAAAGCAATCCAATCCAAAAAAATCAAGCCCAGTCTGCATGTTTCGGATGTCAGTCAGATGGAAGCCGTCCTTGCACGGGGTGACCGCAGAATCTGCAATGTACTCTATGATGCATGGAAAAGCGGCTGTCGTATGGATAGCTGGGAAGAATTTTTTAATGCGTCCCGATGGTATGCAGCTTTTGAAAAAAATCATCTGCGTCCGGAATTTTATGCGAACCGTACCCGGAATTATGACGAAGTGATGCCATGGAGTCACCTGGATTATCTGATTTCCAGAAAATTCCTGATCTGTGAGAATCAGAAAGCACATCAGGGAATTGCTACACCGCCGTGCCGTGAGAAATGTTCCGGATGCGGTGCAAATTCCTGTCTGGGGAGGGCTTGTTTTTGAGTGATTTAAAAAATTACAGAATTTTATTTGAAAAAAAACAGAACATGAAATATATTTCTCATCTGGATCTAAATCGCTGTATGACACGCTGTATCCGGCGTTCCGGACTTCCTGCCTGGTATACGGAGGGATTCCATCCGCATTTGTATCTGATGTTCCCGTTGGCACTGTCGCTTGGTGTAGAGAGCATTTGCGAAATTATGGATTTTCGATTGACAGAAGAAATCCCGGCATCTGAGATTCTGGAAAAGTTAAATGCCGTGTTCCCGGATGGACTCCTTGCACTCTGGGTTGGTTCGCCAATTCATCAGGCGCAGGAGATTACGCATGCAGAATATCTTTTATATCTGACTGCGCCGGAAATTCCGGATTTATTTGCTTGTTGGGAAGCATTTTTACTGCAACCGGAAATTTTAATTCAGAAGCGGACAAAAAAGGGATTCCGGGAAATGGATCTGAAACCGTTTTTGGACGTGAGAGAAGCAAAAATTTCCAGTGATTCCCAGATTTTAAGTCTTGCTATCAGACTGCCTGCCGGAACGGAGCAAAATTTAAATATTAATTTGATTCCGGAAAGTTTTCAGAATTACGCAGGTAAGCCGATTTTTACAAGATACGCATGCCGTACAAAAATTTTTTGTGAAAATTTTCAAGAATTTTTCTAAAAACACTTGCATTTTTTCTCAGAATATGTTATGATATAAAAGCATTTGAAATCCATTCTGAAAATTTAATTTTTAAATTCAGAATGAGGTTTAATGCCGTAAGACATTAAGCAGGTTTTTCCTCTGACGGATACCACATTGCCGTAGATGTACAAATATACAATGGCAGGTTTTTTTTGATTCCCGTGTATGAAAAACCAGAAATCAGGAGGAGTTTTAATCATGGATGCTTTAAAATTAATCAGTGACGCAAGTCTGAAAGAAAATGTGCCGGTGATCGAAATCGGTGACACTGTCAAAGTTCATGTGAAGATCCAGGAGGGCGAAAAAAGCCGTATCCAGGTCTTTGAGGGAACTGTTATCGCTAAGAAACACGGCGGCATCAGTGAGACATTCACGGTGAGACGTGTGGCACACGGCTGTGGAATTGAACGTGTATTCCCTCTGCATTCCCCGGCAGTTGACAAGGTAGAACTTGTCAGACATGGTAAAGTACGCAGAGCGAAGCTGTATTATCTGCGTGACAGAGTGGGCAAGGCTGCGAAGTTAAAGGAAAAATTAGTTTAATCTTTCCTGGCATCGTCCCCCGCTCAGTGCAGTGGGGGAGGGTGTTTTGTACTTCGTATACGAGGTACACGAGGGGGCTTTGTGTCCCTTTTTTGTGTATTTTTTGAATGCAGAATTGCAATATTATTTTTTCCCAGAGGTGAACGCAGTGGAATCCGAAGAATTCGTAAGACAGGATGCCAGTCCCGAAGAACAGCTAGCACCGGAACAGCCTAAAAAGTCCCTGTTCGGTGATATTCTTGAAATCATAGAAACGATGCTGACGACATTGTTATTGTTTGTCATGCTGTTTTCCTATGTGACAAGACCTGTTACGGTGGACGGCAATTCTATGGAACCCACACTTCAGGATCATGACAGACTTGTGATGTTCCGGCTGCTGTATTCTCCCAAACAGGGCGATATTGTTGTTGTGTATAATTCTGAGGGACATGTGCTCGACGCCACTGGCGAAGTTGTCAACAGCGGTTACGGACTGCATGAGAATATTATCAAACGTGTGATTGCCACTGAGGGACAGACGATTAAACTGAACACAGATGAGGGACTTGTCTATGTAGACGGACAGCCCTTGGAAGAGCCTTATGTGAATGACATCATTCAAACGGATGCCGGCGCATTTTCTTATCCGATTACTATCCCTGACGGTTATATTTTTGTCATGGGTGACAACAGAAATCACTCCACGGACAGCCGCAGCAGTTATGTCGGGCTGGTTGCCGAAGAAGATGTCCTCGGTAAAGCCTATTTCCGTTTCTGCAACATGCAGGATGATGAAGACGGCAAACAGCACCCGGTGTTCAATACAGTTGGATTTGTAGGATAAGCCTGACCGGAGGAACAGCATGAGGGAATATGTACAATTTTCAAAAAACCAGAGAATTCATAGATTCATTGGTGGGCTTCTGGATGCACTCAGTTGGGCAATTACGCCGGTGATGATTGCGGAGTTGTTGCTTACTTATGTGTTCCAGGTTGCAATTGTACAGGGTGATTCTATGCTTCCTACGCTTGCAGATGAAGATAAATTGCTGATCTGTGAATTTAGTGGCAGACCCGATCCGGGAGACATTGTTGTTATTAATGCAGAGAATTCCGTGCTGATTGCCAGAGATGGCTCTCTTATATTCGGTGAGGGACTGCACAAGAGCATTGTCAAGCGTGTGATTGCTGTCGGCGGTCAGGTTTTGGATATTGATCCGGATACCGGTATTGTGTATCTTAATGGCGAACCGCAGGAAGAATTATATGCTAATACCATCACACAACTGCCGGACCTGAACAATGCGTTTGTCTATCCTTTGATGATTCCGGAGGGATTTGTATTTGTGATGGGCGACAACAGGGATGTTTCCATGGACAGCCGCTATTCTGAAGTCGGACTCGTTCCGGAAGATTCTGTGGCAGGTGCTGTTCTCATGAGGATTTATCCTTTGGAGCGTATAGGCAGACTGGAAAATGATGCAAAATAATGAATAAATTAAAATAAATTTTAAAATTAATTTTAAAATTCTGAAAGTGAGGGCAGTTATGCCGGAAGAACAGAAGATTCAGATTGGAACAATTCAATGGTTTCCCGGTCATATGACTAAAACCAGGCGTATGATTGCGGCGAATCTGTCGCTTGTAGACGGCGTGGTTGCACTCCTGGATGCAAGAATTCCGCAGAGCAGCTGCAATCCGGAATTAACGGAGCTGATGAACAGCAAGCCTTATATGGTATTGCTCAACAAGTCGGATATTGCTGACCCGAATGCAACAGCGAAATGGGTTCGGTGGTATCAGAAACAGGGCATTCCGGCATTGGCAATGGATTGTATCAGCGGTAGAGGCATCCGGAATTTTGTACCGGTTGTCCGGGAACAAATGCTGAAAGAACTGCTCCGGAAACGTCAGGCGTCCGGTATGATCGGCAGACCCGTCCGGCTGATGATCGTCGGCATCCCGAATGTCGGGAAGTCTTCGTTTATTAATAAAATGGCGAATTCCAAACGTGCGAAAGTTGAGGACAGACCCGGCGTGACAAGGACAAAACAATGGGTCAGGGCGGACGAACAGACGGAATTTCTGGACATGCCCGGTGTTTTATGGCCGAAACTGGATGACCAGCAAGCAGCTGTCCGATTGGCATTCACAGGTGCTGTCCGGGATCAGATTCTGGATATTGAAGCACTTGCGATGCTGTTATTGGAATATCTGCATGAAAATTATCCGGATTCTCTGAAAGAACGTTATAAACTGGAAACAACGGAAACGCACGGCGATCAGTTACTAGAACTTGTCGGGCGGAAACGTGGTATGTTGCTTTCAGGCGGTGTTGTCAATACAGAACGTGCCGCCGTGACTGTCCTGGATGATTTCCGGGCTGCAAAATTAGGCAGGATCACACTGGAACTGCCGCCGGAGATCCAGTCATGAAACAGGCGACACTTGACAGACGCAAAGCGTTGTGGACGTTTGACCAGCAATATTCTGAAAAATATGGTGTGATCTGCGGTGTGGATGAAGCCGGCAGAGGTCCTCTTGCCGGAGATGTCTATGCGGCGGCAGTGATTCTTCCGGAAAACTGCAATATTGAGGGACTGGACGATAGTAAGAAATTGTCTGAGAAACGTCGTGAAATGCTGTTCAAAAAGATTCAGAAAAAAGCAGTATGCTACTGTATTGCTTCGGCAAGCGTCGCCGAAATTGAGAAATATAATATTTTACGTGCTTCTTTGCTTGCCATGAAACGTGCTGTGGAAGGCTTGCAGATGACGCCGGATTATGCGATGATTGACGGCAATCAGCTCCCGGATCTGGAAATCCCGATGGCTTGTATTATCAAAGGGGATGCCTTGTCTGCATCCATTGCGGCGGCGTCCGTTCTGGCGAAAGTTGCCAGAGATCAGTATATGACACAGCAGGCAAAACTTTATCCCGGGTATCTGTTTGAGAAACATAAGGGCTACGGCACGGCAGAACACAGGAATTTGTTATTGCAGAACGGTGCATGTCCGATCCACAGGAAATCATTCCTGAAGAAAATTCTGTCATGATAGCGTATGAAATTGGCAGAATGGGAGAAGATGCCGTCTGCCGTTATCTGGAATCCCGACATTATCAGATTCTTGCAAGGAATTTCCGAATTCGTGGCGGTGAAATTGATATTATTGCAAGTCGGCAGGATGAATTATGTTTCGTAGAGGTGAAAACCAGGAAACGGAACGGGCTGACAGATGGCTTTTCCGCCGTGGATCAACGGAAACGGCGGCTTTTAATCCGTACGGCACATGCTTATTGTAATCAGAATCAGATTGAGATCAGTGACTGGTATCTCCGGTATGATATTGCCGTTGTGACCACACTGCATGACAGAATCATCAATCTGGAGTATCTTGAAAATGCGTTTGATGAAACAGATTTTTCAGATAATTATTAATTAATTATTAATATAATACTCCGGCTGTTTGTCTGCCGGAATTGATTCCTGCAAATTTGCAGAGAATCAGAAAGGATGATGATAATAACATGTATTATCAGAGTACAAGAGACAGTAATTTGCAGGTAACAAGTGCTGTTGCCATTGCACAGGGTATTTCTGCGGACGGCGGTCTGTTCATCCCGTCTGAAATTCCGCAGATTTCCATGGATGAACTTAAGGCACTGGCGAATAAAAGTTACGCAGAACGTGCCAATATGGTATTTGGAAAATTTCTGACGGATTTCACGCCGGAAGAAATTGCTTATTGTACTTCCAATGCTTACAGCACGAAGAATTTTGACACGGAACAGATCGCAGAACTGACAGGCGCATTTGATCATGCACAGATCCTGGAGCTCTGGCATGGTCCGACCTGTGCATTCAAGGATATGGCTTTGCAGATTCTGCCTTACCTGCTGACAACTTCTCTGAAAAAGAACGGCGAAGATAAAAAAGTTGTCATTCTGGTGGCAACTTCCGGTGATACCGGCAAAGCGGCATTAGAAGGCTTCAAGGATGTCCCCGGTACAGAAATTATGGTATTCTATCCGGATCAGGGTGTCTCTTCCATGCAAAAGCGGCAGATGGCTACCCAGGAGGGTTCTAATGTGACAGTCTGCGCATTGGAAGGAAATTTTGATGATTGTCAGAATGGTGTCAAGAAAATTTTCACGGATCAAACGGTTAAGAACAAATTAGCAGATGCCGGAAAAATGTTCTCCTCTGCAAATTCCATCAACTGGGGCAGACTTGCGCCGCAGATTGTCTATTATGTTTCTGCTTACGTAGAAATGGCAAAACGTGGGGATATTCAATTCGGTGATGTGATTAATGTTGTTGTGCCGACCGGAAATTTCGGGAATATTCTGGCAGCATACTATGCAAAGAACATGGGGGTGCCGATCGGCAAACTGATCTGTGCATCCAATATTAACAAAGTACTGACAGATTTCATTGACACGGGTGTATATGACCGGAATCGTGATTTCTATGCAACATGTTCTCCGTCAATGGATATCCTGATTTCAAGCAATCTTGAAAGATTGTTGTATATTCTGACGGACGGCGATGATGTGCAGATCCGTGAGTGGTTCGGTAAGCTCAGCACAGAGGGCAGATATGAAGTTTCCGATGCTGTGAAAGAAAAATTACAGCGTGATTTTGTGGCAGGATTCTGTGATGATGCAGACACGAAGAAGACAATCCATGATTTCAAGGAAAAATTTGACTATACTTGTGACACACATACAGCTGTTGCTGTGAAAGTATATCAGGATTATGTGGCAAAAACAGGAGATACAACCCGGACGCTGATCGCCTCCACAGCAAGCCCATATAAATTCAGTGCAAGTGTTCTGGAAGCGATTGAGAATCAGAATTTTGATGCAAATACGGATGAATATGCACAGGTAGCACATCTGGCTGAGATTTCAGGTCTGCCCATTCCGCAGTCGCTTGCAGAACTTCAGGGTAAGGCTGTCCGTTTCTCAGAAGTGATCCGCAAGGATGATATGGAATCTTATGTACTGCATCAGCTGGGAATTGCTGAATCATGATTTTATAATTTTATTTTATTAAAATTCATGAGTTTATTTGTGATGGGGGACACACATTTAAGTCTGGGTGTCCCTGAAAAAACAATGGAAATATTTAATGGATGGCAGAATTACCAGGACAGAATTGCGGAAAACTGGAACAGAGTTGTCCGCCCTGGTGATACTGTCGTCCTCGCAGGTGATATTTCCTGGGGGATGTCCCTGGAACAGGCAAAGCCGGATTTTGCATTTCTGGAACAGTTGCCCGGAAAAAAAATCATTTTGAAAGGCAATCATGATTACTGGTGGACTTCCATGAAAAAAATGACAGGTTTTTTCCAGGCAAATCATTTTAATTCCCTGTTTATTCTGCATAATACCTGTTATGCTTGTGGGAATATTGCCGTCTGCGGAACGAGAGGATGGGTCAATATCCCGAATGATGTCATCATGACACCGGGCAGGGATTCAGAACAGGATCATGCAAAAATTCTTGCCAGGGAACAGCAGAGATTGCGAAGTTCTCTACAAAGTGCCGCAGATCTGTATCCGGATCTGACACCATTCGTCTTTCTGCATTATCCGCCTGTTTACTGGGGAAATCAGAATCCGTTATTACTGGAGACCATGCGGGAGTTCCACGTTGCACATTGCTATTACGGGCATCTGCACGGACTCACCCATGCCAGGGCACTCAAGGGCTGGGAGCAAGAAATCTGTTATCACCTGATTTCTGGTGATTATTTACAGTTTGTTCCGGAAAAAGTAGCATGATTTTGTAAGAATTTTAGAAATCTCGTTAAGCTTCTAAAAAAATATGGAAAATTCCGGACAGATATGTTATAATAAATCTTGTG
>CAMWTO010000058.1 GCA_947177205.1 uncultured Ruminococcus sp. | reverse complement strand
CGTTATATTTTGTATTTTTTTAATTTTAAATAAATTTAAAATTCTGAATATATCCAAATTTTCACCCGAAGGAGATAACAACGTGAATACAAACGAAACCAGACAGAAAATTCTGATTGTCGATGATTCTGCTATGAACCGTGATATGCTGATTGATATGCTGGAAGATGATTTTGAAATTCTCGAGGCGTGTGATGGTGCTGAGGCAATTCAGATGATTCATGATTACGGCACAAACCTGGATCTGATGCTGCTGGATATTGTCATGCCCGAAATCAACGGCTTTGAAGTCCTGGCAGTGATGAAAGCAAGCAACATCCTGGAAGATGTTCCTGTCATCATGATTTCTTCTGAAAATCAGCCGTCTGATATCGAACGTGCCTATGAAATGGGCGTGACCGATTACATCAACCGTCCGTTCAATGTCTCTATCGTCCGCCGTAGAGTTATGAATACCCTGCATCTCCATGCCAAGCAGAAAAAATTAAACCAGATTATCATGAATCTGATCTATGAAAAAGAAAAAAACAACAACATGTTAATTAATATTCTAAGTCATATTGTGGAATTCCGGAACGGTGAAAGCGGTCTGCATGTCCTGCATATTTCGTCAATTACAGATATTTTATTGCAACATTTAGTACAGAAAACAGACCGGTATCATCTGACACAGGCGGATATTTCTCTGATTACGATTGGGTCTGCGCTGCATGATATTGGCAAAATCAGTATTCCAGGTTCTATTCTGAACAAGCCCGGCAGGCTGACGAATGAAGAATTTGACCGGATGAAGACCCATACTGTCATGGGAGAATCTATGCTGAAAGAGATCCCGATGTATCAAAATGAACCGCTTGTAAAAGTTGCCCGTGAAATTTGTCGCTGGCATCATGAACGCTACGACGGCAGAGGTTATCCGGACGGACTCAAAGGCGAGGAGATCCCGATTTCTGCACAGATTGTCTCCGTTGCAGATGTTTATGACGCTCTGACCAGCGAACGTTGTTATAAAAAAGCATTTTCGCACGAAAAGGCACTCCAGATGATTCTTAACGGCGAATGTGGCAAATTCAGCGATTTATTATTAGAATGCCTACAGGAGACACATGAAGCCATTATTGAAGAACTCAGCGTCCAATCCACTATGGGCGTTCATGAAAAGAAATTGCAGGATCTTGTAGACGAATTCACACAATTCTACGAGTTTGAAGGTCTGATCCGACCCGTCAAGGAAATGATTAAAGAACAGAGAAAATTAAAATTTTACTCATCCACAGCGGAAGAATTGCAGTTTGACTACGACGCGCGGACGGGCGTGATGGTACTCTCCGCATGGGGTGCGGAGCTGCTTGGTCTGGATGCTACGATTTATAATACAAAAGAAAAATATGCCGGATTTGTGTCAGAATCCTGCAATGAACAGCTCCGGACGCTGTTTCTCCGTACAGATTCTACAAATCCAGATGTCAGAACGGTGATAGAAATCAAGATACAAGGACAATTATATACCGGGGAACTGATTGCAAGAGTGTTATGGTCGGAAGATGACAAGCCGGAATATCTGGGAGCAGTCGGAAAAGTGGTACATCTGAAAAAAATATCATAAATTACAAATAATAATTAATTTTAAATTTTAGAAAGGAAGTCGCATACTATGAGTTTACAGGAATGTTACAGAGAACTTGGCGGCGATTACAAGGATGTCATGCAGAGACTTCCCAGTGAAGCAATGGTGAAAAAATTCGTTCTGAAATTCATGAATGACAAGAGTTTTGAAAATCTCTGCAATGCAATGGATCAGGGAGACTACAAGCAGGCGTTTATCGCCGCACACACACTCAAGGGAATCTGTCAGAACTTGTCTTTCACAATGCTCTATCATTCCAGTATGGAACTGACGGACGCGCTTCGGGAAGACACACAGGATATTGAAACCGCTAAGAAATTTTTTCTGCTTGTGACAGAAGACTATCGCACAACGACGAACGCCATCCGGAAATTTGAGAGCGAAACTTAGAGATAATTAAAATTATAATGAAAAATCCCTTGCTACGGCGGCAAGGGATTTTAATTTATCTGGGTCTGCCAAGTTCTTTCTGAAGAACATAAAACAGTGTGTTCACATCAATGGGTTTTGCAATGTGCGCATTCATGCCACATTCTTTTGCTTTTGCCACATCTTCGGCAAATGCATCCGCTGTCATGGCAATGATCGGAAGATCCCGGTCTGCCCGGTCAAGTTTCCGGATTTCCCTGGTGGCATCATGTCCATTCAATACCGGCATCCGCACATCCATCAGAATCGCACTGTAATAATTCAGTCCGGAAGCTGAGAATTTTTCCACGCAGAGTCTGCCGTTCTCTACCGTATCCACTTGCAGCCCGGCATCTTCCAGGATTGCAACGGCAATTTCTGTATTTAATTCGTTATCTTCTGCCAAGAGAATTTTTTCACCGTGAAATTTCACTTCCTGCTTTTTTGTTTCAACAGATTTCATTGTCGGATTCATGGGATTCCTATAATAATTAATCCCGGAATACAATGTGGATTTGAACAACGGCTTACAAATAAATCCGTCAATCCCGGCGTCTTTTGCCTCATCTTCGACATCGCCCCAGTCATACGCTGAAATTAAAATAATCGGTATTTTATCCCCGGTGTATTTTCGGATGTTCCTTGCAGTCTCCACGCCGTTCATGGACGGCATCTGCCAATCCACAAGAATGACATCAAATTCCGTCGGATGCGCCTTGATTGTTGCAATGGCATCCTCACCGCTTGTGACATACTGCGCATTGGCTTTCAATTCCTGGAGTGAATCTATAGCACTGGTGCATAATTCTTCATCATCATCAATGACAAGCACACGCAAATTTTCAAATGCATTTTCCTGTGCGGGATTTTCAATATATTTCTGCAAATCCAGAATCACATGGAATTCACTGCCCTTGTTCGGTTCACTTTTCACTTCGATTGTACCGCCCATCATATCAATAATATGTTTGGTAATGGCAAGTCCGAGACCTGTCCCTTCCTCTTTGGTGACCCTCTGCATATCCTCTCTGGAGAAACTGTCAAATACAATCTTGAGAAATTCTTCGGACATGCCGATGCCATTATCTTTCACAATAATATGATTGCGGATGTAATCCTCTCCGGACGGTGAACTTTCCTGCGAGAACATCAGCTTGACAGTTCCCTCACGGGGTGTATATTTCACCGCATTGGACAATAAATTAATTAATACCTGATTTAATCTTAAACTGTCGCAGTAGAGATTTTCCTCAATAATATTTTTAATATAAATATCAAAATTCTGACATTTGCTTTTCATTTGCGGCTGAATAATTGCAACAATATTCTGCACACTCTCCCGGAGTGACATACGCACAAGGGAAAGTGTCATTTTTCCGCTTTCCAACTTGGACATATCCAGAACGTCATTGATCAAGGATAACAAATGCCGGCTGGATCTTGCAATCTTTTCAAGGCACTCCTGAACTTTTTCTTTATCATCAATTTTGTCTCTTGCAATATCCGTCAAACTGACAACGACATTCATAGGCGTTCGGATGTCATGACTCATATTCGACAGAAAATCACTCTTGGACTGATTAGCTTTTATTGCTTTTAATTTTAATCTCTGTTGTTCTTTCAATTCCAGATAGAAAAAGAAAAATAATCCTACCAGAACAACCAGGAAAACAATCAGCAATACTACAAAACTCTTATTAAAAACAAGTGTTCTCTGCTGATTATTGGCTTCAATCAGACTTTCCATTTCGCTGTAATTCATGAATGTCACCAGATACCAGTCTGTATAAGAAACATATCTTGCATAGAGCATTCTTCGTTCATTGTTAATCATGAACACATTCTGATATTCTTCGCCGTTTTCCATAATTCTTTGCAGATCCTGCACATAATCCTCTGGCTGCATTCCTTCATATTCCTGATATAATTCACGGATACGATCATAATAAGACTGATTCTTTGTGTCTTCATTGCGGACAACAAAATCACCATCTTTCTCCCGGATGATAAAAGAATAGATCGTGTCTTCACCGTAGAACAGACTCAGCACATTATTGAGCGTATCCGGTTCAATATCGCACAGAAGCGCAGAATAGTCCTGTCCGCTGATCTCAAAATCACGGAACATGATCAATTCAATCATTCTGTCGCCATCTGCATTCACTGTCAGCATGACTTTATTCTGTTTTTCTTCCAGGACATTTTGATAATTTTCCATGTCAAACGGCTGAATTGTCTCATTACCCCGGAGGATTTCCCTTGTTTGATCAGATCTCATCAATGCTACATACTCAACACCCTGAGAAATTTCCCGTTCAAGATAAGCTTTGGCTTCTTCGGATGTCTTATCCTCTTCCAGCGCCACATCAAGCATCTGATTGAGTGATTCAAATTTACTGTCAAAATAAGTTTTAGAATGATTGATAATTTCAATACTGCGTCCGGACAGGTAAGTAAACCCAATTTCTTCAATAGTCTGCTCATTGAGACTTTTAATTTTCCGGTTCATCGTCTGAAATGTTGCCAGAACAATAAAAATAATGATCACAAAGACCATGGCAAGTGCCAGGGATTTCCATACAATTGACTGCGTTTTCCGGAGCTTGAGATCTTCTTTTTGCGGCATAAGCATCACCTCTCAAAAATATCAATTATTTTAATATTTATAATACTTTCTGATCATTTTGTCAATTTATCAAGTTGTCAAGCAATCAGCGGCTAAGTTTTCACTCAGCCGCTTTTAAAATAATTATGCGAAATATTTCACGCCGTTTTCAAAAATATGCTGATCTTTCTGTCCAGGAACATTCTTGCAAATGTCTGTGCCTTTCCGCTCACTGTGCCCCATCTTGCCAAGAACTCTGCCATCCGGAGACGTGATGCCCTCAATTGCACCCATGGACGTATTCGGATTATAACGGATGTCCATTGTCGGCTTGCCGCTGAGATCCACATACTGCGTAGCAATCTGTCCGGCAGATGCCAATCTTTGTAGCAGACTTTCCGGCGCAACAAATCTTCCTTCGCCATGTGAAATCGGAATCGCATGAATATCCCCCGGCTTGCAGTCCATCAGCCACGGAGATTTATTGGATGCAATTCTGGTATTGACCATCATAGATTGATGTCTTGCAATTGTATTAAACGTCAGTGTCGGGGATTCGTCTGTCATATCAACAATTTCACCGAACGGCACAAGTCCGAGTTTGATTAATGCCTGGAATCCGTTGCAGATACCGAGCATCAACCCGTCCCGATTTTTCAATAATTCATGCACTGCATCTTTCACAGCAGGATTCCGGAAGAATGCCGTGATAAACTTTCCGCTGCCCTCTGGTTCATCACCCCCGGAAAATCCGCCGGGGATCATAATCATCTGAGAATTTGCAATCTTCTCGGCTGCAATTCTGGCGGATTCTTCAATCGCATATGCGGATAGATTCCGGATCACGAACGTTTCCGCAAGTGCCCCTGCTTTCTCAAATGCTCTGGCTGTGTCATATTCACAGTTCGTTCCGGGGAACACTGGAATAAACACTCTTGGCTTTGCAATTTGAATGCCTGCATGAGAACGAATTTCAAAATCCGGCGCAGATTCCCGGCTGTAAGAATACACTTCCGGCTTTTCTGATGTCGTCTGAATCCGACACGGGAATACGGTTTCTAATTTCTCTTCCCAGATTCTCTGCAAAGATTCCATTGAAACAGAATAATCCAGTGTATAAATTTTATACTCTTCCTGCGTATGTCCCAGAATAAATTCGCCCGGTTTCGCCTCGCCGTCCAATTCCACAATAAACGAGCCGTAGCACGGTCTGAACAGAACTTCCGGAGAAACCTGTCCCGCAAATTGAAAGCCGATTTTATTGCCCATAGACATTTTAGCAATTCCCTCTGCAACGCCGGCATAACCGACTGTCCAGACTGCCTTTGCTCTGCCGTCAGCAATAATCTGCTCCATCTGATCGAAAATCTTTCTCAGGCTCTCAAAATTCGGCAGATGATTTTCATCATAATCCGGTGTGAGCAAAATTACCTGGTCTCCGGCATTCTTGAATTCTGTGGAAACAATCTTCCCGGCACTTGCTGTTGATACAGCAAACGATACCAGCGTAGGCGGTACATCAATCTGCTCAAACGTACCAGACATGGAATCTTTACCACCAATAGACGCACAGTCTAATTCCAACTGTGCCTTATATGCACCCAGGAGCGCTGCCAACGGCTTACCCCAACGTTTCGGATCATTCTGTGTCCGTTCAAAATATTCCTGGAATGTCAGCCAGCACTGCGAACGCTTACCACCTGCGGCAATAACTTTCGCAACGGATTCTACCACAGCAAGCATTGCCCCATGGTACGGACTGCCCGTACTGATATTGGGATTATACCCCCATCCCATCAAGGAACAAGTATCTGTTTCACCGTTCAGAACCGGGATTTTGCAAGCCATTGCCTGAGACGGTGTCATTTGATAAGCACCACCATAAGGCATCAGAACAGTCCCTGCACCAATCGTGGAATCAAATTTTTCCACAAGTCCTTTTTGAGAGCATACGTTCAGATCTGCCATCATTTCCGACCAGGTTGCAGAAGAATTCTCCGGCGTTTCAGAAAGTTCTTCCACAGGTTTTTCAATCGCAATATCTGTATATTTTACAGCACCGTTAGAATTCAGGAATTCCCTGGACAGATCGACAATCACATTGCCATTCCAGATCATTTTCAGTCTGGGCTCGTCCACAACATCCGCCACTTTAGTTGCCTGTAAATTCTCTTTTTCTGCCTCGGCAATAAATCTCTCTGCATCTTCTGCGGAAACCACAACTGCCATTCTCTCTTGAGATTCGGAAATTGCAATCTCTGTGCCGTCCAGACCATCATATTTCTTCGGCACTGCACCCAGATCAATGATTAATCCGTCTGTCAGTTCGCCGATTGCAACGGACACACCACCTGCACCGAAGTCATTGCAGCGTTTTATCATGGAAGTCACTTCGGGATTGCGGAACAGACGCTGTAATTTGCGTTCTTCAGCAGGATTGCCCTTCTGGACTTCTGCGCCGCAGGATTCCAGAGATTCCAGCGTGTGAGATTTAGAAGAACCTGTTGCACCGCCGCAGCCGTCACGTCCGGTTTTGCCGCCTAACAGGATGACCACATCCCCGGCAACAGGCGCTTCCCGACGGATATTCTCCGCAGGTGATGCGCCGAGAACTGCGCCGATTTCCAGACGTTTTGCCATATAGCCCGGATGATAGACTTCTGCAACATGTCCCGTTGCCAAGCCGATCTGGTTGCCGTAAGAACTGTAACCATTTGCCGCACCCACTGTAATTTTTCTTTGCGGCAATTTGCCGGCAATGGTATCTTCTACCGGGACTAACGGATTTGCCGCACCGGTCACACGCATTGCCTGGTATACATAGGAACGTCCGGATAACGGATCACGGATCGCACCGCCCAGACACGTTGCCGCACCACCGAATGGCTCAATTTCCGTCGGATGATTATGCGTTTCATTTTTGAACATGAGAATCCAGTCGGCTTCTTCGCCGTCGATATTCGCCTTAATTTTGACAGAACATGCATTGATTTCTTCACTTTCGTCCAGATCTTTCAATAAACCGTCCGCTTTGAGCTTTCTCGCACCCATGGTAGCAAGATCCATTAATGTCAACGGCTTGTTCTCTCTGCCAAGTGCTTTTCTGTCTGCTAAATACTGTTCATACGTCTCTTTGATATAATCTGTCGGAATGTCGACGTTCTGGATGTTCGTCAGAAACGTTGTGTGACGGCAATGATCGCTCCAGTAAGTGTCAATCATCCGAATTTCTGTGATGGTCGGGTCACGGTGTTCTGTGTTCCGGAAATAATCCTGACAGAATTTAATATCATCATAATCCATCGCAAGACCGAATTCTTTGATAAACGCATGAAGACCGGCTTCATTCAGGTCAATGAATCTTTCAAGCGTTTCCACTGTCGTGGGAATTTCATAATTTGTGTCAAGAGACTGGTATTTTTCAAGCGCTGCCTCACGACTTTCCACGGGATTGATTAAATATTTTTTAATCTGTTCAAAATCAGAATCAGAATCGACACCGGAAAGAATATAAATCCTTGCATTGCGGACACGACAGCGTTCTTTCTGTGTCAGAATCTGAATGCACTGTTCACAGCTATCCGCCCTTTGGTCGAACTGTCCGGGGAGATATTCCACGGCGAACATTCTTTCTTCATTCTGCAAAACAGGCAGTTCCTGATACACCTGATCCACCGCCGGTTCTGAGAACACAGTGGGAATGGCACGTTCAAAATCTTCCTGTGTGATTCTGTCGGCGTCATAGCGATTGAGAATCCGAACGTCGGACAAATGCAGCCGGAGCGCTGTATTGAGGTCACTCAGAACGGACTGCGCCTCTACTGCGTAAGGCTGTTTCTTTTCCACATAAATCCGAAAAACAGGCATAGTATTACTCCTTTTCATATTTTTATATTTTAATAAAAATGATCTTTGCAGACAGCATACCCGTCTGCAATTCTATTATAGCATATAATTTGAGAAAAGGCAAATGTTTTTGGAATTTTTTCAAAAAATTTTCAGAAAATTTAAAAAATACAAAAATATTCCGGTGATACGCACCGGAATATCTGCAAATTTTTCTGAATTTAATTATGATCTGCCAATTTTTCAAAAATTTTCTCCATGGCATCCATGCCGCCCCAGGCACGGCGGATATTGTTGGAATCAATAATCCGGCAATGATGTGTCAAAGTATTCTGCTGAATTTTCCAGCCTTTGTAAACAGCAATATTATTCCACATCACATGACCGCCGAGTGTGAGAAAATTAACATTCGGCAGACTAAGCTGATTCAGAATATCCGGATTTTTCACGATAACCTCCAGTGCTTTCCCGGCAAGATATTCAATTGCCATAACATTTAGATCCTTTCTGTTTTTAAAATCTATAATTTTTTTATCTTAATTAGCTGATCGGAAAATTGTCCGGTTCAAGCAGATGCACAAGCAACTTCAGGACGTTCATGGAGTCGGACAATTCAATTTTTCCGCTCTGGTCAACGTCAGCGTTTGCCAGTCCCTTTTCGCTGATTTCATCAACGCCGACATAGACACGATTCATCAGGACAACATCGCTAATGTCAACTTCTCCATTATGATTCGCATCGCCCCACAGAACGTTTCCGGATGATTCAGAAGACGACTCTTGAGACAGTTCCGGCGTTGCATCCGGATTTCCCGCAGGTTTTGTGCCGTCCGGTTCTGTACCGCCTACTAGAACGCCATTGTCATAGACGCAGATCCGATCTGTTTTCACTTCGCTGTTGTCCTCGAACATTTCCTGATCCGTCAGAACAGGCAGATCCTGATAACTGTAATCCCCTTCCGGTTTCCAGTTATCCCCGTAATACATCCCCACGGAGAACTGATATTTTTTTCCGGAATTGGCAATTTTGTAGCCATTCCAGGAAACTTCGACATAATAAATATGATCTTTATATAATTTCGGCTGCGAAATTACGCCGTCTGCACCGTCATCTCCTGCTTCCACGGCAGATTGGTCATACAGCTCCATTGCCTGAACGGAGCTGATATTCTGAATTTCGCTAGCATCAAAATAATATCTCACAGAAATCTGATCAGAAGGCTTGTTGGAATCCGTCCGGACTGCAAACGAAATTTTTGTGACACCAGAACCATCACTGTGCAGATCATCCACAGCGAATGCCTCTACCCAGTAGTTATTTCCGCCATTCTCCCCGGAATTTTCTTCTTTCGGCGGGAAGTCCTCGTCAATCGGATCATCCGGACTGCCGTAAAAATGATACAGACCAGCGGCTGCGCCTACGAATGCGGCATTATAATCAATCGTAACTTCATTGTAAATATAATCCGAAGTAATGTCCTTATGGGCATCGTCTCCGTCAGGACCACCCACAAGCGCACCATAGAGGACATGTCTCTGTTCTGCCGGATCTTCGCATTTGGTTAATCCGGATGCCGCTCTGTGATGCGGATATTTCACAGAATTCTCATTGAATCCCACGACAAAGCACCGACTGCCGTGCTCTTTGTCGTCAGATTCCAGATAAGTAATATCATTGTCGCCCATGAGATATTCCATCTGAGATTTTGCCCAGTCACTCCGGGAAGACGGCTGATCGTTATTTTTGTATTTATCATAGATCAGTGTCACAAGCTGCATTGCTGTGTCATACCGGGCACTGCCCCATTTAATCATAAATGCATATCCCTGCGGCGTGGAATATTGATTCTGCCAGGTTGTAATGGCTTTTTCAATCTGTAACCAGAAATCCGCATCGTCATATTGATTTTTACCCTGTGCCTGACGGTACATGTTCTGTAAATCCAGTTCCGGATGCTGAAGATCAATAATTCCTAGGAGTGTATTTGCACCGCTCCAGACATCATTCCAACAGAACGCCCATCCCGGCGGCGCATAGTAATCCACATAAGGCAGAACGTCTGTGAGATAATTCTTGTCTTCCGTGCAGAGATAGAGCCATGCACCTGCCCAGACATAATCATCTTCCCATTTACTGGAAAGATAATACTGTCCTGGTCCGTCATCATTGTCGGAAAGTTCTTTCGGATTGTCATTTGCAAACTGGAACATTGCTTTGGCATATTTCAGGGATTTTGCGGCATATTCCGGGTCAGTATCCTTGAAATTCAGATAGTTAATCGCCAGGGATGCCGCCGCAGAAGCCACATAATCCGTCTGCGGCTTATCCGCCGTAAGGAAGAACGCCGGACGTGCCATTGTGTCGACTTCCGGGGACTGCCACAGCGCATGATCAATATCGCCGTCGCCGACCTGATAACAATGCGCAATCATTTTGCCGTCCTGATCCAGAAATGTGCATTTCATGAGATAATCATTGAAATATCTCAGGATTGTTTCAATATGATCATCCTGTCCGGTTGCCTTATAAGAGTCCCGGAATTCATAATAGCCCCACCCCAGAGCTGCCGCAGAATAATTTTCCGGCATACCGAATTCCACATGATCTCCGGCATCATGGAATCCGCCGGACACATCCACACAGCCATCGCCGTCCGGGTCAAGAACCTCTTTGTATTTACTGATAAAATCCTGAGAGAGATTTGTCCCGACGCTTTTCTCATTCATAGGCTGGAGCGGTACCTGCGCATCATACGCATGACAATCTCCACGCCAGGAGAGCCGGGAATTCTCATCCACGTTTGTACCGCACATATTGGCATCATAAAAATACATGGAATGCTGTAACAATCTTGCGAAATTATCCCGTTCTGTGAGTGCTGCAGAAACCGGGAGCGAAGATCCCAACGACAGAATATTTGCGGAAAGCATTACCGCAGAAACAGCAATAGCTCCGAATTTATGCTTTAATTTTAAGGAATGTTTCATAAAACTTTTTCTCCTCATATATTATTATAATATCTAATATCCAATTATTTTAAAATTAATTTTTTTAACAGACACCAGTCATAAATGGTAATTTTCTGGTCTCCCTCAAGGTCACCTGCATGACAATCACATCCAGAATGTCACAAGCGCCGTCTGCATTGACATCTCCTGAAATGATCTCCCAATAAATATAATCCGGATCGTTCCAGTGTTCATATCTGTCATGTTTCACCGAGAGCGACGGCATAAGCGTAAGCATGGAAGAATTGCCTATACCTGCTTCTATATCGCAGGACGGATCATAATTTTCCGTGATTGTTTCTATTATATACTATTTTTACAGAATTGTCAAGTTTTTTTGGATTTTTTCTTAACAGAAAACCCGAAATCACCGCATTTTCTTCCCAGTGCAAAATATTCTCCGTGTGCATAGGCAAGAAGTCCCGCCTGCTGAAGATTTAATTTTCCCTTGCTGTCCAGATATTTTTCTTCTACCTGAACGGCAACAATATTTGCCAGGAATATGCTGTGCGTCCCAAGGTGTTTCATTTCCGTTACCTGACATTCCAGACTGACAGGGCACTGTGTCAGGACGGGAACGTTTACGACGCTTGCCGGAGTCAGTTCAAGTCCGCACCGGGCAATCTTATCCACTTTTGCACCGGATTTCATACCGCAAAAATCCGTGATTTTGGCCATGGAAGAAGTCGGCAGATTAATTACGAATTCCCTTGTTTTCGTGATAATTCCATAAGAATATCTTGTCGGACGGACAGCAATATATGTCATGGGTGGATGGGTGCAGAGAATGCCTGTCCACCCGATTGTGAGGACATTGGACTTGTCCATTGTACCACAGGTGACCAATGCCGGAGGAACAGGCGCAAGCAATGCACTGCCTTTCCAGGTAATTTTACTCATAGACAGAAAGCTCCTTTGAAATTAAAATAAATTAAAATTAAATAAAATTTTTATTTTATTTTAGCATATTTTCTAAAAAAATGCAATGTTATTTTGTATTTTCAAAAATTTCCGACAAATTTTTTTCAGAATGTAATATAT
>CAMWTO010000057.1 GCA_947177205.1 uncultured Ruminococcus sp. | reverse complement strand
GTGATATTTTATCATGATAACCGCACAGGAAATTCAGGAAAAACGCTTTGAAAAAGCGGCTTGGGGCTATCAGCAGGAAGAAGTTGACGAGTTCCTGAGTGAAATTCAGGCTGCTTTGCAGGAAATTGATGCAGAGCGTGAAGAAAACAATCACAAGATTCAGGTATTAGCCGACAAAGTCCGGGAATACATGAGGGACGAAGAAGCGCTGAAAGATGCACTGCTGGGCGCTCAGAAAGAGGGACACAGAGTTCTGAGGGATGCAAATGAAAAAGCTGACCAGATCATTGAAAGAGCCAAGGAAGAAGCCGCAATGCTCCTGGATGAGGCAACCCGTCAGCATGAAATTGCCATGGAAAAGAATCGTGCTGAGATTGCAAAAGAAAAGGAAGCTCTTGCCGAAGCCAAGAAGAAAGTTGCCGATTTCAAGCGCAGTCTGTTCGATATGTACAAGAATCATCTGGAAGTCATTTCCGCAATTCCGGAAGAAAACGAAGAACTGCCGCCGCCTTCTGCCGAAACAGCCGGTATGGAAATTGATGAGGCAAAAGACGCTGTTCTTGCAGGAATGTCTTCTTTTGGCGTCAATCAGAGTCCGGCAATCGAGTGGAACTGATGATTGCTGAATAAAATCATAAAAAAATTAGAAAAATCAGAAAGGAATGTTGCAGTTATGGCACAGGATTATAAAAATAGTCTGAATATGCCGAAAACAGATTTTCCCATGCGTGGCAACCTGCCCAAGCGTGAACCTGCTCTGCTGGAAAAATGGGAAACAGAAGATTTATATTCGCTCATGATGGAGAAAAATGCAGGCAAGCCGTCTTTCATGTTCCATGACGGACCGCCCTACGCAAACGGCACAATTCACATCGGGACAGCTCTAAATAAGACATTGAAAGATTTTATCTTCAAGCAGAAAAATATGACTGGCTATTATGCGCCGTACGTTCCTGGCTGGGATACGCACGGACTCCCGATTGAATTAAAAGCATTGAAAAATATCGGCGTGGAAAATGGTGCAATTCCGCCTGTGGAATTAAGAAAAGCTTGTAAGGATTTTGCGCTCACGCATGTAGAGAATCAGAAAAAACAATTCAAGAGACTGGGGACAATTGCGGATTACAACCATCCCTATCTGACATTAAGACCGGAATACGAAGCAAGACAAGTGGAAGTATTCGGCAAGATGGCAAGAGATGGCTATATGTATAAGGGTCTGAAGCCAGTGTACTGGTGTCCGGACTGCAATACAGCGCTTGCTGAGGCTGAAATTGAATATGAGAACATTCCCTGCAAATCTATTTATGTGAAATTCAGAGTTACGGACGACAAGGGCGTTTTCCAGGATATGGACATTGATCCGGACAAATTATATTTCGTGATCTGGACAACGACAACATGGACAATCCCTGGCAATCTGGCAATCTGCTTAGGACCAGAATATAATTACACAATTGTGAAAGCCAATGGTGAATATTATGTGATGGCGGATGAACTCGTCAAGACGGTTATGGAAACAGCCGGCATTACGGACTATTCCACAGATGGCATTTTCACGGGGAAACAATTAGAAGGAATCCAGACGAAACATCCGTTATATGACAGAAATTCTCCGATCATTGTGGGCGATCATGTCACACTCGAAAGTGGTACAGGCTGTGTGCATACCGCACCGGGCTACGGTGTGGAAGACTACGAAGTCTGCAAGAATTATGATGATATCGGGATTATGGTATGTGTGGATGCCAAAGGCAGACAGACCGCAGAAGCCGGCGAATTCGAGGGACTTGACACAGAACAGGCAAATAAGAAAATTGCTGAGCGTCTTGTCGAAGAGAATGCCATGTTTGCCATGCAGGATATTATTCACCAGTATCCGCACTGCTGGCGTTGTCATAGTTCGATTATCTACAGAGCGACGGAACAATGGTTCTGTTCTGTGAACGGATTCAAAGAAGATGCTATCCAGGCAATTGAGAATGTGAAATGGATTCCGGAATGGGGCGAAGACCGGATTAAAGGCATGGTGCGTGACAGAAGTGACTGGTGCATTTCCCGGCAGAGAACCTGGGGCGTTCCGATCCCTGTTGTATATTGCAAGGATTGCAAAAATCCAATTATTACAGATGCGACTGTGAAGCATATTGCGGATGTATTCCGGGAAGAAGGTTCTGATGCCTGGTGGATCAGAGAAACAAAAGATCTGATTCCGGCGGATACCGTCTGCGAATGCGGTTGCAGAGAATTCACGAAAGAATATGACATTATGGATGTCTGGTTTGATTCCGGCGTATCGCATACGGCAGTGCTGGATATCTATGATGAACTCAGCTCACCGGCAGATCTCTATCTGGAGGGCGCAGACCAGTACAGAGGCTGGTTCCAGAGTTCGCTTTTAACTTCTGTTGTCTATAAAGGCGTTTCGCCTTATAAATCCGTCTGCACACATGGCTGGGTCGTTGACGGTGAGGGCAAGGCAATGCACAAATCTCTTGGCAACGGCATTGCACCGGAAGAAATTGTAGAACAGTACGGCGCAGATATTCTGAGATTATGGGTTGCATCTTCGGATTATCATTCTGATATCAGAATTTCTAAAGATATCCTGAGCCAGTTGTCTGATGCGTACCGGAAAATCCGGAATACAGCAAGATATATCTTAGGAAATTTCAACGATGGTGAATCTGTATTTAATCCGGATACAGACTGTGTTCCGGATGACAAACTGGAAGAACTTGACAGATGGATTCTCATGCGCCTGGATGCTTTGACGGACAAGGTGAATGCCGGCTATGATGCTTATGATTTTCATGTTGTATTCCATGCAATTCATAATTTCTGCGTGGTGGATCTGTCCAGTTTCTATCTGGATATTGTGAAAGACAGATTATATTGTGAAAAGATTGATGCACCTACAAGGAGAGCGGCACAGACGGCAATGTATCGGGTACTGGATTCTTTGGTGAGAATGGCTGCGCCGATCCTGAGTTTCACAAGTGAAGAAATCTGGCAGAATTTGCCGCACAGATCCGTGGATGATGCAAGAAGTGTGTTCCTGAATCAATTCCAGCCGAAGACGGGCATTGCTGTGGATGCAGAATTTGTTGAAAAATGGAATATGATTTACACAATCCGGGAATCTGTCAATAAAAAACTGGAAGAGAAGCGCAGTGAGAAAGTCATCGGCAAATCTCTCGAAGCAAAAGTGATTATCACAACAAATCCGGAAACGGCTGAAAAATTGACATCCTGGACGGAGCTGAAAGACGTTCTGATTGTCTCTGCTTTGGAAATTCAGACGGGTGAGACCGGTGAGGAATTATTCACTTATGCGATCGAAAAAGCAACAGGCAAGAAATGTGAACGCTGCTGGTGTTATTCCGAAGAAGTCGGCAAAATTGCGCTGCATCCGACATTGTGCAGACGTTGTGCGGACGTAATCCGCGAATAAAATAAATTTTATTTTAGATATTCCGGATATTTTTGATATCCGGAATGTCTGAAAAATATTAAAATATTATTTTTCGGAAAGGGGTTGTCTGGTCTGTTGCTTGCAGCATTTTTGATGATAGTTTGCATTGCTGGTGTGGATCAGTGGATTAAATTGCAGATTCTGGGAAATTTTGCATTATATCAGGAAAAAGAATTTTTGAAAATCGGCAGTCTGGACATCCTGCATCTGCGATATATCGAAAATGATGGATCTGCATTCAGCAGTTTTTCCGGACAGACGGTTTTTTTAGTGCTTGTTTCCCTGTTCGGGATTGCCTGTTGTGTCTATCTGCTGATCCGTTACGGCAGAACGAATAAATTACTATATGCAAGTCTTGTGATGATCCTGGGCGGTGCATCCGGCAATCTAATTGACAGGCTGTTCCGGGACGGACGTGTTGTCGATTATCTGGATTTACAGTTATTTGATTTTGCAATCTTTAATTTTGCAGATTGTTTTGTGACAGTCGGCACGATACTGTTATTGGTGTATATTCTGTTTTTCATGGATCGGCAGGGAAATCTGGAAAAATCGGAAAAACTGGGGGAGTAGTATACTAATATGGAGAACAGAATTTTTATTTTCCCAGAAGAATCCGATGGCGAAAGACTGGATAAATGGCTTGCCTCCCAGGAATTGGGCTTGACAAGAACGGCTGTTCAGGAATTTATTAAAAACGGAAATATTCTCGTCAATCAACGAAAAATTTCCAAAAATTATAAAGCTCGCAAACAGGACGAAATTTGCGTTCTGATTCCGCCGTTGCAGGAATTGCAGATTCTTCCGCAAAAAATGGATCTGGATATTGTCCATGAAGATGAAGATCTGCTGGTTGTCAACAAGCCAAAAGGCATGGTCGTCCATCCTGCGCCGGGACATTACGAGAATACGCTTGTCAATGCCTTGCTGTATCATTGTAAAGACAGTTTATCTGGGATTAATGGTGTCATTCGTCCGGGAATCGTTCACAGGATTGACAAAAACACAAGCGGTTTGCTGATTGTTGCCAAGAATGACATGGCACACCAGGGACTTGCGGAACAGATTAAAGCACACAGCTTTACAAGAGAGTATGAGGCAATTGCTGTCGGACGATTCCGGGAGCTGTCCGGACGGATTGATGCGCCTATCGGGCGGAGCGTTTCGGATCGAAAGAAAATGTGTGTCACAGAGAAAAATTCCAGATCCGCCGTAACAAATTATGAAATTCTTGAACAATTCCCGGAAACAGCACATGTAAAATTAATTCTGGAAACCGGACGGACGCATCAAATCCGGGTGCATCTGGCGTATTTGCATCATCCTGTTTATGGAGATGATGTTTATGGAAAGGCTGTCAAAGGCATTGACGGACAGTGTCTGCATGCCCGAAAAATCGGCTTTGTCCATCCACGGACGGGGGCATATCTGGAATTTGAACGTCCTGCGCCGGAATATTTCCGGAAATTACTGGAAAAATTCAGAAAGATGGGCTAGCAATTATCATGGAAATGAAACTAAAAAATCATATAATTTCTGATTTTTGTATTATCACAGATCTTGACGGAACATTCTTGCCGCATAGTAAAATCCCTCTGGCACAGGATCTGCTTGCTGTCCGGAAGTTTGAACAAGCTGGCGGCATGTTTACCATTGCGACCGGTCGGACAATCCAGGCTTGTCAGCAGTATCTGGATATTCTGGAAATGCGTCATCCTGTGATTGTATTCAATGGCGCAATGATCTATGATCCCGCATCCGGGGAAATGCCGCTGTTGAAAGTTCTCCCGGAACAGGCGAAACAAATGACGGAGACTGTCCTGCAGGAAATGCCACATGTCGGAATTGAAGTTCTCTGCGAGCATCAGACCTGGGTTATCCATAATACACAGATTGAACAGGAACATGTGAAAATTTGCGGAATTGTCCCGGAATATGGAGCAATCTGGGATGTTGCCGGAAAGTGGTTAAAAGTCCTGTTTTCCATGCCGCCGGAGGATATGCAGGAATTTGTGGCGTATATTGCAGAAAAAAATTATCAGAGTCAGGTGGATTTTGTCGGATCAGACAAGAAATTCTATGAAATGCTCCCGACAGGTGTATCAAAAGGCAGTGCGCTGACGGCTTACAGGGAATTATTTCCGGATCGAAAATATATCGCTGTCGGAGATTATGACAATGACATTGAAATGTTAAAAGCGGCGGATTTTGCAGTCTGTCCGGCAAATGCGGCGGATTCCGTGAAAGAGATTTCAGATCTGGTTTTGACAAGAACTTGTGAACAAGGCGCAATGGGAGAACTGATTTCCGGAATTTTGTCCGGAAAAATCATAATTTAAATATTTATTATTATTTGGAGGCTTTTTTTATGGACGAAGCGATGAAGAAACAGCTCCGGAAGATGGCTGTCAATGTCCGGAAAGGCATTCTGACGGGAACGTTCCATGCAAAATCAGGACACCCCGGCGGCTCGCTTTCCGTGGCGGATCTGCTTGTATATCTCTATGAATGCAGAATACATGTCAACCCGGCAAATCCGGAAGACCCGGAGCGTGACAGACTGGTACTGTCCAAGGGACACACAGCACCTGCATTATATGCTGTACTGGCGGAAGAAGATTTCTTTGATAAGTCAGAATTAGAAAAATTACGGCATATCGGTGCTATGCTCCAGGGGCATCCCTGTATCCAGACACCAGGGATTGACATGTCCAGCGGTTCGCTCGGACAGGGAATCTCCGCTGCCTGCGGCATGGCACTTGCCGCAAAACTGGATCGAAAAAATTATCATGTCTATACAATTCTGGGCGATGGTGAAATCCAGGAAGGACAGGTCTGGGAAGCGGCAATGTTTGCGGCACATTACAAATTAGATAATTTAACAGCAATTATTGATAATAACGGCTTGCAGATTGACGGAAAAATTACAGAAGTCTGCTCTCCCGAACCGATTGACGAGAAATTCCGGGCGTTCGGCTGGCATGTGATTGTGGTGGAAGATGCCCATGATTTCGATCAGCTCGAACAGGCGTTCACGGAGGCTGACCGGATTACCGGAAAGCCTGTTGCCATTATCCAGAAAAGTATTAAGGGAAAAGGCGTTTCATTTATGGAAAATCAGGTTTCCTGGCATGGTGCTGCACCCAATGCTGAACAGTATGCACAAGCAATGCAGGAATTAGAAACAGCACTTGCAGAACTGGAGGGATCATCATGTCTGAGGTAAAAGAAATCAAGAAAAAAGCAACCAGGGAAAGTTACGGCGAGGCGCTTACGGAACTTGCGGAGAAATATCCGGATTTAGTTGTTCTGGATGCGGATTTAGCCGCAGCGACAAAAACCGGGATTTTTAAGAAAGCTTATCCTGAACGTTTCTTTGATTGTGGAATTGCAGAAGAAAATATGATGGGCGTTGCCGCAGGTCTGGCGGCATCCGGGAAAATTCCCTTTGCCAGTACGTTTGCGATGTTCGCCGCAGGCAGAGCGTATGAGATTGTCAGAAATTCCATCGGCTATCCGCATCTGAATGTCAAAATCGGTGCGACACATGCTGGCATTTCCGTCGGAGAGGACGGCGCAACGCACCAGTGCAATGAAGATATTGCGTTAATGCGGACGATTCCCGGCATGACGGTGATTGTTCCCTGTGATGATGTCGAGGCGAAAGCCGCCGTTGCAGCGGCAATCCAGTATCAAGGTCCTGTTTATATGCGATTTGGTCGGCTTGCTGTGCCGGTGCTGAATGATCCGGAAACTTATCAATTCCAGTGGGGCAAGGGTGTCACGCTCCGGGATGGCAATGATTTGACAATTATTGCGACAGGTCTGATGGTTGCGGAAGCCGTGCAGGCGGCGGATTCTCTCCGGGAGCAGGGCATTTCTGCAAGGGTGATTAATATTCACACAATCAAGCCTTTGGATGAAGAAATCGTTCTGAAAGCCGCTCAGGAGACAGGAAAGCTCCTGACGGTTGAGGAGCACAGCGTCATTGGTGGTCTTGGCAGTGCTGTTGCGGAGTGCGTTTCTGAGAATTGTCCTGTGCCGGTTGTCCGGATTGGTGTCAATGACGAATTCGGGTATTCCGGTCCGGCGGTGGATCTGCTGAAAGAATTTGGCTTGTCTGCGGAGAATATTATCAATACAGCAAAAAAGATGTTAAATCAATAAAAATATTAAATATTTAAATATGAAATAACAAGCAGACGCTCCCCGAAAAGGGAAGTGTCTGCTGCTTTTTTATTTATGATGCAGATTCTGTAGAATCCAAATTAGAATCAGGATCAGAATCCGGGATCAGCTCCAGTTCTGCAAGCGCATCCGTCATTTTTTCATAATAGGTGAGGACGCCGGTACTGCCGCTGAGGGAACGTCTGCGGACGATCTTGTGGGAATATTCATCATTGATATAAACCTGATAGTAAGTATCATCCATAGGGATCAGGCTGACTTTCTGGACAGACTCGTCAAGCATTGTATAAGTAAAGAAAACTGTGGGATCTTGTGTAGGATCTGTTTCAGAATCCGAATTTTCCAGATCCAGAGAATCATAGCTGATATTGGAGACTGTCTTGAACAAGGACTGATATAGGTTCAAAATAGATGGTTCCTGTTCAGACAGATCCAGATCATTCAGCAAATAAGATTTTGCCTCATGATCCATCGTCATGGAGAATGCCAGATCATCAACCTGAATATCCAGTCTGCTGACATCTTCAAAATTAGGAGAGAATACTTTATCACTGAGCAATTCCGCAGGCTGTGTCTGAAGAAATCCGGCGCTGTTGACGGACAGGGCAGCGATCTGTCCGGATTCTTCGATGACAAGATAAACGCTTTTATCATTGGAATCAAACGGCGCAAAATCAATCGTGATTGTTTCTCCGGCATTCGTTTTCACAGTGAGGGTAAAAGCCGGATTGTCAAGGTGATATTCTACAAGATCATTCGTATTTTCCACAACTTTTATGAAATTTTCAACTTCGGTTCTGGTCACGGATGTCAGATAAGAATTAATATTGGCGGAATGCACTTGTGCATCCGGGAGCGGTTCCAGCATTTCCCAGGTGTTTTCTTCCCGGAGGAAATCAAACACAACGTCGGAATCTCGTTCCAGCTTGACAGAGGTAATCTCCACATCCGAGCAGTCCAGGAGCTTATGACTCCTGAGATAAGTCATCCCACCACGGAGTACGTCACCTTTGGTAAAATCAATCTCATAGACAACCGGATCATCCGGGCGCATGGCATAATAGTATTCCTGTGTTGCGGCAGGATTGCCAATGTAAATTGTATAGGCGGTGTTACTGGTATCAAGACAGGTAACTGTGACAGGATCAGAGAACCCATAATTTGAGAGTTCTTCTGCCGGAATGTCAAGTTTTTTCAGCGCCGTGAGATCGCTCATATAAGAACAGATACTATTGATATAATAAGCATTGAGCGTGAAATCCTGAGCATAATCGGATTCTGTAATTTCCCAGCTTGTGCTTGTTGTCCGGATCGTAAAATTTCCATCCGGATTCTGGATTTGTACTTGATTGACTGCATTGGAATCAAATGAAAACAGATTCAGAGACTGCGCTTCCAGTAATTCCTGATTTTCTTCGTTAGTTTTGATTTTGTCGACGGCAAGATATGCTGTGATGGAGAGTGCCGTCAGAACGACAAGCGCAATAATCAGTGCACGGATTTTTTTGATGCTCATCAGGAGTACCTCCTTTTGATCCAGACACCAGCGCCGGAAAGACCGACGAGAACAGGCACGACAATGAAGATAATCATGGTAGAATTGGCTGTGGATTCGGAATTGATCAGCATGGAATCATAATTTCTTTCTTTGTCAGAAATTCCCATATCCAGAAGCAAATCGCTGTCATACATCCAGGTCATGTTGGACAGCATGAGATACACCGGAATAATCATGTAATCTTCCTTGACATTGTTGTCATCAATGAATTCAGCGTTGCCCATGACAAAGACTTTTGCATTGTGCCGGGAACTGCTGACGGCATACATTGCCAGATCAAGCGGTTGCCCCTGGATGGTTTCTGCAAGCGGATCTGTACCGCCGTAAGGTTCACCAACGGCAGTTGCGTTAGAATAGCCATAATCATCCGTATCAGCGATTGTCTGGAGCAGTGTGCCGACCTGGATGGAGGTATCTTCTGAGCCGAGATATTGATAGAAACTCCGGGAATTGCTCATAAACGCGGCAAGTCCGTTGTCCGTCATGTCTGCAAGTTCACTGGTGAGATCCACATCGGTATCTTCATTGCGGACAATGCTGATCCGGTAAGTATAAGGATCGCCGCTGACGTACAGACTGGAATCCGTTTCTTTGACGAGATCATAATCCATGCCAATGCCGAAATCGTTCATGATGGATTCTATATTTTTATAAGCAATTTCATTTTCATTCGGAGACATCAGAAAACAGATATTGCCGCCGTTATCGAGATAATTATTAAGTAATCTGGTTTCGTCATTGCTCAGGTCATACTGCGGAGCGGCAACAATCAGGATTGCTGCATCTTCGGGAACAGCGTCCCTTGTCTTCAGATCGAGTTCCTGGGCATTGTAATTGATATTGCGCATATTTTCGTTAAATTTTGTGTAATTCTCGGAAAGCGACTTTTCGCCGTGACCGGTGAGAAAGTAGACAGAGGCTTCCTTTCCGGAGGCAACGGCATTGATTGCGCCTGTAATGTAGTTTTCACCACGAAAGTAGGCGGCTTCTATTGTGGAATTATTGTTATCATCGTAAGATACTTCATACTGGTACATGCTGACACCCTGGACATGTTTGGATCTGCCATCACAATGGAATATCATATCGCCGATGGAAAGATTATAGCCATCTTCCCGGAGCTGATTGACAAGTTCCGGATTGGTGTCCGGATCAAAATCAATCAAATTAATATTCTCATATTCAGAATACTGTTTCAGAGAATAATACAGCGCCATGCTGTTGTCATCCGTAGCCAGTTGATCCATATCCATAAGGAAATAGAAATCAACCTGTTTGTCCAGATTTTTGAGATACTCTTTTGTTGTGTCAGACAATTCATAGAGTTTCGCCGGCGTCATATCCCAGATGATGTTGAGTCTGCTTGCAAGAAGATTCAACGGAATGGCAACCGCAAGCGCCAGAACGGCAAGAATCATGGCATATGCCGTAAATTTACGGTTTTTGAGATTCTTGAATTTTTTCTCTTGTTGTTCCATGCTTTACACCTTTCTAAAGTAAATGAATCTAAAATAATTAGAATAATTATAATTTTAAATAATTTAAAATTTTTAAAAATTTTAGCTGTGACTCCACCGGCGTTTCTCAATGGCAATGATATTCCAGCAGATGACAACAGCCGCCGCACTCAGGAAGAAGATCAGATCTTCCAGACGGAACATTCCCTGCGAAAAATAGACAAATCTTCTCTGCATGGAAACCCAGCTAATCACGGAATTCAGATGCGGATAAGCGTTAATTAATGCTGTTCCGCCAAGACTGTCGGCTAATAACATGCCTTCCATGATAATTTCTCCAAGAATTGCTGAAATAATTGCATTTCCCGTCAGGGATGACAACAGCATTCCCAGGGCAATGCAGACCATTCCCCACAGGAAAAATCCTAAGTATGCACAAATCAGGGACGACCACATGACTTGTCCTGTGACAGCCGTCCAGATCGGGAAGAACAGCGATGCAAGCATCATTACCAGAAAAATCGTGATAATCGACAGGAATTTTGCAAAAACGATCTGCGTCACGCTCAGCGGACTTGTCAGCAGGAGCACTTCCGTTCCGCCCCGGCGTTCATCTGCAAAGGAACGCATGGTCAGAATCGGGATAATAAAAATAAAATAAAAGAAATTATTATAGAAAATATCCGGAAATGAGAATTTCAGCGTGTTGCTGTCCATAGATGCAATGGAAGTCACAAACGCAAAACTGAAAATCAGCATAAACAGCGCCGTGAGGACGTACGCAAACGGTGAATAAAAAAACGACTGCAATTCTTTTTTATAGAGCGAGAACATAGAAATTTATACCTCCTGATTATAGGGATTATCCGGATAATCCGGCATTTCGGAGAGCAATTCCTGCAAACTGGTGCGTTTCTTTCCCTGTGAGGTCAGTTTCAGGAACACTTGTTCCAGACTGAGTTTCGCAAGTTTGATTTCCACAATACTGCATTGATTCGCAAGCAGGACGGACATAATCTCATCCCGGACGGATTCGCTCTGTAGTTCGATCTGGTAGAAATTTCGTCCGGGGGAAATTTCTTTGATTTCGGAAACGGCATTCACGCCTCGGATGTCTTTCAGAAGACGAGTGATTTTTTCCGGTTCACCGTCCGCCGTCAGATCCAGGACTGTGTCTGCTGTCATGCTCCGTTCGAGATTCTCAATTGTATCAATTGCCATGATTTCGCCCTTATTAATGATGACAACCCGTTCACAGACGGCGCTGACTTCTGCCAGAATATGGGAGCTGAAAATAATGGAGTGATCTTTTTTCAGTTCCAGAATTAAATTCCGCACTTCCATGACCTGTGTCGGGTCAAGTCCTACTGTTGGTTCATCCAGGATTAAAATTTTGGGATTGCCCAGCAGGGCTTGTGCAAATCCCACACGCTGCTTATAGCCTTTGGACAGATTCCGGATGAGTCTGCGGCGCATATCGGTAATATTCAGGCGTTTCATGGAAGTTTCGACCTGATTTTTGCGTTCCGAACGGGGAACACCTTTGAGACCGGCAACGAAATTTAAATATTCCTCGACACGCATATCCGGATAGACAGGGGGAATTTCCGGCAGATAGCCGATGCACTTCTTTGCCTCGGATGCCTGTTCTGTAATATCAAAGCCGTTGATCGTGACCGTTCCTCCGGTGGAGGGGAGATATCCGGCAATGATATTCATTGTGGTGGACTTCCCGGCACCGTTCGGACCAAGAAAACCAAGGATTTCATTGTCCCGGATTTCAAAATCAATGCCCTTGACTGCCGGATTTCTGCCATAATATTTTGACAGATTCTTGATTTCAACCATAGAAAAAATTTCCTTTCTTCCGGATAAATAAACAGCCTGTCCGGATCAGGACATATACTCTTACAGTATCGCATAAAAATATAGATAAAATATAGACAATTCATGAATAAATCTTGAATTCTGAAACAGATCTTATCTCTATCATAATCTAACAAATGATAATGCAGAATAATCCATTATAATTAGTATAAATT
>CAMWTO010000056.1 GCA_947177205.1 uncultured Ruminococcus sp. | reverse complement strand
TTTGGAAGTCATTTCTAAGACTTGCATCCCTCCGGAAAATATGCTATAATAATATAAAAATAAATTAAGAATGTGAGCGCATGAGTCATAATTTCAATAAAAATTTAAAAATCAATTTAAAAATTGCCGGCATTGTCTGTGAATATAATCCCTTGCATAACGGACATGTGCATCACATCCGGGAAACCCAGCGGCACGGTGCAACGCATATCATTGCTGTACTAAGTGACAATTTTGTCCAGCGTGGGGATGCCGCTGTGCTCCATAAATTCGACCGGGCACGGCTTGCGATTCAATCCGGCGTGGATCTGGTTCTGGAACTGCCTGTGCTGTGTTCCTGTGCGCCTGCGGAAGTTTATGCGTCCGGCGCTGTCGGATTACTTCAAAAATTAAACATTCTTGACATGCTCTCTTTCGGGTGCAGTGTGGAGGATCCCCGGATTTTCAGGGAATTTCTGGAAATTTCTGATTTAATTCTGGAATCCCATTCCGAAGAACTTCGAGAATTTCTGAAATCCGGATATTCCTATCCGGCGTCTGTGTCGAAATTATGCAGGATTTATCATCCGGAACACGTCGGACTCCTGGATGATCCGAACAATCTGCTTGGACTGGAATATGTCCGGGCAATGCGGAAATTGCATTGTAACTGGGAAATTCTCACGATTCCCCGACAGCAGGTTTCCCATGACAGTCCGATTCCAGGAAAAGATTTTGCAAGCGCAAGTTATCTGCGTGAAGTGATTTTGAAAAAAAATAATTTAAATTTTTTAAATATTTTAGATCACTACATGCCGGAATCCGTACAGGATGTATTAGAAATAAAAATTCGGGAAAAACAGCTTGCCTCTTTGCATTTTCTGGAACAGGCGATATTATATCGGCTCAGGGTAATTTCAGAATCGGAATTGTTACAGCTCCCGGATATGACACCATCCCTGGCAGGGCGTTTCCTGAAATACCGGAATGTTCTGAATCTGGAGGAATTTTTCCGGAATGTCCGTACAAAATGCTTTACTATGGCGAGAATCCGGCGCATCCTGGTGAGCATGCTTCTGGATTTGCAGCAACGGGAAGTACAGCAGCTCCGGGAGAATCCGCCCTATGTGAGAATCCTGGCATTGAATCAGAAAGGGAGCGAATTATTGAGAATTCTCCGGGAGACAAGTGAAATTCCGTTGGGGACATCCCTGCGGAAACTGTCAAAATTAAATCCGCAGGCAGAAAAACTTGCCGGAATGGAATACAGAACGGCACAGATTTACAGTCTGGCACAGGAACAAATGCAATCGCCGGAACGGGAATTTACAGAGAAAATCATAAAATTATAAAAATTATCAGGAGCGTGATCAATCATCATGAAGCAGGTGGAAATTTTCACAGATGGTGCTTGCAGCGGCAATCCCGGTGCAGGCGGATGGGGCGCAGTTCTGCGGTATGGGACAACTGAGAAAGAGTTATCCGGCGGCGCATCCGATACAACAAATAACCGGATGGAGCTGACAGCAGTGATTGAAGCGTTATCAGCGTTAAAAGAACCGTGTTCCGTGGATCTGACAACAGACAGCAAATATATTGTAGACAGTGTGACAAAGAAATGGGTATACGCCTGGAAATCCCGGAACTGGGTGAAATCTGACGGGAAACCGGCGTTAAATGTCGATTTGTGGAAAAAATTGCTTCCGTTGCTGGAAAAACATCAGGTGAAATTCATTTGGGTCAAAGGACATGCCGGACATCCGGAGAATGAACGCTGTGACAGGCTTGCCGTAGAGCAAAGCAAAAAATATAATTTTTAGAACTTTTTCATAAATCGTTTTAGAATCTGTGATATTTTTTTAAAAATAATGCTTGCAATTCTTTTGAAATTGTGGTATACTAATAAGAGATAGATTTATTTTTTCAGGAGGGTTTTATCATGTCAAATTTTTTTGATCAGCTCAGCACAGGTTTTACCAATGCAAGCCGTACGGTTTCGCAGAAAGTGAAAAATCTGAATGACACCAACAAGCTTACAAGCCAGGTCAAAACAGAACAGAACAACATCCATCAGAATCTGGTTGCCATCGGACAGAAATACTATGATCTCTGCCGGGATAATCCGGATGAAGAATTCCGAGGAATGGTCGAGGCAATCATCAAGTCGGAACAGACAATTGCACGACTTCAGCAGGAAATTGAGAGTGTTCGTGCCAGAGAACCGGAACTGATGCCCGTCCCGGAACAGCAGACGATTGGAAATGCGGGAGCATCCGGGGCATCTGATTTCAAAACCTGTCCGAATTGCGGCAGCAGATCGCAGGGAGATTCCGCATTCTGTTCACATTGCGGTCAGAAATTAGCAGTACAGGCAGCGCAGTATGACAAAATTTATCAGCAGAATCCTGCCTCATCTGTACAGAATTCAGTCAATGTTGTCACTGAAGAACAGGCAAATGCTGCACAAGCATCTGCGGTAGAACCAGAACCAGAGCCGGAATATATTGACGCACAGATCACAGAACCGGAGTTTAATTCTGCCTCTGCGTTCTGTCCCTATTGTGGAAAGAAACTCTCTGTGCCGGGCGCACGGTTCTGCAGTGAATGTGGCAGCACGCTTTAATTGCCTTTTATTCTCTGGAAAGGATAACCGGTTCTGTCCGGCGGTGGTGAATGCCTATGAAACGCACACACATTGCCGTCATCGTGTCAACGATTGACGAAGATTATCAGAGCGGCATCCTCACCGGTATCCGGCAGTATGCCTTTGCCAATGATGTAACTTTGGAACATTTTGTCGCTTTTGGCAATATCGGCGGCGACGTCGGACATGATACCGGCGAATATAATATTTTTTCCCTTGCAGATTTGCGTCAGTTCGATGGCGTGATTCTGTTGATTAACACAATCCAGAATGCGGATGTCTGTGAAAAACTCCTTGTTCGTGCCAGGACGGCAGATGTCCCTGTCGTCTGCATTGACCAGGAAGACCCGGAATTATATACCATCTGCATTGACAACCAGAAAGCCATGCAGGATATTGTGGAACATTTTATTCTTCATCATGGCTATACCAGGATTAATTATGTGTCTGGTCCTGTAGATAATACCGACAGTCAGCAGAGATTGCTTGCGTATGAAAATACGCTCCGGAAACACGGCATTGCGGTCGAAGAACAAAGAATTTATCATGGAAATTTTGTTTCCCGTGACGGAATTTCCGCCGTTCAGAAATTTTTACAGTCTGCACGACCACAGGCGATTATTTGTGCGAATGACAGCATGGCAATCGGTGTTATGAATTCCCTGACGGCGCACGGTGTAAGAGTCCCCCAGGATGTTGCAGTTTCGGGGTTTGATTATACTTACAATGCTAGGAATTATGCGCCGTCGCTGACATCTGTCAAACGTCCTCTGGAACGATTGGGACAGCTTGCCTGCCAGAAAATCATGAATCACATTCAGGAAATTCCTCAGAAACGGAATGAAATCATGGACACTTACTGCTGTTTCTCCCAAAGCTGTGGCTGTAGTCAAACGCCTTTGATGAATACGGATGAATTCAAGAAACGAAATTTTCATATTTTAGAGTCCTATTCTGTGGATATTTCCCTTGTCAGCCGGATGGCATCAGCGCTTGCGGAATGTGACAGCTTTGAGAAATATATTAAAACATTACAGCCGTTTGTGATGGAAATTCACTGCAAAGAATTCTATTTATGTCTTTGTGAAAACTGGAAAGACGGGATCATGGCGAATGAGACAGAAGAAAATTATCTGCTGCATATTCTGTCACCGGATCAGTATTTAATCCATGGTTACGGCGATAGGATTTTAGTGCCGCTAGCATACAGGAACGGAAGATTTTTTGACGTTCCGGATTTTCCGGCATCCCGGATGCTCCCGGATTTGTTTGATCCGGATCACAGACGAGGGGAATATTATTTCCTGCCGCTCCATTTTGGCGAACGCTGTATGGGCTATTGTGTCATCAAAGACAGCGATTTTCCGGTGAACAGCAAATTATTTCATCATTTTATCACAAATATCAGCAATTCTTTGGAGAGTGTCCGGAAGATTATCTGTCTGGATCGTGTGACGCAGAAATTAAACAAATTATATACGATTGACACACTTGCGAATATCAACAACCGCAACGGCTTCCGGATCAGCAGTCAGTATCTCTATCAGAAGTGCATCCGGGAACAGAAATCTGTTATGCTGATGTTCCTGGACATGGACGGGCTGAAATATATCAATGACACGTTCGGACACAAAGCCGGGGACAATGCCATCTGCTGTATGGCGCAGGTTCTTCTGGAATCCTGTACGGAGGAGGAAGTCTGCTGTCGGTTCGGCGGTGATGAATTTATTGTGTTTGCGCCGGATTACACGGAAGAACAGGCACAGGCGCTTTCTGACCGGATTCAGGAAAATTTAAAACGCATGAACCGGGAGAATCATTTTGCGTACCAGTTAGCGGCAAGTTCCGGTTATTATATTACAGTTCCCACGCCGGATATGAATTTATTTCAGCTCGTGACAATTGCAGATCATATCATGTATGCAGAGAAGAAAAAGCGGAAAGCATCAATATTACGAAGATAATAAATAAAAAACAGCTTTATTTTCAATGCTTAATTAGCATGAAATCCCTCCACTCTTACAGGCGGAGGGATTTTTTCTGATAACTGATATTCGTTAAATCACAGAGAGTCCGTGTAAGATCAGATATATTCCTGAGACAAACAAGGCTACAATTATAAAAATGATACTGTTCCCGTTCTTTTTGCTTGTGTTATCAGTATATTTGCGTTTTCTGCTGAGACCTTGCCCCATTTCTCTCATCATGTGCATAAACATGATTTTATCGGGGGAATCAGAATCCACCGTGATCTGAACTTTCAGTCCCACAGGCGGCATTTCACCAACATCTGCATATCGTTCACAAAGATAGGGTGCAGAATAAGAAATACCGTTTATTGTGTAATTTACAATGACTTCTTTTTTCAGACTATCAGATTTTGCAATCATACCATCCACTGTTTCATAACTGTCAGAAGATTTCAGCTGATTGACCATCTTTGCCAGAATCAGGAATACGATTGCCAGACATATCAGAATACAACCCTCAATTATCATGTACTTCCTACTTTCCTGAAACTGAATTTGTATTTTTATCTTATTTATCTTATAAGATGTCATCTGTGATGTCCGCCGCCGCCGTGTCCGCCGGAGCTGTGTCCTCCGGAATGATGACTGCCGCCGGAATGATGACTGCTACCGGAACTGGATTCAATCTTAGTTTTTGTTGTCCGTTCCCGGATAAACCGGTCATACTGCTGTCTGTACTGAACAGTACGTTTGTTCGCATAATTCGTCGGTGTCAGGGATGTTTTGAACTGATACCGGATTTTTACCGTACTGAATACGATTGCCGCAACCACAATCCCCGTAATCAAACCAATCATGCCTAGGAGCATCGCACGATCCCAAGGAAGATAGGGCTTTGTGTCCGTTGCGATAATCTGTTGATCTTCTACATGATAATATTGATGTTCCTGAGAATCATAGACATAATAATGCTCCGGAATGCCGGCATTGTAATAATATTCGAGTTGTTCGCAGAATTTCGCAACTGCGCCGGTCACATCCTCACTGCCTGCCGGGACAAGATAAGCGTCTAAAGAACGCAGGATGGCATCCACTCTGTCGTTATTTTTGGCATTTGTATAATAAAATTGTGCCATGCCACAGGTAGAGATATAATCGTATGTCGGGCTGTGTCCACGCAGATCCATATAATAGCACAGACCGTCGGAATTCCAAGTCCCCGGAAATAACAGATCATAAGTAGATTTTGCAAGCGATTCAATCGAAGAATCCGAGAGTTCATCCGTCCCCAGAATCACAACCAGATGCATGCCTGTGAGCTGAGATGCTGTTTCAAGGCTGTCCATACAGAACTGATATTCATCCGGCGTTAATTTGCTTGATTCGTCGTAGAGATAAACAGAATCACTTTCGGCACTGGCTGTTATCTGAAATCCGGTATCTATACCGGGACACAGGCATGCTATGAAATTCAGAAACAGAATCAACCCGGCAAGGAGTGAACCAGGATTTATTTTAAAATTATTCTTTAATTTATTTTTAAAATGATCTATCATCCCAGAAGTCCCCCTATAAAGCCAATGATGCCGCAGACCAGTGCAATCAGAACGCATAACAATCCCAGTTTTTTCTGATCCAGCGGCGGTGTCCCTGCCTGGGCGCCGGTCTGTCCGTTGATTGCGAAATCATACGGCTTCCCCTTGTATTCATATCGCATGAACCATACAGGAAGTAACATATACTGCCATTTTGTGCTTAAAATATTCATATCTGACCGGATCACACGTACAGAGTCGTAGCCCGTCATGGAAGATCTTAATAACTGATCGCTCCCGTTTACGGCACGATTCCGGATTCTGGGGAATACTTGGGATTTGTTGACATCATATTTATCTGACAGAAAGCCGCTTAGATAGGACATGTCAAAATCCACTGTGTCACGATAATCAAACGGCTCAATGGCTTCCATTAAAGCATCTTTGACTTTGCTCTGTCCGTCTGCTGGAATGCCGTCAAAATGCAGATCTGCTTCCCGGAATACGTCAAATTCCTTGACTTCTTTATAATGATAATCGCCGCTGTTCCATTTCCGGACTTTGTGGCATTCCGCCTGCATTACGCCATGAATGTGGCAATCTGCTACCCAGAACGGAACATAAACGCCATGCAGATGAATCAGCTGACTGTCGGACGTGAAATCTTTTGGGAGAAACTTACGTTTGCCGCACCAGTTTTTGAAAATCTCCGTTGCCTTGTCTTTGTCAATCTGGAATGGAATGATCCGGGATGGTCTGTATTCGCCGGACAGTCTGCCTTTGAGAATCACAGGATTGTGACAGTAGACACATTCTGTTGCGGAAGTATCGGAATCCGTGATTAATTCCGCACCACAGCTCTGACAGAGAAATACTTGATTCTCTTCCGCAAAAGCATCCTGTGCCGGGATTTGTGCCTGTGCTTCCTGTGCCATCTGAGAATTTGCCTGCTGACATTCCTCCGGTGTAAAAAAGCTGTCGCAGTATTCGCAGGCAAATCCCTGTTTCTGGGGATGAAACCGCAGATCACCGCCACAGTTCGGACAACGATACTGGACGCTGTTGAGATCTTCAGATGAATTTGCATTTGCACTCATAAAAATTCTTAAAACCCTTTCTTGCGTATATTAATGTGACATCTTCTTATTGCCGAATTGTTCTACCAGATTACTCATAATTCCATCCTTTTTTGTCTGTAAATTGAACTGGAATTGTTTTAGGGAAAACAATCTCACAGCTCCACATTAGAAAACGCTCTTCTTTTTTTAATGCTTCTTTTATAAAAAAAATCAATTCTTTTTCTCTGTCCCTGAAAAATTCCGGAGCAACTACTTTAGGAATTTCTAGATAACAAAATTTTTTTTCATTCACTTTTTTCCTTTCATAGTAGATTTCTATCTTACAAATTTTCTCATTCCAGATAAATGCAAAAATGATTGGAATTTCCCAATGATATGGCTTTTTTCCAGGTTTATTTCTTTTTCCATTCATACCACCTCGAACAACAGGAACTAATCTCATATTCTGCTGTTCATCATAGACTTGGTTGTATAATTCGGCAGTTCTGCTTCGTTTAAAATAGTTATTGAATTTATATTTATTCACTAATTCTTTTTTTTCTTCTTCTGATAAAATGCTATACAAAAAAGCCATGTGATCCTCCTGGTGCATCAAACTTGTTATCTTTTAAGACAACTAGCTAATTTAAAATATTGAAATTTAAAATTTCCCAGGGCGTTTTGTACCACATTCTGTGCAGAAATTTCCTGTGTTTGTCAAACCGCACGGACAGACCCAGAAACGGGAGCTGTCCGGTTTGGCTCTGCCACAGACGGCGCAGAAATTTCCGTAATTCTTTGAACCGCACTGACAAGCCCAGGCTTTCCGAAGATTGACAGGCGAACCGGACGGCGCAGGATGTTCAGAAAAATTCTGAGAATTATCCTGAGAATCATTTTGCAAATCATTCTGTGAATGATTCCGGTAAGGATGCTGTTCCGGGTTCAGCATGACGTTTCTGCTCCGGATCTGAATCAGCTCCCGGCTTTCTTCGTCATAGGAGATGTTTCCGATACCGACGGAAACAAGTTCAATGCCTCGCTTTTCTTTCCAAAGCTGATCTAACTGACGATCCAGATAATTAACAATGTCTACACTTCTTGCGCCAAGATTGGAAATCCGGACACCGTCCTGAGACATGATGCTGACAGCACTTTGAAGCGCCATGAGAAATTCTTCCAGATACTGGTCAGATAGTACAACCGTGCTTACATGACTGGCATTCCGGGGAACGACTTCTTCGAAGAATTTCAAAGGATCTGTGATCTTGATCGAATACGTTCCGTGACACCGGATGAATAATTCTGCCTGGTAGAAATTATCAAAATACTGGAGCGGATTGCGTGTGCCGAATTTCAGATTTTTGATTTCCTGCAAATTAATAAAATACACTTCCTGACTGCTGGACGGCTGACCGTTGTATTTCATTCTTTGAAACGTGTCACGGACAGCGGAACTCAGTTCGCCATTGAACATGGACGGAGCAGCGGAAAGATAGACTTCATAATAGCCCTCGGATGCGCAGTAATCCACGACACGCCCGCCATCACAGAGAATCATGAGCTGATTGGGCGCAATCATGATCCGGGAGCCGTTTGTAATTGTGTGAATCGGCATATATTCATTGCCGTTTTTTGTCCGGACGACACGGACGCCCCTGGTCATCAGGATATTATTGTCCATTCTGCCGGAGACGATATAATCCAGCCACTGACCGGCAAGCGAACCGTTGATAGCGTTCGCCGCCGCACGGATGATTCCCATTTTCGGCACTCCTCTCGTGTATTATTTCATAGTATAGTATATACTATATATACTGACATGATTATTTAGTAGTTTTTATAATTTCTGTTTTCCTAAGGTCAAATTATTGCGTTCGTTCAGAAAGCGGTGTGTATTCCCTGGGATCAATAATAGACTTGTAAGCCGGACGGATGATCTTGTTGGAATTAATCAGTTCTTCCAGTCTGTGCGCTGACCACCCTGCAATTCTCGAAATGGCAAAAAGGGGCGTAAATAATTCTTCCGGAAGTCCAAGCATTCTGTAGGCAAATCCGCTGTAAAAATCAACGTTGGCGCAGACACCCTTGTAAATTTTCCGTTCAGATGCAATGACTTCTGCGGCAAGCCGTTCCACACGGGCATATAATTCAAATTCTTTTTCCTTGCCCTTTTCTACAGAGAGTTCCTGCACACGTTTTTTGAATGCCCTCGCTCTCGGATCGGAAATCGAATAGACAGCATGTCCCATTCCGTAAATCAGCCCTGAACGGTCGAAGCCTTTCTTATGGAGCAAAGAACGCAGATACTTCCGGAGTGCGTCTTCATCCTCCCAGTCTTTTACATGTTTTTTCAGATCGTCGAACATTTCGCAGACTTTGATGTTTGCGCCGCCGTGTTTTGGTCCTTTCAGAGAACCGAGCGCCGCCGCAATCGCTGAATATGTATCCGTTCCGGAAGAAGTCACCACATGCACTGTGAATGTGGAATTATTGCCGCCGCCGTGTTCCGCATGGAGCACCAGCGCCAGATCCAGAAGCTTTGCCTCCAACGGCGTATATTTTCCATCCGGGCGAAGCATGTACAGAATATTTTCTGCTGTGGAAATATTCTGATCCGGCTGGCGGATGATCAGATCCTGATTGAGTTTATAATTGTACGCCTGATAGCCGTAAACGGCAATGATCGGCATTAGACTGATCAGGCTCATGCACTGCCGGAGCACATTCGGGATGGATATGTCATCTGCCAGACTGTCATACGAATGCAGACTGATCACACACTTGGAAAGAGTATTCATCAGTGCATCACTGGGCGCTTTCATGATAATATCCTGCACAAAACTAGATGACAGATAGCGCATGTCCCAAAGCTTGTCGGTGAAAGCCCTGAGATTTTCCGCACTGGGAAGATTTCCGAACAGCAACAGATAGACAGTTTCCTCAAAGCCGAAACGGTCGTTCTGTATCAAATCATTGACAAGATCCTCCACATCAATCCCTCTGTAGTAGAGTTTTCCATCGCAGGGAAGTGTTACGCCGTCAACGGTTTCAGACGCAACAATGTTGCTGATGTTTGTCAGTCCGGCAAGAACACCTTTTCCGTTAATGTCACGCAGACCCCTTTTGACATCATATTTTGTGTAAAGATCAGGATTAATCGGAAATTCACGCTGGCACAGTCCCGCAAGTTCTCCGATAACAGAAGCGTATTCCTGTGCCAGATCTGCCGGCGGTATCGATGGATTCAAAGGATTCAATAGTCTGATATGGTCTTCGGGATCAATGAAATTCATAGAATTCACAAATTCTTCAGAATTTTGAGGCTTAATTTTAAACTCCATAGATGGATGCATCCTTTCTGTTCTGTATTGTTCTTTTTTGTTTCTTGTGTTTCCTGGGGTGGAAATTCCAGAAAATTATAATATTTACTATTATAACATAATTCCAGAAAAATTGCAAGCTTTATTTTCGATACGGAGGATAGAGAATTGTAATCTTATGATAACATGTCTGTAAGGTAAAATAAACAAAAAATCAACAAAAAAAAACATGTTTTTATTTAATTTACTTATTGACAATCCAAAAAATTTATGCTATAATAATTTTTGTTGGGTGTAAAGTTCGGAACATGATTTTAATTTAAAAATTTATCGAGGTGTGGCTCAGTTTGGTAGAGCACTACGTTCGGGACGTAGGGGCCGCAGGTTCGAATCCTGTCACCTCGACCATACAAATAACCCTGTATTTCTAAAAATGTAGAAATACAGGGCTTTTTTTATGCTAAATATGTAGTTTAAATGCAAGAACATGAAGTAATTTTCAAGTAAATGTGACATGGTGTGACACAGGATAAAAATGATTTTTGTAATATGTATTGATTTTAAACGGCATTTGTGGTATAATGAAAGCAATGATATTAATATTGAATGGAGGTGTTTATTGTGACAGAGCGTAAGAAAATACCGATAGGCATAGAGGATTTTGCAGAGATAATCAACAGAAATTGCTATTTTGTTGATAAGACACTTATGATTAGGGATATACTTGACAGCGGTGCAAAGGTAACACTGTTTACACGTCCAAGAAGATTTGGTAAGACTTTGAATATGAGTATGTTGCAGAGATTTTTTGAAAAGACCGACCATGATAACTCCTATCTTTTTGAGGGTTTGAATATTACAGGAGCAGGAGAGCAGTACATTGCACATATGGGGCAGTATCCTGTTATCAGCATATCGCTTAAAGGCATGAAACAACCAACTTATGAATTGGCATTTTATGAGTATAAGAATATCATCACAAAGGAATTTAACAGACATTGCAGTTTACTTGATTCAAATGAATTATTGCCTACAGACAGGGAAAAATTTGAAAAGATTTTTTATGGTACAGATGATGACAATGTATTTGTAAATGCAATACGTTTATTGAGTGACTGTCTTTCCAAAGTGTACAATAAAAATGTAATCATTTTGATAGATGAATATGATGTACCTTTGGAAAATGCTTACTTCAATGGGTTTTATGACAAGATGATAAACCTGATACGTTCGGCTTTGGAGAGTGCGTTAAAGACCAACAGTTCCCTTGAATTTGCAGTTATGACAGGGTGCTTGCGTATATCCAAAGAGAGCATATTCACAGGACTTAACAATCTTAAAGTTTATAGTATACGCAGTAAGCAGTTTAGCCAGTATTTTGGGTTTACACAAAATGAAGTTGCTATGCTTGCGAAATATTACAATGTAGAAGAAAAGCTACCTGTCATTAAGGAGTGGTACGACGGATATTTATTTGGAGCAACTGAAATTTACAATCCGTGGAGTGTTTTAAACTACATTCTGTCAATATCATCAAACATAAACGAACTTCCAGAGCCATACTGGAGCAATACCAGCTCCAACAGTATTATTTATAAGCTCATAAGAGAGTCAAGCGAGGAGACTCGTGGAATGGTTGAGGAGCTTATGAATGGTGGAAGTGTTACAGTACCAATTTATGAAGATACTGTTTATGCAGACATTGATGTAAACAGTGACCATATATGGAGCTTTTTGCTGTTTACAGGGTATCTTAAACAAATTAATGCTGAACTCCGTGATGACATGATATATCTTACTTTGGTGATACCTAACATTGAAGTAAAAAGTATATACAGAAGAACAATATTACAATGGTTCAAAGAAAAGACAGTTGCAAATTCACGAGAGGAATTGTTTAATGCTCTTATTGCAGAGGACATTGAAACAATTGAAGATATAATATGCGACTGGCTTGACGAAACAATAAGTTTCCATGATGAACAGGAAAATTATTACCATGGCTTTTTAACAGGTTTACTGTCAGGATTTAAGGGGTATACACTCAAATCAAACCGTGAGAGTGGTGACGGTCGACCTGATTTAATGCTTTTGGAGCGTAGAAAGCATAAACTTGCAGTTATTATTGAAATAAAGGCAACAAAGGAGTTTACCAAACTTGACTATTGGTGTGACGAGGCGTTGAAACAGATTGAGGAGCATCGTTATAAAACAGAACTCATTAATGACGGCTACCAGAACATTATAAAATATGGCATTGCTTTCTGTAAGAAGTCATGCAAGGTGAAAAAAGGATAATATATTTATAACCGCCTG
>CAMWTO010000055.1 GCA_947177205.1 uncultured Ruminococcus sp. | reverse complement strand
AAGAGAGCTGTCACTTTTCCACCGGTTTCTGTATTGGCAATCGCAAGACTTCCCTGACATTTTTCACAGATAATTTTACAGATATACAGTCCCAGACCAAAATGCGAACTGTTCTGTTCTTTGTCATCACGATAAAAAGGTTCTTTTGCAAGCAGTAATGCTTTGTCGGAAAAACCACCGCCGTCATCAGAAATTTCCAGTTTCAGAAAATCTTCCGTGACAGAAATATCTGCGAAAATCTGATTCTCTGCGTATCTTTCCGCATTTGCCAGGATATTTTCATAGACTTCCATTACAAGTTCCCGGTCGATCCAGATCTGATGTTTATTACTCTTATCGCTGTTAAAATGCAGAATAAATTTTTTATTTTTGCAGAGATATTCTCCACTCTCTGAAAAAAGTTCTCTCAGCATATCCATCTGGATTGCGGTAACCTCCGGCTGAATGTCTTCTAATTTCTGTACAGCACTCATCTTATCAGTATAATTTTCAAGCCGATTGATCTGACTGCTCATTTTAGATAAAATTTCAGAAATTTTATGTTCTGCAAGCTGTCCGGCATACTTTTCCAGAAAATCATTGTAGCCCTTAAGAACTGTCAAAGGTGTCCGCAGATCATGAGAAAATGCAGAATTCAGCCGTTTTCTCTCTTCTAGGGAACGCCACAGCTCCCGGTTATTCTCGTCCAGTGCCCGGCGCATGTCGTCAAACGCCGTGCAGAGCTGTCCTAATTCATTCCGTTTCTTGTAGACAATTTCGAAATCAAGCTGATTTTCTGAAATTTTCCGGGATGCCTCTAATAAAATCCCAATCGGCTTTTTTAATTCCCGCTGATAAAAAATAATACCTGTCAAGGCAACACAACCGACCACCCACAACGGAATTAATATGACCTGTGCATTGCTGATAATAAAATACATATACTGCTGTTTTTTTTCTGTAAAAATTTTTTTATAATTCGGCACACGCTCCATATACATATTTTCATACTCATCAACTCTTATTTGATATTCATAACGATCGATCTCTGAAAGCGCTACAGAATCCGCCTGCAAATTCTTATACCAGTCCTGTAAATGATTCGTAAAAATTCCGATTGCCATGGCACCAAAAAAAGCAATGAAAAAACAGACTGGCAGATAGATAAAAAAGCTCCATTTCAAAGATAACGTTTTTTGATTCATTTTTCCCATTTGTAGCCAATCCCCCAGACTGTCCGGATATGATCTGCTTCTTCTGCTAATTTGGCACGGATTCTGCGGATATGTTCTGCCACAACATTGGCATTCCCCTCGGCATCATATCCCCATATTTTTTCGTAAATTCTCTCTTTATCAAATACCTGCCCTGCATTCACAGAAAGAAGTTCCATAATTTCAAATTCTTTTTTGGCTAACTTCAGCTTGACACCTTTTACAGAGACTGTTTTCGCAGAATAATCGATACTGATTTTGCCAAAGAAACGCACGTTTGAAACAGATTCCGCACGATGTTCCCGGCGGATATGTGCCATTACTCTTGCGCCCAGTTCGTCAATGGAAAAAGGCTTGATGATATAATCATCTCCACCGGAGGCAAATCCCTTGATTTTATCACAGTCCTCCACCCTTGCCGTCAGAAACAGAATTGGACAGGCAACATAATCCCGTATTTCCCGGCAAACGGAAATGCCATCCATATCGGGCATATTGATATCAAGAAGAATGATATCCGGATTTTTCTTAATTTGATCCAGTACAGACATGCCGTTTTGAGCTGTAATGACTTCATATCCATTTATTTCAAAATAATCTTTCAGCAGACTTAAAACATCCGGTTCATCATCTGCTACAAGTATTCTGTACATGACTTGTTCACCTCACAATATAAATAGTATAGCATATCTTTATCAACTTTTCATCAATTTATTTTAAATTTTTTAAAATTTAAAACTTGATTGACTTTTTCATATATAGAGGAATGTCGTCTGAAAAAATAGATTGACAAATCAGATAAATTATGATATACTAGAAATGTCCTGATAGTTAAGAATGGTGTATAAAATCTTAAACATCAGTTAGTCTTCTGCAAAAATGAAATCAGGAAAAATAAACTCATAAATGAAAGCAGCGGTGTGGACTTAACGTCCTATCCAGCAGCGGCGCACGCCGGTCAGAATAAGGGATGCCTGATGTTTCAGGTGGAGACTGAAATACCAATCTTCTGACGAAGCCCCCACCTCTTAGCGAGTATAACGAGCGTAGATGGGGGAAAATTCACTATAAAATTAAATTATTTATTATCAGGAGGAAATAAGAACATGCTGCAGTCTGTTACGATTCAGAATCTGTTTGACCTGTCACATACCATGGCAGGAATGTATTTGCAGAAATTCACTTACCCGTGGGAAGCACTCCCCGGCATCAAAGATATGATTATCTCTCTGGGACAGCAATTAAATCCGGAAGAATATGACAATCCGATTGAAAATGTCTGGATTCACAAAACAGCAACTGTTTTTCCGAGTGCTTATCTGGGTGCACCTTGTATTATCGGCGCTCGTTCCGAAGTCCGGCATTGTGCGTTCATCCGTGGGAGCGCTCTGATCGGCGAGGACTGCGTTGTCGGCAATTCTGTGGAATTGAAAAACGTAATTTTATTTGATCATGTTCAGACACCGCATTATAATTATGTTGGCGACAGCATTCTTGGCTATTACTCCCATATGGGTGCAGGCTCAATTACTTCTAACGTGAAATCTGACAAAACACTTGTTGTAGTAAAATCCAGCGAAGAGATCCAGGAAACGGAGCTGAAAAAAATGGGCGCAATGCTTGGAGATTTCGTGGAAGTGGGCTGTAACAGCGTCCTGAATCCTGGAACGATCATTGGCAGACACTCCAATATTTACCCCACAAGCTGTGTGCGTGGCGTTGTCTCAGAGAACAGTATCTGGAAAAATGACGGCATTGTCGTCCAGAAATATTAATTATTATGGCAAACAGACCAGCTTTCTGCTGTACGGCAGATCAGAAAATTATCCGGGAAAATTTTGAATTCACCTGGTTTTCCGGTTTTGCAGTTTCGCAGAAACAGAAATCTATTGCCAGTTTGCACCAGGAAATTCTTCGGATGCACCCCAATGCAGGAATTTTGGAAATCAGTACAAAAAGCGAATCTGAATTAGGCAAAAAACTCAGTGCATTCGGATTGAAATATCAGGGGCATTTCCTGGAATGTATTTATCAGAGTGCAAAAGTGTTTGCATCCGGCGCATCCTATCCCGAGTTGTTGTCATGTACTCCAAAAGAAGCAAAGAGAGATTCACGGCTCAGGAATTCCGGAAAACTAACTGGATTTCTGTGGAATGGGACATTTTGGGGAATAGAAACCCGGTCGGCTTTTTATGATTTCGTATATCTCAAAGCCGTGAAAGAGTCGCTGGAAGAAATTCATGAAATCTGGAATTATCAGTATTTCACGGATATTGAGTTCAATCCTGCGAAAAGTCGAAATACACAGGCAAGATCTGTCGCAATTCTCAAGTTGCTTTTGGAATTATTCCAGGAAATTCCTGATTTTTCCAAAGAAAAATTTTTAGAATTCTATGACCGGCATGTGATAAATTAAATTATACTAGAAATTATGGTGAAATAACATAAAATTATGAAAGATTCAAGAAAACATTTCAGTGCTTTGCAGATCATTCAAAGAGTTCTCCGGGAGCATGTCCAGTCCGGCGCTGTCTGCATTGATGCAACAGCAGGACGTGGACGGGATACGCTGTTTCTGGCGGAACTTGTCGGGGAATCCGGACACGTGACGGCATTTGACATCCAGCCGGAAGCTGTGGAAAGTACAAAATTACTCCTGGCAGAGCATGGATTCTCTGACCGGACAGAAGTCATCCTGGACAGTCACAGTCACATGAAGAATTATATTTCGCCGGAATCCGTGGATTGTATCACATTCAATTTCGGATGGCTGCCGGGTGGGAATCATCATATCTTCACGCAGAAAGAAACGAGCATTGAAGCGATTGCACAGGGACTAGAATTATTAAAGCCTGACGGCATTATGACATTAATTTTATATTACGGCAGAGAAACAGGATTTGAAGAACGGGATGCATTGCTAAAATATCTGCCGACGATTGACAACAATCTTTATACTGTCGTGGAAATGCCGTTTGTGAACCGGCAGAACTGTCCGCCGATTCCGGTCGTGATTTTTAAAGGAAGATAGAATTTAACATGGCTGATATTACAGAAATTTTTGATCATAAAAAATTAGTGAAAGAAAAGCTGATCCCATTCGGATTTGAAATAAATCCGGATCAGCATTTTTATTATTATCAGAAAATTCTTCCGGGATCTGATTTTGTTTTCACAATCCAGATTACAGAACAAGGATCCATCACTACAGAAGTAATGGATCCTGTTCTGAATGAGCCATATATCCTGCATCTGACGAAAGCTGTGGGCGGATTTGTAGGAAACGTCCGGGAACAGTATAAAAAAATTCTGTCAGAAATTGCAGAAAACTGCTTCATCCCCGATGTATTCCAGAATCCACAGTCAAAGCAAATTCTTGCTTATATAGCGGAAACATACGGGGACGAATTAGAATTTTTATGGAAAAAATTTGATGATAATGCAATTCTCCGACGGAAAGACAACCAGAAATGGTATGCCGTTCTGATGACAATTTCCAAAAGAAAACTTGGCATTCATTCAGATCAGATAGCTGAAATCATTGATCTGAGAATCCAGCCGGAACAGATCAAATCCCTGATAGATCATCAGAGCTATTTTCCCGGCTGGCACATGAATAAAAAAAACTGGTACACAGTCATATTAGATCATTCCGTCCCCACGGAAGAACTCTGCCGGAGAATTGACCAAAGCTATTTGCTAGCCAAAAAATAATGCTCTGCAAAATAACTCCGGATTTATTGTTGCTCCTGGAGATACAGACTCACTCTGCTCTGGATTAATTTTGCTGTGTCTTCTGCACTCTGGTCACCTGAAAAATACATGCTGCTTTCTTCTGAAATAATACTGGAGATTGTTTCATCATGATAGCAACATTCTGTGACGTTCTCCACATAAGAAACAAATTCCTGCATTTCCTGTTCTGTCGCATTCTGCAAGGCAACCGGCGTACTTCCAATAAAATACATTCTTGCTGTACCGACAATATTTCCCTCAAGATCTCTCACATAATCTAAGGCATCTTGGATCTGCTGATCCATGGCACTGCGTTTCACAGGCAGACTCTGCCCTACATTTTCTTGTGAAGTATCAGAAAGCAGATACATGAAAAATCCCCATGCTTCATTTGAATAAAGCGACTGTGCATTGATGGCAAGTTGATATTCCGGTATAAAATAAGCACCGCAACTGTCTTCCTGCATGGTTGGGAATCCTGTAAAAGAAATCTCTGCACTGCCGAACTCTCCCTCTCGGACAGAATGCCAGCGATAAGGCTCATAAAGATTCACATCACAGAAAAGTGCCTGATTATTTCTGTATTCCCTGCCGGAATTTTCTACATAATCCGTCAGCATACTGCCATCTTCAAATTCGTTGCAGAGTTCCAGAATCCGGATAAAATCCGGATTTTCAAAATCGCATGTCCAGTCTGCTGTATTCACAAAACTGGATATATTTTTTTCACATAAAATATACAGTGCAGATTCTTTCAATGTATTCTGAAATAATTTCATATCCTCCGGCATTCTGTCTGCCAGTGCCGTAAATTCTGAAACATTCAGTCCATCCTGCGTGTCAGTGAATTCTGTTTTGCCTGCAAGCGTCTGGATATGGAATGAAAAACCGACTGTCGGAATCGCATCTCCATATTTCTGCGATGCAAAGAAATTCATAAAATAATTTTCATCTGTCAGCATATCTTCTTTCCGGATTTTTCCGGACAGATCCTCAAATAATCCTTTGCTCCAGAAACTCAGGAACGGCAGATCATCCGTACAGATCACATCCGCAACAATCCCGTCTGTCATATCCTGTTGCATCTGCTGGAGAGCTGTCTGGTATTCGTTATTCATGCTGTATTTTGCCATATAATTCACTGGTACAATGCGGATTGTTTCACTCTGTCTGTTAAAATCCTGTATTTTTTCTGTCAGATCATCTGATAATTCGATTCCTGCAAGTGTGAGAACCTTTGTATTTGCAATAGCTTCCTGGGACCGCTCATGCAAGATCCATAATTCTGTCTGTTGATAACTGACAGAATTTTGTATGATATAACGTCTGCAACTGAGAAGGATTTGTCCATCCGGTAAAACTCTTACATGCTGTATCAGATCCGCCGAAAAATCGGAACAGCTCCAGTTTATGATCATTTCTTTTGTATTGCCGGAAACACCGTACAACCCGCTTTGCAGATTCAGAAAATAATCATATTTCCCACAGCCGTCCACGATTACATGCTGAATACCTCTGGTTTCTTCCTCCTCCGGGACAATCCTAACAGGCGTGATTTTCATTGTCTGCGGATCTATAATCCCATATTGTTTTTTGTAAATTCCCTGTGTGTAATATTCCAGTCCAATTCTGTTATCTGCCGTGTGGAACATAGTAAATCCCTGGATGTCTGTAGCATCTCCGCCCCCGATTGTGCCGAGCAGATGATAAGAAGCATCAAAGACGGAAAGCATTTCATCTGCGCCGTCTCTCGTCTGGATATATAAATTTCCATCTTTATCTATTGCGCTTGCAGAATAATAAGTAATTTCCTCCCCGAACAAGTCCGGTAATGCATAACAATCCAACAGCTCCATTTCTGTATTATAGATTTCTGCATATAACGGTTCTTCTTCCAGAATTCTATAATTATCATCTATAATATGTGTGGCATACAGAATCATGATATTGCCGTCCGGCATTTCCATCGCACCAAGCATACTGATGAAATGACTTTCGTCCTGTTGTTTCAGATATTCCAGTGTATCACTTTCCTTTTCTCCAGTAGAAATCCGATACTTAAAATCAGGCGTAACGATATAATCCCCCATGTATTCATAATTTTCATTACTTTGCAACGGATTTTCCGTATTGATCGGCAGACGAGTCCCTGCATAGGAATGATTCAATTCCACAGTCAACGTTGCACCGGTTTTGGGGGATTGTTTCTCACAGCCGGATAACTGGAAACACATGAAACACATTATCAATGCCAATAGAATTGTTATCATTTGTTTTTTCATAAATAATTAATTCCTCTCTGAAATTTTTAGTATCTATTTTAAATACAAATCCATTCTGAAAAACCTGACAGAAAAACAGCAATTTCTTTGAGATTTTTTGAAATTCGTGAATTACAACAAAATCCGAATACAAAAATCATACAAACTACACAATAAAAACACAGTCCGTGAGATTTCTAAAATCGTTCACAGAACTGTGCTTTTGTTTTTTATTTTTTTATAATTTTATAATACACTCTTGCTGTCATGGTATAAATCAATATATAAATCACGCCGAAGATCAGAAAACTTCCGGCTGTACAGAGAATAAACAGCTTTGTATTGGTCAGATACAGCATTGCCATGATTTTTTTAATAATCGGGAATGCGATTGCAGTATGAATCCCGGCAACGATTAACGGCAGGAAGAATACTGTTAATACTTGTGACCGGATCGAGCCTTTGACTTCCTGTTCCGTCATGCCGACTTTCTGCATGATCGCAAAACGGTTCTTGTCGTCCAGTCCCTCGGAAATCTGCTTATAATAAATAATCAGAACAGTTGCCATTGTGAAAAGCAGTCCCAGGAAGATCCCCAGAAAGAACAGGCCGCCATAGAGTTCATAAATGCCCTCCCTGCTTTGCTCCCGACATTCACCGTGAGAAGCGATTTCCCGTTCTGCGCAATAGGGTCTTAAATTCTCCCAGACTTTGGCATAAAACTGAAACTGCGTTTCTGCGTCGCCGTCAATATTGACCATATAATAGGAAACCATGTTGCTGGAATTTTTCCCATAGATTGCCTGCTGTTTTTCTTTCAGCTCCTGCATGATCTCTGTATTGTTTACCACACAACCATAAGTCGGACATAATTCCGGTGTCATGAGATTGCCCGTCATGTAATCATCAATCACATCCACAATCTTGTATTGCTTGTCGAACAGTGTGAAATAATCCAGATCCGGATTGTAATCCCTGCCATAACAGAACAGCAATACTTCATTCTCGGCAAGCGTAAATTCTTTTCCGGTATTTTCTTCATAATCTTCTAAAGAAATAAAATTCAGATTGCAGACATCATCAATCCGGCTCAGGTCATTGTCAGCAGATACTTCAAACAGATCATTGCCATCATAAACACCGGAAAATTGAATACTAGAATATTTTTCACTCTCTGTGATGGTAACATCTTCCTTTTCTGCCCAGTCATTGACGAGATCCACAATTTCCTGAAATGTCATTTTATCAATATCATAGGCATTGAATTCCATCTGATACGGGTAATGCTGATTCAGAACATCTTCTATGCCGATAATCAAAGAACCTGTAGTAGACACCATGACAAGCACCATTGTGGACAATATGCAGATATTCGCAAGTCCGACGGCATTCTGTTTCATCCGGTACATCATACCCGAAACGCTGATAAAATGATTTGTCTGATAGTAATATCTGGTATTATGTTTCAGGATTTTCAGAAAGGCAATGCTCCCGGATGTGAACAACAGATATGTCCCGATAATGACCAGAATCACAGCTACAAAAAACAATGTCAATGCCATAATCGGATTTTCTACCGTCAAAGCCAGATAATACCCTGTTCCCAGACAGCCAGCTCCCAGAAGTGCAATCAGCCACTTGGCTTTGGGTTCTTTTTCGCCAAGTGATCCGCCTTTTAATAATTCAATCGGCTTTGTGAGAGAAATCATCCGGAGTGCATTCAGAAAGATCAATAAAAACAAAATGCTGAACAGAATCGATGTCGATTTGATTGCCTCACCGGAAATATAGAATCCCAGTGCAATATCCTGTTTGATTAATCTGGAGACGGCAAGATACATCAGTTTGTCCAGTAACATCCCTGCACCGAATCCACCGGCAAGACTGATGACGGCAACATAGAGACTCTCAAATCCGATGACTTTTGCAAGATGCTTTTTTTCCATGCCCAGAATGTTAAATAATCCAAATTCTTTCTTGCGGTTTTTCATTAAAAAACTGTTGGTATAGAACAGAAAAATAAACGAAAATATTTCAATGACATGACAACCCAGTTCCAGAATGGTAATCAATACATCTGCGCCGACCATCTCATTCAGACCAGTATTGAGAGAAAGCGATTTCATGATGTAATACATCGCAACAGTAAAGATACAGGTGAACAGATAGGGCAGATACATACGGGCATTCTTCCGGATATTCGTCAATGCCAGTTTTGGATAGAAGAGACTATTCATACAACATCACCCCCGGACGCAAGCAGTGTGAGGGTGTCCGAAATTTTCAGATATAATTCTTCATTTGTGCAATTTCCTCGATAAATTTGGTGAAATACTTCCCCATCCTTGATAAATAGCACACGTCCTGCCCGGCTTGCCGCCCTTGCAGAATGCGTTACCATTAGAATTGTTTGTCCGGATTGGTTCAGATCTGAAAATACTTTCAGTAAACTGTCCGTTGATTTGGAATCCAATGCCCCAGTCGGTTCATCTGCAAGAATTAATTTCGGATTGGTAATAATCGCCCGTGCCACAGCGGCTCGCTGTTTCTGTCCGCCGGAGACTTCATAGGGATATTTATTTAATAACTCCATGATGCCGAGCCGATCCGCAATCGGAATTAATAATTTCTGCATCTCAGAATATTTTTTTCCGGATAAAACAAGCGGCAGAAAGATATTATCCCGGAGACTGAACGTATCCAACAAATTAAAATCCTGAAAAACAAATCCCAGATTTTCCCTCCGGAATGCAGATAATTCCTTATCTCTGATGGTTGTCATGGACTTCCCGCCCAGGTAGACTTCACCGCCGGTCGGTTTGTCGAGTGCGGCAAGGATATTCAGGAGTGTTGTCTTTCCTGATCCGGATTCTCCCATAACGGCAATATATTCTCCCTTTTCCACGGAGAAACTAACGTTTGACAGTGCCGTGACCTGATTCCGGCTGAGCCGGGTTGTGTAGATTTTTTCAAGATTTCTGACTTCCAGAATTGGCATATGATAAAAACCTCCTGTTGATTTATTTGATATTATGATTATAGCACAAAAGCCGGGATTGCAACATTGATTTGTGTGACAATCCGGCTTTTCTATGTGACATTTTTGTAAGATAAATTTTAAAAATTATTCTATCTGGAAGTTTTCTGTTCTCAGATCCACAAAAAATACAGAACCCTTTCCCGGCTGTGATTTGACAAAAATCCCGTGTCCCAGTTTATCACAGACTTTCTTGCATAGATATAACCCCAGTCCGGTTGATTTTTGATTTGTCCGTCCGCTGAGTCCTGTATAACCCTTTTCAAAAATTCTTGGCAGGTCTTCCGCAGGAATTCCGATCCCGGTATCAGAAATTGTCAGCATTTCATCATAATAACAGATTTCCACCGTCCCGGAATTAGTATATTTCACAGCATTTGACAGGAGCTGTTCCAGAATAAATAAAAGCCATTTCTCATCTGTAAGCACTTCTGCATGAACCGGAGCATAGACAAGACGGATTTTCCGCCGGATCAGCAACGGTGCATATCGCCGGACTGCCTGTCGGATGATCTGATCCAGATTATAACGCCGGATGACAAAATCATTAGAACTGCTGTCCAGCCGGATAAAATGCAATGCCATTTCTGCATATTGTTCAATTCGGAACAGCTCCGCAGATAATTCTCGGTTGCTTTCTGTGTCCACATCTTGTAAGATCATCTGCATGGCAGAAATCGGCGTTTTAATCTGATGTACCCAGACTGTGAAATATTCCATATTATCTTTTTGCAAATTACGCATTGTATTTAAATTATGCTGATTGATGTCTGACAATTTCAGGATGATGTCAAACAAATCCCGTTCTGTGAGGGTGTCCGGCTCTGGGATCTCCTCTATCATAAGCGGCAGTGCATCGTAAATTTTCCGTAATAATTGATGTTGTTTTCGAAATTTCAGAAAACCGATCAAAACACAGATAGCTCCGATTACAAAGCAAATCAGAAATGCATAAAAAACAGCTTCAATTTCTAATTGATATAAGGCAAATACAGCAACAAATACAAACGAACCTAGCACAAGAAAAACAAAATTTCCTCTGAATTTTTTGATATACTGCAAAAATAATTTCATCATGTTCTAATCCTGATTCTGATTACTCAATGATATAGCCCAGACCGACTTTTGTCTTAATAAAATCCTGCAAGCCAATGGATTCCAGTTTCTTTCTTAATCTTGTGACATTCACAGTGAGCGTGTTTTCTTCTACGTAGTAATCCATCTGCCAGAGTTTTGTCATTAGTGTATCCCGGCTGACAATTTTTCCCTTGTTCTCCATGAGCGTCTGCAAAATCCGGAAATCATTCTTCGTCAGTTCCAGAACGTTCCCTTCATAGACAAGTGTCGTATCATGCAGATTCAGGACTGCGCCCCGGTGTTCCAGAACCGGGATTTTACTGCCCATGTCGTAAGTCCGTCGGAGCATTGCCTGGATTTTTGCCGTTAAAACGTCCAGATCGACCGGCTTGGCAATAAAATCATCACCTCCCATGTGCATTGCCATGACGATATTCATATTATCCGCAGCAGAAGAAATAAAAATGACAGGAATTTCCGAGATTTTCCGTATCTCCGTGCACCAGTGATAGCCATTATAAAATGGCAGTTTGATATCTAGCAGGACAATATGCGGATCAAATTCCGTAAATTCGTCAAGAATATCATGAAATTTTTCAGCAGATTTCACTGTGTAGCCCCATTTTTCCAGATGTTTCGCCATCAGCGAAGCAATGATAACATCATCTTCAATCACAAAAATACGATACATCAAATTCACCTCAGGATTATTATAGCATGATTTTCCAAAAAATGCAAGCAGAAAACTTGACATCCCAGGAAAACTATGCTATAATAAACGTAAATTTATTTTTAAGGAGTGAACAAATCGCATGTCTTTGATTTCTAATCATAATTATCCCAGGATTTTAACGATTCAGGATATTTCCTGTGTCGGACAATGCTCCCTGACGGTCGCCCTGCCAATTCTGTCAGCCTGTGGGATTGAAACCTGCATTCTGCCGTCAGCAGTTCTGTCTACGCATACTTCCGGATTCCGGAATTTCACTTGTCATGATCTGACGGACGAAATCCCTGCAATTCTCCGCCACTGGGACAGCGAAGGCATTCAGTTTGACGCTATCTATACTGGTTACCTTGCCAATCAGAACCAGATTGCACAAGTGCTGAACATCCGGGAAATCTGCGGAACGCCGGATTGCAGACTGATTGTCGATCCGGCAATGGCGGATCATGGCGTATTATATCCGGCATTTGATACCAGGCATGTTTCTGCAATGAAAGAATTATGCTTCCATGCGGATTTTATTCTCCCGAATCTGACAGAAGCCTGTCTTCTGACAGATACGCCCTACACGGAGACTTACAATCCGGATTGGATTACAGACATTTTGCATCAATTAAAAAATTTTGGTGCAAAAAATATTATTCTGACGGGAATCAGCTATGAAGAATCTTCTACAGGTGTTGTCATAGCAGAGACGGATCAGAATCCGGAAAAAATTCGGTATTATCAGCATCAGAGAATCGCACAGCGCTGTCATGGAACAGGCGATATTTACGCATCTGTCTTCACAGGAGCATATCTGCATGGAAAGAATGCTTACGACGCCGCAAGGATTGCTGCGGATTTTACCGTTTCCTGCATTGAAACAACAAAAGATGATCCCTCACACTGGTATGGCGTGAAATTTGAACTTGTTCTTCCGAAATTAATCCGGGATATTCATTCTAAATAATTTTTATTATAATTTAAAACACGGCGCATTTCTATTTTTAAGATAGAAATGCGCCGTGCTTTTTTGATTTTATTTATGTTTCAGAGCCTTTTTTGTCTGA
>CAMWTO010000054.1 GCA_947177205.1 uncultured Ruminococcus sp. | reverse complement strand
CAAATATACAAGGGAATGATGTTCTCCCCTGGGAAACCAAAACCGCTTACGAAGCTGATGACGTCTGCAAATTACGCAGATGCTGTCAGCTTTTTTGAATTTAAAATTCAAAAATGTAAAGAAAAAATTTAAGGAGGATATTTTTATGCTGTTATCACTTGCTATTATTTTTCTTGTCGGATTATCCTTAGCCTCGATTTTTAAATTATTAAAATTGCCGGGGATTATCGGTCTGCTTGCAACCGGGATTGTGATCGGTCCCTATGTACTGGATTGGCTTGATCCGTCTATTTTGAATATTTCTTCGGAACTCCGTCAGATAGCGTTAATTATTATTTTAATCAAAGCCGGATTATCTTTAAATTTATCAGATCTGAAAAAAGTCGGCAGACCGGCTATTTTGATGTCATTTCTCCCAGCCTGCTTTGAACTCGCCGGTTATCTCTGCTTTGCACCGGTACTGCTTGGCATTAACCGGATGGAAGCGGCTGTCATGGGGGCTGTACTCAGTGCCGTTTCGCCTGCGGTTGTCGTACCGAGAATGGTGAAACTGATCGAAGAACAATATGGCACAAAAAAAAGCATTCCGCAGATGATTCTTGCCGGTGCGTCCTGCGACGATATTTTTGTGATTGTTCTGTTCAGTACGTTTGTCACAATGGCGCAGGGCGGGACTGCTCATGTGAGGGATTTTCTGAATATTCCAATTTCTATGATTCTGGGGATTCTTCTCGGAATTTCTGCCGGATTTATCCTCCATGAAATATTTGAAACAGCTTACCGGAACAATCATAAAATCAGAAACAGCACAAAAATAATCCTGATTCTTGCTGTCTCTTTTCTGCTGATGACAACAGAAACCTGGCTAAAAAACTATATTGCCTTATCCGGACTGCTTGCCGTAGTTGCAATGTCCTGTGCGATCAAATTAAAATCAGAACCGGTTGTTGCAGGACGGCTCTCCGAAAAATGCGGAAAGCTTTGGATTGCTGCAGAAGTTCTCCTGTTTGTACTGGTTGGCGCAGCAGTGGACATCCGTTATACGCTGGACGCCGGTATCTCTTCCATTGCCATGATCGGAATTGCACTTGTGTTCCGGGCAATTGGTGTATGGATCTGTATGACCGGAACAAATCTGACAACAAGGGAACGGCTTTTCTGCGTAATCGCCTATCTTCCCAAAGCGACTGTACAAGCTGCCATTGGTTCTGTTCCGCTGTCACTTGGTCTGCCATGCGGAAACAGTATTCTTTCCGTTGCTGTCCTTGCAATTCTGATGACTGCCCCTCTGGGTGCAATCGGCATTGACAACAGCTATCAAAAATTGCTGTCACATGATAATCCAGAAAAATCTTGAAAAATCTCGAAAAAATGCTTGACAAATTTTTAAAAATATGCTATACTGAAAATACCTCTTTGGCAGGGGGTATTTTTTATGTGCCTTTTTGTCCTTTGCTGTATTGAGGGAGGCAAATACGCCGGACATGCCGGCGCAAGTAATTCTATTCAGGAGGTGCCGCAATGAGAGTGAAAGTAACTTTGGCTTGTACAGAGTGCAAGCGTCGCAACTACGTGACAAAGAAGAACAAGAAAAATGACCCGGATCGTATCGAAATGAACAAACACTGCAAATTCTGCCGGAAACACACACTGCACAAAGAAACTAAGTAAACGGGGGTCTTGACACATGGCAAAAGAAAAAAAAGACGCTCTGGACGAAAAAGAAGAAAAAAAGGCGAAAAAAACAGAAAAAAAAGACAAGAAAGAGAAATCAGATAAAAAATCTGACAAGAAATCCGGCGGCATTGCCAAATGGTTCAAAGATCTCAAGATCGAATTCAACAATGTCACCTGGCCGAAACCGCACACTGTTATGGTGAATTCCGGTATCGTGCTCGGCACGATCGTGATTTCCAGTCTCTTTGTCGGTCTGCTCGATGCAGGTCTGATCGAACTTGTCAAATTACTGCTGAATCTCGCAGGGAATCAGTAACCGTAACATGATTTTATCTTGATTTTAATTTTAAAATCAGAAAGGGGCTCTTTTCACATGGCAGATACTGCAAAATGGTATGTTGTCCACACCTATTCCGGCTACGAAAACAAAGTGGAACAGAATATCAAAAAAGTCGTGGAAAACCGTAAACTGCATGACCAGATCCAGGAAGTGCAGATCCCTACGGAAGATGTTACGGAATTCGTTGACGGAAAACCAAAAAAATACAAGCGCAAAATATTCCCTGGTTATGTTCTGGTGAAAATGATCTACACCGATGACACCTGGGCAGTCGTCAGAAACACGAGGGGCGTGACCGGCTTCGTCGGTCCTGGCTCACAGCCGACGCCGCTTTCCGAAAAAGAAGTCGCTGCAATGGGCATCAATTCCACACCCATTATTGAAGTAGATTACAGCGTCGGAGACAGAATCCGTGTCACAGGCACAACAATGGACGGCTTCACCGGCGTTGTCAAAAACATTGATCTGGAAAATGAACAAGTCGAAGTACTTGTGAGCATGTTCGGTCGGGAAACACCCACGACAATCGCTCTGCACCAGGCAATCAGACTGGACGACTAAACAAAAATTATAAATTAACAGCATTTTTAAAAAAATTTAAGTTTTCAAGTTTTCAAGTGGGAGAGCAGATATTTAATTTAATTTCTCTGCCCGCCTTTACCACAAATTATGGAGGTGTGCATTTATGGCACAGAAAGTAGTTGGCTATATCAAGCTTCAGATTGCCGCAGGCAAGGCAACACCTGCGCCGCCGGTTGGTCCTGCATTAGGTCAGCACGGTGTAAATATCATGGCATTCACAAAAGAATTCAACGAGAGAACCAAGAACGACATTGGCATGATTATCCCGGTTGTCATCACTGTCTACGCAGACCGTTCTTTCACATTTATTACAAAAACGCCCCCTGCTGCTGTTTTGATCAAGAAAGCCTGCGGCATTGAGAGCGGTTCTGGTGTGCCGAACAAGACAAAAGTGGCAACCATTACGAAAGAACAGATCCAGAAAATCGCTGAGACCAAAATGCAGGATCTCAACGCTGGCTCTCTGGAAGCCGCAATGAGCATGATCGCAGGCACAGCACGTTCCATGGGCGTTGTTGTGAAAGACTGAAATTTCTTGATTTCAATTTAAATTCTAGTTTTCATTCTATATAACGTGGGAGGAATTTTCTTCCGCTATCACCACTACAGGAGGATTTTAATCGCATGAAACATGGTAAGAAATATGTTGACAGCTGCAAGGCAATTGACAGCACAAAGTTCTATGATTCCACGGAAGCGCTGGAACTGGTCTGCAAGAATGCCAAGGCAAAATTCGATGAGACAATCGAAGTACACATCCGTTTAGGTGTTGACTCCAGACATGCCGACCAGCAGGTACGTGGCGCAGTTGTTCTGCCAAACGGCACTGGTAAGCAGGTAAGAGTCTGCGTATTCTGCAAAGAGGACAAGTATGAAGCAGCTAAGGCTGCCGGTGCGGAATTCGTAGGCGGTCAGGATCTCGTTGACAAGATCATGAAAGAAAACTGGATGGATTTCGACGTTGTTGTGGCATCTCCCGACATGATGGGTCTGGTAGGCCGTCTGGGTCGTGTGCTTGGTCCTCGCGGACTGATGCCGAACCCGAAAGCCGGCACAGTCACACCGGACGTAGCAAAGGCTGTTACCGAGGCAAAAGCAGGTAAGATTGAATATCGTCTGGACAAGACGAACATCATTCACTGCCCGATCGGCAAGGCATCTTTCGGCGCTGAAAAACTGGATGTGAACCTTTCCACATTGCTAGAGGCAGTTGTCAAGGCAAAGCCGGCGGCTGCAAAGGGCACTTATCTGAAATCCTGCACTGTCACATCCACAATGGGACCTGGCGTGCCGGTTGCAACTGCAAAATATGGTGTATAATTTCTAATTAATTTTTAATCATTATAAAATCCCGGATATCTGAAACAGATTTCCGGGATTTTTTTAATAATTTATAAATTGATTATTCTGAAATCGGGAAGTCTTCCGGTGTCAGCAGATGCACGAGCAGTTTCAGGACATTCATGGAATCGGATAAGTCAATCTTGCCGCTCATGTCAACGTCAGCATTTACAACGCCCTGCCATTCCAGGGAATCTATGCCGACATACACACGGTTCATCAGAACGACATCACTGATGTTAACATCTCCGTCACAGTTCGCATCACCATAAAGCAAACCCGTCGGGGGCTCAGGATCGTCAGACGGGTCAGGATCGTCGGACGGGTCGGGATCGTCGGACGGATCAGGCGTGTCCGAACCGCCAGCCGTGAACAGATCCGCCGGCAGTTCATCCAATGTAATACAATATTCGCTCTGATAGGTAGTTTTGAGCGTCTCCGGATCTTGATACTGTGCTCCGGATATAAATTCAGAACCCTGGTCATCATACCATGTGCAGAAATAGAGCCATTTTGCCTGCTCAATCATCATATTTTCAACGCTCGGAATAGAATCATTCTCCGGCATGGAAACCATTTTCTTGTTATCCACATAATCTAAAATCGACCAGAAAATTTTGCTCTCTGCATCCTCGTTCGGAACACCGCTCGGCTTGCCGTCATGACGGTTATACTGCGTATTGTATTTGTCAAAACCGACAATATCCACCATATCATCCCCGGCATACCACAGTGCGGATTCCTCCGACCAAGCATAAAGATTCTGCTCCCAGATCAGATTATGCAAACCGTATTCTTCTGTTAATGTTGTATATAACAGTTTCCAGAGATCTTTATAGACTTCACAGCCCTCTTTTGACCACCAGAACCACGCTCCCGAACCGTCACCGTTATTGCCGGGATTGCCCTCTGCTTCGTGTAACGGTCTGAAAATAACCGGCACGCCGGCATCCTGCAATTTTTGAAGTTCTGCTGCTGCAAGGCGTATGCACTCCTGATAGAAATAATACTCTTTTGTACCCTCTATCATGACATTGGCAGTGACAAAATCCGTCTTTTCACTATAAGTGAATTTCTGCCAGTCATCCGAAATTTTCGTGAAATTGCCGTCTTCATCTACTTCAAAATCCGCCATGGATGTGGGCACGGTGCAATGCCAGCTGAGCGTGACAATGCCGTTTTTATCCTTTGTCCATGAAATCATACGGTCAGCAACGCCATCCTCCCAGGCAAAGCCAGGATTGTGGGTGTTCAGGTCAAAGCCACGGATTGCCGGATATTTGCCTGTCAGTTCATACAGATAATTGCATTCCTGATCGTAATTATTGTAAGTATAATTATGATTCTGCGTGCTGTAAACATAATCCTGCCCGGTGTCGGGATCTGTGCAATGCCAGGGGAATTTGTTACCGCTGTCGTCTGTTCCGTAGTCGCCTTCTACAATGGGATATGTCTTTGCGCCGTCCGTACAGGTATCTGTGCTGGCATCATACCGGATATTCGTGGAGACGTTATGTCCGCCGCCGTAGATTTCCTGCTGACCGGACAGCACATGCTTGCCGTAGACGGATTTCAGGTATTTCATCAAAGAACGGACTTCCGGCGTTGCTTTCGGGTCGCAGGGTTCATCCGTTCCGAGCACTTCCGGCAGGACGGCTTTTTCAACTGTGATGGTATCATAAGCGGCATAGCCGTAAGTCGGTTTCAGAATCAACTCATTGACGCCTTTTTTCAAACGGAACACGCCGAAGCTGACTTCTTTCCACGCATCAATATAGGGCATATTGTAAGTATAATCAATGCCATTGACAGAGATTGTCTGCATTCTGCCTTCTTCACTGAGGATCTGGCAGGCACGGACTTTTACTTCATACATGCCTTCTTCTTCGACTTCAATGTTGAACGAAATCGGACTTGCCGTCAGATACGCAAAGCCCTCGCCGGAATAATCCGGGAGCTGTGTTTCATAGATGGATGTCCAGAGATCTGCCCCCTCGAATGTCTCGACTTCATAAGTACCGAGGGGGAGCGCATTTACGTCTGCTTTTTCTGATTCTTCTGCAATGACTGGCAACAGACCTGTGCCGGTCATGCAAAATGTGAGTGCCAGGACGGCACTGATCGTTTTTCTGATAGATTTTTGCATAATTGCCTCCTTGTAGTATGGTAATTGTAAACTATCCTGGATTCTGGATAGTTATAGATATTATTATTATAACATATTTTGCGGCGGACTTCCATGTACAATTTGCATAAAATTAGAATATAATTTTCATGCAGATTCACAAAAAGCACACAGTCTGGATACTGTGTGCTTTTGCAAATTTAATATTTATTGGGCAGCATAGGCTTTCAAAGTGACACCCTCTAGCATGCCGGAACCCACTTCGGAAGCATAGCTCAAGACGATTGCCGCATCCTCTGCATTGACTACGCCATCACCGTTTACGTCTGCCGCCTGGTTCTCAGATGCATTCATTCTGCCAGTGTCACCGACCGCACTCAGCGCAATTTCTTCCAGAAGCACAGCCGCATCTGCGCTATTTACTTGATTGTCGGAATTGACATCGCCTTCTTCATTCGGACGAATCCAGAACGCACCGTCTTTTTTCCAGTCAAATTTATGGGGTGTGTTGTCGTCTGTATGATCTTCACTTACCCAGGTCAGAAAATCGGTGATTGTGTTGTGGTCAGCTCTGCTTTCAATCATATAGCAAGTATCATAATCTGTGTCATTCATCAGGATATAAGTTATATCGTCTTTATCTGTAACAGACATGAAATCGCCCTGAACTACTGGTGGAGTTACAGCAGAACCCAGAATCTCCATTTTGCCCTCGCCGGACGTAAAGGACATGTCATCAATCAGCGGATTTCCGGCAAATACCATTTCACCAGTACCAGTGTAACGGATGACATCGCCATATTGCAACTTACTGGCGATCTCTGCCATCTCCGGAATAGATTTGTCAAGCTTGTAGAAATTGTAAGTCATGCCACGCTTATCATTAGCGTGTGCTTCGCCCTCCCAGGCAACATAGACCGCATCATCCGTCATATCTACGACAACCATTTTATGACTGTACCATGTTCCAACAGGTTTTTCTTCCACCGTATTGGATGGTATCTTTTTCCCCTCACTGAGTAACCAGATTGACGGGTCTTCAGAAGAATAATACCGGTCTTCAATAATAACATCTGTGCCATCCGCATAAGTTATCTGCGTTGCTACCAGATCACCATCCGTATAAGGCTTGATATTTTCAAATGGTGTATCAAAGATAGAACCAGTGATTGTAAACGTATCATTTGTTTCATATTCAGAAGCTATTTCTTCATTCATCCAAAAGTCATATCCACTGCCTATATAAGCAGCACCACCATTTTCGGCATGATAATGAATAATATCCCCTAACTTTGCTTGCTCTGTAATGTGTTTGAACATCTCAGACTGAACATCTGTCCACCCATGTTCGCCCATTCCAAAGTAAGCACTTATTAAGACAGCATCTTTCAAAGCCCATGACTGATCTTTTGTATAACTATTGTAACCGAAATTCTCAAGAGGTCGAAGACGAAGGTAATCTGGACTTGCTACATAAATACAATCAGGAGACACCACACGAACAACGACAAAATCCATGTCCCATACAATTTCTTCACGAGGAACGCCTTTCAGAGCAGCTATATCATCAGTTCTCCACTCGACTACATAATCAAGTCCAAACCTAAACGCTTCAAAATCACTTACAATGACCGTTGCAGAAGCCGGCACACCAGAGAACACCGAAAGGCTGGCTGTCAGCGTTGCAACCGCAGTGGCAAGCGCTAGTTTTCTCTTTTTCAGTTTTTTCATAAAATCATCCTTTCTTTACAAAGTAAATAAATAAAACACGTGCTATCTATAATATTAGTATATCACATTTTCCGGAAAATGTCAACCAAATTCAGAAAAAAATCCCTAAACAGCGTGCTTTTGTGAATCCTGTATAAAATCATAATCCATATTTTGTAACTATCCACAAAAAAACACACAATCCGGAGACTGTGTGCTTTTGCAATTGTTATCATTTACTGGGCAGCATAGGCTTTCAGGGTGACACCCTCCAACATGCCGGAACCCACTTCGGAAGCATAGCTCAAGACGATTGCCGCATCTTGCGCATCAATAACGCCGTCGCCATTCACATCCGCCGCCTGGTTCTCAGATGCGTTCATTCTGCCAGTGTCGCCCACTGCACCTAGTGCAATATCTTCCAGGATCACAGCCGCATCGGCGCTGTTTACCTCATTGTCAGAATTCACGTCGCCGTCTTCGTTCGGGAGTACCCAGATCGGACAGTGATCTTTCCCCTCAAATTCCATATCCGCAAGGCTGATTTCTTCATCAAAACCAGTGCTTGCAATTTTTGCCATATCTTTATAGGATATGCCTTCTTCTATCACATAATTTGTGCCATCCATCAATGTTAATTTCAGGAATGTCTGACCATCAATTGTCACAGAGCTGACATCACATGCAGGCATATCAAAGACAGAGCCAACTATTTCAAAAGTATCGTCCTCAGGATAATGCCATTCCCATTTCAGCGGATCTTCCGGATGGGTATACATATCATCATAAATAGGGATACGGGAAAGCGAATTAATACCATCAAGACAAGTACTTACAAGAGAATTTCCTGTATAACGAACAATATCACCATATTTTGCCTGTTCAATCACCTGTTTTGCCAAAGGATCACCTGCAGTCAATTCCACAGTACAACAACTTGCAGCAGCTTCCGGGGTAGAATAGTGTTTAGCATAGGTACGTCCGTTTGAAATCAGAAGTGCATAGCCTTCAGAAGCATCTGAATAAACTACGACAAAATCACTAGAATGATCGGAATCATCTGCAAAAACTGGCACACTTGAGAACATAGAAAAACAAGTACCAAGCATTGCAACCACAGTTGCAAATGCAAACTTTTTCTTCATAAATTCAGCCTCCTTAATAGCCAATATTAGGATTTTTTTTATAAAACGCAAGTAAGAAACTATTCATAGCAACACCAACTGATGCTGTGCTAGTACTTCCGCCACAAATTGATAATACTGTGTTCATTCTTTCATAGGGTTTTCCATCTTTACAAACATCTGTTACAGTATAAACTGGTCCGCCACTTATTCCACCGGCAACATGATTGGTAAACCAAAACTGTTGCTCTGAAGAATCTTGCCCTTCATGTTCGTAACCCACTGATGTATAAACGTGTGCTGAATCTGGTGCATCACCTGGAAAACCTGAAGCAAAAATTGGGACTTCACTCATATTGTTAATGTCATCTGTAGATGGGACACCAAGATTAAAATGTGTGTATGCACTTAAGTCTTCGCTAACAGTCAAAAGAGCATAATCAACTGGACTACCAGCACGTGGATCCTCACGAGTTGCACTATCAACATATGCCTTTGGAACATGAATTTCTTTCACAGTATATTTTGTTGCGATTAAATTCCCATCTGTATCACACATTTGAACAGTAGCTCCTGTGTAGAATTTATCCAAAACATTAGTCGAAGTAGACCTATAATTAATTACACAATGTGCAGCAGTTGCAATTGTATGATCACCAACGATAAAACCTGTTCCAGCAACTCCATTAGTTCTAAAACGCACAACACCATCCATGCCATTGCCGTTTACTCTATAGTAATTATCATCTGAAATAGCATTTATGCTATCCGGTTCGTCTGCATTTAAAAAACTTGTCTGTGTTTTCAACTCCGGCTGTAAACCATAGGTAGTACAAGTACCTGTGGTACAATTATACTTGTAATAAGTTCTCGGACCAGCAATTACATACGGTTCAGCAATATCACTGGACGGGAACAAATCATCTTCTCCAGATTCTGCAAGCAATTCATCCGGAATGGTCTGAACAAAGTCCGGATCTTTTGTGATGTCAACAAACTTCACAGAGGTGGAACCTCCAACAATCCTTGCCATAATTTCAAGCGAGTCAGCAATATCAATTATTTTGTTCTGATTAATATCCAAATCAGACGAAGAAACCACAGAGAATTCCCCTATTAAATAATGATTGAAATAGATAACATCATTGATATTAACCGCCCCGTCGTGATTCACATCATACCTGTCATAAGCCGCCGAAGCGCCCACCGGCACAACAGATGCACAAAGTCCCAGCGTGAGAATTCCTGCCGCCAGACTTTGCACGATTTTTTTCTTCTTGCGCATTGGTAATCATCCTCCTAAATATTTTTATTGCTATTATTATATCACATTTTCCGGAAAATGTCAACCAAATTAAGGGAAAAAATTCCTGAACAGCGTTTTTTTGTGAATCCTATACAAAGCCATAATCCATATTTTGCAACTATCAACAAAAACCGCAGAATTCCCCAAATTCTGCGGTTTTCTCTGTTTTTATTTCTGATTCCGGTCTGTCCCGATAATCGCCCGGAGATGCTCCAGTAAATCACCGCCGGAAACGGAGATATTCCCCACGTTTTCGCAGATTTTTTCCAGATACTCCAGTTCTTTGAGTTTGTATAACGTCTTGTTCTCATCCATTAATTTTGCCGTGTTCAGAAGCGATCTTGTTGAGGCGACTTCCTCCCGGCGTGCAATCACATTCGCCTGCGCTTTCTTCTCGGCTAACAGCACAGAATTCATAATATTCTGGATTTCTCCCGGCAGGATAATATCTTTTATCCCGGTGTCGAAAATCCGGATGTATAATTTTTCAGCTTTCGGATGCAGGATTTCTGCTAATTTTTCGCTGATTTCATCCCGTTGTGTCAATAATTCATCCAATGTGCACCCGGCAATGAATTCCCGGACTGTCAGCTGCACCGCCGTCCGGAACTGTTCATCAAGGTTATCAATCTCCAGACAGGCGCTCACGCAGTTCGTCACCTGAAAACTGCACACGAAATTCAGCCGGATACCCACTTTGTCTTTGGTTAAAATTTCCTGCCCGTTCAGGCTTAATAATCTCTTTTTATGTTCCATAAACCGGATTTTGCGCCGGATGCCGTCCTGATTCCAGAAATAATAAATCCCCGGCGTGAGGGAGCTCCGGAATGTCTCATTCTCGAACAGCAATGCCGTCTGATTCTCGGACACTTCCAGACGGGTCATGCAGCCGGCTTTGTAGAACTTTTCACATAACTGCAAATCATCCGGGATGCCGGCATTTCGGATGTTGAACAATTCAAAGCTGTGTTTCTCATTCACATTCCAGTAAAGATAACGTCCGGATTTTAGGATCTCTTTGAAATGTCCGTTAATTCTGTGGATTGCTGCATGATCATCCGGCACATCCTGGGAAATCGTCTGCTTTTTGAAATTTTCATCCTGCAAAAAGCAATCTAGCATTGCCTGATCGAATTGTCCGGTCAGCGGTTCGGAAAGCTTTGCTTTCCGGATTTGTCTATTAAGATTGAAGAAATACTTTCCGGCTTCGAGCATTCTAACAAACTTTCCCTTTTTAAACAAAAAGCCTCTTTCGGATTCTGTAATGATAAGATGCAAAAAAATCCCTCCAGTCTATAAAATTCATAAAAATTATCATTTTTTAAAACGCAAAAAATCTGATCGACACAATCCGATGACGGCAGACGCTTTGAGGAAATCCAGGACAACACCGGAGATATAAAAATATTTTATATCCTGAGTATTGTCTTGCAAGACCGGTATCCGGCTTCCGGCAAGGTCAGGGGACTGCTGTCCTGTATAGTTCATGAAAATAATTCATAGAAACAATGCAGAACAAGATCAGAATTTGCTTAGCAGAAAAATATTCTCTTGTTTCAGTATGATTGTACTGACAGATAGAATAACGGAGTCGAACCGTAAGAACCGCTAGCCCGCAGGCAAAGCTTTTCTTTGACCAGAAATTGTCATTCAGAACTTCTTTTGTTTCTAAACCTAAAAACAAAAGTCGTTTACTCAATGCAGTGAGAAATCTTCGTCAGCTTGCCATACACATCCGGTAAAACCGGAGCGCAGCCTTGTGTGATACCGACGCACAGACCGACAAAAGACTTCAATATCTATTATAACATAAGCTAATCCCCTTGTCAAGAAATTTTAAAATCCGGGGAAATCTATAAAATTCTACAAAAATTTTACTTTTCAACGCCGGATTCGTAAAAATTCACAAGAAAAAATTCGACAGGATTCGACAAAACGTTGTATAAATTATCTGATATTTTCAAAGCATTCTGATATAAATTGCCGGTAATTGGTAACAGATTTGTTGTAGCTGTCATTGATTTGTAAGAAAAAAGGGTAAAAATATATACATTTTAAAAATCAATTCAAATTTCATTCATAATTATATGTGCAATTTCACTATGATCTATGGCGATTCCCTGCATGAATCTTGGTAGTTTTATAGAAATATTTCTGAAATGCTTGCCAATTCGGGAAAAATATGCTATGATAGGATTGACTCCCGGGAAGAGGGACGAAAAACACAGGTCACAGTATGGATCAGGAACTGTGATTCTGGATTTTTAAAATTTTTGATTTTTTAAATTTTGCTTTGATTTGTTTTATTTTATTTTTTGACAGAAAGGATTGAGTCGATGAGAAAGGCAAAAGTTGCAGCAGTTACCATAGGTCTTCTTGCTTCCGTTTTAGGCGGTAAATATGTAATCACGGATGCGGCAACTGTCAGATTAGATGACAGTGTGGCAGATGCACCGGAAACTTCCAAGACGACCAGCGCAGCAAAAAACAAAAAAACTGCCGCTGCTAAAACTTCTATCAAAACGACCCCCACAGGCACAAAGAACAATGCAATCAGACAGCACAACAGAAAGCTTGCTACTGCCCCGGTGCAGGAAATTTCCGCAGAGGAATTTCAGAAAATTCCGGAAGTTCAGGAAACAAGTCCTGTAGAGAATGCTGAAAACACAGAAGAATTTGCAGGAAATCCGGCAATCGCAGAAGAACCGGTTTCCGAAGTGATAGAAGAAACAGAATTAGAATTAGAGCCAGAAGAAGTAACGGAAGAGACGGCAGAGAATCCGGAAATTGCAGAACCGGCACAACCTGAGGAAACAACCAGAATTTTTGTTAAATCTGTTCCGACTTTCAAACATAAGGCACAGCAGAAGAAAGACAGAAATCCTGCAAAAACAACAGAGCCGGTAATTATCACAAAGCCAGCTGAGACATCTGTAGAACCTGTCACAGATCCGGTAGAAGAGTCTACAGAATCTACAGAAACAACAGAGCCGATTATCATCACAAAGCCGGCTGA
>CAMWTO010000053.1 GCA_947177205.1 uncultured Ruminococcus sp. | reverse complement strand
TTTCATATTTTTATTATACCATATTTGTCAAGATTTTGAAAATTGATTTCCGTGGAAAAAATTTACGAATAAAATTTTCAAAGCATTCTATCAGCAGTGGAGTCAAACCAAAAAGGACACACCGGAATATCTTCATGCCATTGATGTTTTCTGTGAAGATGACAAAAATATCATGCCAGAACAGGAAAATAACAACTGTGATATTTTTTTCGACTGTGTTTTTGCAGAATCCGAACAGGCATTCTGTGCCGGATTCCAGACAGCAGTGCAATTCCTGGCAGATTGCATGCGATCATGAATGAAATGAAATTAATCCCATTCGTATTTTGTCAAATTCCCATGCGCCGTCATATCTGGATAATCCCACTGTCGCAGGACTTCATAAGCAGCAATCGCTACAGAATTAGACAGATTCAGACTCCGGAGCGTCGGACGCATGGGAATCCGGACAGCGGTTTCCGGGTGTTGTACTAACAATTCTTCTGGCAAGCCGGCATCTTCTCTGCCGAACATGATATATACATCCTGCCCGGAGTCCAGGAATTTCCGATAATCCACATCACTGTGACAGATCCGGGATTTCGTCGTAAAAAAATAGATTTCATGATTCTCATGTTGTGTCATGAAATCTTGTAGACTTTCATATTCCAGAATCTCTAATTTATCCCAGTAATCCAGCCCCGCACGTTTTAAATTCTTGTCTGTGATTTCAAATCCATATGGCTTGATTAAATGCAGGACAGCTCCGGTAACGGCGCATGTCCGTGAGATATTACCGGTATTCTGCGGAATCTGTGGCTCTGCCAACACAATATGCAGTTTTGACAAGCGATCACTTCTTTCTGATTTTTAATTAATTTTTTATTTTAAATTTTCAGAATTAGCATAAATTCACATGAAAAGTTTCTTGCCATTCGGAAATACTAATCCAGAACAATCCCGAAAGGAGGATTTTTTCATGAGCAAAAACTTATTAATCACAGGCATGTCCCTCGGCGCTGTTCTCGGATCAGCCTATTTTATGCTTTCCGGAACTTCTGACCGAAAGAAACACAGTCTGAAACGGCACACCGGAAAGGCAATGCGTGCTTTCGGGGATGTCTTTGATGATATTACTTCTATGATAGATTTCTAAAAATTTAATTTAAAAAAATTCTGACAGGCAGGGCATTACGCCCTGCTTGTTTTGATTACTTCTGATTTTTGCGATAACTTAAATAACTCTCTAAAATAATCACAGCAGCAACAGCATCCACAACGGCTTTGCGTTTTTTTCCTCTGGTATTTGTTTGATTCAGATATTGATGCGCTGATACAGTCGTACACCGTTCATCCCACAAAACAAATTCCAGTCCTGTGAGATTGTGCAGAATTTCAGCGAATTTCTGACATTTTTCAGCTCGCTCGCCAATTGTGTTATTCATATTTTTGGGATAACCGACTACAAGCAATTCTGCTTTTAATTCCTGCGCCTGTTGTGCGATTTTCTCCGCACAACGCAAAAAATTCTTTTCCTGGATCACACACACCGGAGAGGCTAACAATTCGGATTTATCACAGATCGCAAGCCCCGTCCGGGAATCTCCATAATCCACACCAAGAATCTTCATGCGGATCACCAGGGCTGTACTGTGCCGATCACGTCACGCACAGCCGGGATTTGTTTCTCGTCCAGAAATTCATTAATTTCCCGGACAATCCGAACTGGTGCATACGGATCTGTGAAAACAGCCATGCCGACTTGTACAGCCGATGCACCTGCCATCATAAGTTCAATTGCATCTTCTCCGGAATTGACTCCACCCATGCCGATCACAGGAATTTTTACAGCATTCGCCGTCTGCCAGACCATCCGGACAGCTACCGGAAAAATTGCCGCACCGGACAGACCGCCTACATTATTACGCAGAACTGGTCTTCTGGAGTGAATATCAATCCGCATTCCCAGAAGTGTATTAATCAAAGAGACTGCATCTGCGCCGGCGGATTCTACGGCTTTTGCGATTTCGGTAATGCTCGTCACATTCGGGGATAATTTGACAACCAACGGCTTGCTTGTCGCTTTCCGGACAGCGGAAACGACTTGTTCCGCCATTGCACAGGATGTCCCGAATGCCGCACCGCCCTGTTTCACATTTGGACAAGAGATATTCAATTCAATCATATGGACTTGCGTAGAATCAAGTTTTTCAGCGACTTCTGCACATTCTTCCGGTGTAGAGCCTGCAATATTTGCCAGAATGACAGTATCTTTTGTCAATAAATACGGCAATTCCTGTGCAATAAAATGATCAATGCCGGGATTCTGCAAACCGACAGAATTGAGCATCCCGGACGGTGTTTCCGCAATTCTCGGTGAAAGATTTCCCGTCCGTTTCTGTGCAGTCGTGCCTTTCGTGGCAATTCCGCCCAATTCTGAGAGATTATAAAATTCTTCGTATTCTCTGCCGTAACCGAATACACCGGATGCCGGGATTACAGGATTTTTAAAATCAATTCCGCAGAGATTCACAGATAAATCAGCCATTACCAGACAACCTCCTCCGCTTTGAATACAGGACCGTTCTTGCAGACATGCAGGAACTGGATTTCTTCTGTATCCGAATTTTTAATTTTGCACGCACATCCCAGACATGCACCAATCCCACATGCCATGCGTTCTTCCATAGAAATTTCACAATACGTATGATTTTTGATACACAGATCTGCAACGGCTTTGAGCATCGGCTTTGAACCACAAGCAAAAACTGCATCCACGCCCTCTGCTAGCAACTGTTCCAACGGCGTTGTGACAAATCCCTGAATTGCACCGGCTGAACCGTCTTCTGTACAACAGATGGTACTTGCACCGGACTTTTCTAAATCTTCTTGCAAAATAACCTGTTGAAAACTCCGGAAACCGCTGACTGCTGTTGCTTTTTCGCCATAATATGCCGCAAGCGGCAGCATAGGAGGCACACCGATTCCGCCGCCGACAAGCACAACATGTGATGCATCTGGCATCAGCGTGAAGCCATGTCCCAATGGTGCAATCATATCCAGATAGTTCCCTTGTTGAAATTCTGAAAGAATTCTCGTCCCCTCGTGCTTAATCACAAATACAATTTGAAGTATACCATTTTCCGGGTCAATTCCGGCAATTGAAATTGGTCTGCGGAGTCCAAATCCGGGCGGCAGGATATGCACAAACTGTCCAGGCTGTGCAATTTTTGCAATCTCCGGACACAAAATCCAGAAACGATAGACATCTTTTGCAAGTGTCTGTTTTTTGAGAATGGGAAATTTTCCCTGTAGATACTTCATAATGATGAAAAGACCTCCTGTTTTTTATTTTTATTATAGCATAAATCCCGAATTTTGTCAACACGCATATTACAATATCACAAAAATAAGAAATCTTATCTAAAATATACAAAATTTTAAAAACTGATAAAAACTTACTCCCGGAAACATTGTCCAATCGTCCGGAAAAAATCCACCGGACAAATCCCGTCCGGCAAGCCGGAAACCTGTCCGTCTCCGGTTTCGATAATCTTCCATGTACCGTCTGCCAGTTCGGCACAATCCAGCGTATAAAATGGACTGTCAAGCATTTGGTAATCCCGGAGCAATTCCACCGGGAACGCCTGTGCCTGTTCTGGCTGATGGGAATTCTTGTAAATTCCGGCAATTCTGTGATTCACAACAAAAATCCGGTATTCGTTTTTGAAATTATCATAACGTTTCAGCTCCAGAAATTCTTTGATGCAGATACCGCCTGTATACAAGTCCGCACGATCCCGGTAAAATATTTTCATTGCCCGGTCAAATTCTTCCTGTGTCACAGAAGCATCAAAAAAATCCGGGAATCCAGAGCCTTTTGCGGATTTGACATAATCCTTAACTAGAAATTTTGAAAAATTCTCTTTGACTTGTGCAAGATTTACCGGAATCCCATCCGGATAGACCAGAATCCGGGCAGTATCTTTCTGAATTTCCGGATAAATCAGCGGAAACAAATGAAATTTCTGGTATGCCTCCGGTGAAGTCATCAGACAAATATGCTGCTCCTGCAGTGCCTGATAAAACAATGTATACTGTTCTGGTTTCATCATCCACCCTCGGTAAATCGCCGGAACATCCTGCGCAGGATGTTCATGATCTTTAAAAATTACAAGCCGATTCTCAAAAAACCATTTTTCATAATCAAATACAATACAGTGATACATGCCGGATGCGGCGTTATATTCTGCCTGCAAATCCGGGTCAACCTGTCGGGGATTGAAATAATCTGACGGAAAAATCACACATTCTGGTATATTTGCTTTCACTGACAACATCAACAAATTCACCTCTGCTTATGAAACAATATAAAATTTTTTATAAAAAAGCCCCTGATTCCCTGAAATACAGAACAGAGGCTTTTTCTCATTTTTAAATTTAAATTTTTGTAATGTCAATCAATTCCACGTCGTCAATGGTTCTTTCTGATAATAAGACATTGGCAAGCGCATTGGCTGTGTCAACCGCTGTCAGCGAACAGATCGAACGTTCCACGGATTTCCGGCGCATCCGGACACTGTCCCTTGCCGGCATTCTGCCTTTTGCGGACGTTGAAATCATATAATGAATTTTACCACTTTCGAGCAGATCCAGCGTATTCGGACTGCCCTCGGAAATCTTCCGGACAGTATTCGTCGCAATCATGTTGCGATTCAAATAACTTGCCGTGCCGCTTGTTGCATATAAATCAAAGCCCATCCGGGAGAATTTGTCTGCAATCCGGATCATCTCTTTCTTTTCGCTGTTCCGGACGGAAATCAGCACACCGCCCTCCCGTTTGAGATCATACCCGGCAGCAACCAGACCTTTCAGGAGTGCATCCTCGAAATTCCTACCAATCCCCAGACATTCGCCTGTTGATTTCATTTCTGGTCCGAGCATGGTATCCACATCCTGCAATTTTTCAAAGCTGAACACAGGGACTTTCACTGCGACATAGTCCCCCTCCGGGTGCAGTCCGGTTTCATAGCCTAATTCTTTCAATGTTGCACCGAACATGATTTTTGTCGCAATATCCACCATGGGAATCCCTGTCACTTTGCTGATATACGGAACTGTCCGGGAAGATCTCGGATTGACTTCAATGACATAAACTTCATCACGGTAGACAACATACTGAATGTTGACTAAGCCGATCACATCCAGGGCAAGCGCAAGCCGTCTGGTATATTCAATAATCGTCTGACGGATTTTCTGAGACAGATTCTGCGCCGGATAGATTGAAATAGAATCGCCGGAATGAACGCCGGCACGTTCGATATGCTCCATAATACCGGGAATCAGAAAATCTTTTCCATCACAGATTGCATCCACTTCCACTTCCGTGCCCATCATATATTTATCAATCAGAACCGGATTTTCAATCATGTGAGATGTAATAATCCCCATGTATTCCACAACATCCTGTTCAGAATGCGCAATAATCATATTCTGACCGCCGAGCACGTAAGAGGGTCTTAACAAAACCGGATAGCCGAGTTTTTCAGCGACTTTCACAGCTTCTTTGGTTGTCATGACGGTGAAACCCTCCGGACGAGGGATGCCACACTGTTCCAGCAGTTCGTCAAAACGCTCTCTGTCTTCCGCAGCATCAATATTATCCGCAGAAGTCCCCAGAATCTTCACGCCTTTATCGGCTAAATGCCTGGTTAATTTGATTGCCGTCTGTCCGCCGAACTGGACAACAACGCCATAAGGCTTTTCTGTTTCGATGATATTGTCAACATCCTCCGGCGTAAGGGGATCGAAATACAATCTGTCACCTGTATCAAAATCCGTGGAAACTGTCTCGGGATTATTGTTGCAGATTACAGCTTCATATCCTAATTCTTTCAGCGTCCATACACAATGCACAGAACAGTAATCAAATTCAATGCCCTGCCCAATCCGGATTGGTCCTGAGCCGAACACAACAACTTTTTTCTTTCCGGTATCTGTCCTTGCGATGAACTGTGCCGCCTCATTCTCATCATCATATGTGGAATAGAAATAAGGCGTTTCTGCTTTGAATTCTCCGGCACAGGTATCTACCATCTTATAAACAGCATGTCTGTGCATGGGGCACTTCTGATTAGAAAATCTCTCAATTGTGCTGTCCAGATAGCCGTATTGCTTCGCAAGCAGATATTTTTCTTCTGTCAGTTCGCCGTCAGCAAGCCAGTCTTCAAGTTCCACAAGATTTTTCAATTTCTCCAGAAACCACTCATCAATCATGGTAATTTCATGAATTTTTTCAACAGATACGCCTTTTTTCAATGCTGCGAATACCTGGAATGCTCTCTCATCCTCCACACTGTTCTGTAACAGCTCCAGAATATTTTCAATTGGCATTTCCTGATATTTCTTCATATTCATAGAATCCACACCAAGCTCTGTTGACCGGACAGCTTTCATGATCGCCTGTTCAAAACTTGTTCCGATTGCCATCACTTCGCCTGTCGCTTTCATCTGTGTGCCGAGCGTCCGCTTGGCATAGACAAATTTATCAAATGCCCATTTCGGGAATTTAATCACGACATAATCCAGTGCCGGCTCAAAACAAGCATATGTTTTGCCGGTTACCTGATTAATGATTTCATCCAGTGTGTAGCCGACGGCAATTTTTGTGGCAACTTTGGCAATCGGATAACCTGTTGCCTTGGATGCCAATGCGGAAGATCTGGACACTCTGGGATTGACTTCAATGACGGCATATTCCATGCTTTCCGGATGCAGTGCGAACTGGCAGTTACAACCGCCCTCAACTTTGAGTTCTGAAATAATGTTCAGAGATGCCGTCCGGAGCATCTGATATTCCCTGTCCGAAAGCGTCACAGCCGGCGCAATGACGATACTATCTCCGGTATGCACGCCAACCGGATCAAAATTCTCCATAGAACATACCGTAATCACATTGCCCTTGCGATCCCGGATGACTTCAAATTCGATTTCTTTCCAGCCGCTGATACATTTTTCGATTAAGACCTGTGTAATCGGTGACAATCGTAAACCGTTCGTGGCAATATCCCTTAATTGCAGTTCATCATAGGCAATACCGCCGCCCGTTCCGCCGAGCGTAAACGCCGGACGGACGATCACCGGATAATCAATTTCTTTTGCAAAATCCACGGCATCTTCCACCGTTTCGACAACTTTCGAGGGAATGCACGGCTCGCCGATCTTTTCCATGGTGTCTTTGAATGCCTGACGATCCTCGGCTTTGTGAATCGTTTCCGGATCTGCACCCAGTAATTTCACATGATGAGAATCCAGAAATCCTTCCTCAGCAAGCTGCATGGATAATGTGAGCCCCGTCTGTCCGCCGAGTGTAGAGAGAACGCTGTCAGGTTTTTCAATCTCAATCACACGCTTCACAACATCCAGCGTCAACGGCTCAATATAAATCTTGTCTGCCATTGCCTTGTCCGTCATAATCGTTGCCGGATTGGAGTTAATTAACACAACTTCCAGTCCCTCTTGTTTCAAAGCACGGCATGCCTGTGCACCGGCATAATCGAATTCTGCGGCTTGTCCGATAATAATAGGACCTGAACCAATCACAAGCACTTTTTTAATATCATTTCTTAAAGCCATAATTATTCAGATCCTTTCTGAGATTCCTGCATTCTGGAAATAAATTCATCAAATAAATATGCCGTGTCCAATGGTCCGCCGTGGGCTTCCGGATGGAACTGCACAGTGAATGCATTGATTTTTTTGTAGCGTACGCCCTCACAGGTCTTGTCATTGGCATTGATGTGGGAAACTTCCGCAATTTCCGGGTCTAAACTATCTCCGATCACAGCATATCCATGATTCTGACTCGTGACATAAGTCCGTCCGCTTGCTAGATCAATCACAGGCTGATTCGCCCCACGGTGACCATATTTTAATTTTTCCGTCTTCGCACCATGTGCCAGTGCCATTAACTGATGCCCCAGGCAGATCCCGAAAACCGGAATCTGCAATTCTGCAATTTCCTTGAGATTCTGGATAATCTGCGTATTCTCAGCCGGATTGCCAGGACCATTCGAGAGCATAATCCCATCCGGATGCAGTGCCCGGATTTCGTCCGGTGTGGTATCTGCCGGAACGACAGTTACTTCACAATTCCGGTTTACAAGTTCCTGCCGGATATTTCTCTTATAGCCGAAATCAAATAACACAACCTGGTATTGTTTTTGTTCCGGAGAATCCGGCGCATACACATGTCTTGCAGAATCCGTTACACTTTTTACAGCATTCACAACAGCATAATTCCCGATCTGTTCCAGTAAATTTTCCAGAATTTCCGGCGTTTCTTCCGGGTTCTGCGTTGTAATTGCGCCATTCATGACACCGGCTTCCCGGAGCGTCCGTGTCAGCCGTCTGGTATCAATATTGTATAAGCCGATGATCTGATTCTGTTCCAGAAAATTCCGGATCGTATCTTCACAACGGAAATTTGACGGCTTGTCACACCATTCCCGGACGATATAGCCATTTACATAGGATTTTGCTGATTCAAAATCTGACGAATTCACGCCATAATTCCCGATCAACGGGAATGTCTGTGTCACAATCTGCCCATAATAGCTCGGATCTGTGAGTGTTTCCTGATAGCCTGTCATGCTGGTTGTAAAGACAACTTCACCGATCGCCGTTCCGGTTGCGCCGAAACTGTTTCCCTTGAAAATCTGCCCGTCTGCCAGTACCAGCCAGGCAGGTTCTGCATGTCTGATCAATGCCATACACTACATCCTTTCCTGAATAAAAAATCAAATCATAAAATTAAAATTATTTTGCAATCTTAATATAATTGGTAATATCATCCCGCATCCGGATGGCTTCCCGTCTTGCGGCTTTGGCGAATTCTTCCGGTGCGCACTGTTCTTTCTGATAAGCGCACATGATCGCTCTGGAAGAATTCACAATCGCACCCATGCCATTTACATCAAATGCACCGGCAACGCCCTCTGCGCCGCCGCCCTGTGCGCCGTAGCCGGGTACTAAAAAGAATGTGTGCGGCAGTCTTGCACGGAGTTCCCGGAGCTGTTCCGGATAGGTTGCGCCGACCACTGCGCCGACAGCGGAATAACCCGATTCACCGATCGTTTCAGCGCCCCATTTCTCACACAGATCGCCCATTCTGGCATACAACGGCTCGCCATTCATTGACTGATCCTGCAATTCACCACTTGACGGATTGGACGTCTTAACCAGAACGAAAATGCCTTTGTCTCTCTCTTTGCAGACTTCCAGCAACGGCTTGATGCCATCCGTCCCAAGATAGCCATTGACGGTAAGAGCATCTGCACCGAACGGCTCAATTTCATTGTCGCCGACTCTGACGGATCCCAGATGTGCCGCTGTGTATGCCTGCATGGTTGCGCCGATGTCATTGCGTTTGCCGTCCGTGATGACAAACATGCCTTTTAATTTTGCATAACGGATTGTCTCCGCAAGCGTTTTCATGCCGTGATAGCCGTACATTTCATAATATGCCGCCTGTGGTTTAATCGCCGGAACAATGTCGTGAATTTCATCAATAATTGCCTTATTAAATGCAAAAATTGCCCTTGCAGCAGTTTTGAGCGTTGCGCCGTCTTCTTCCTGGAATTTCTGAATTAAAAAATCCGGAATATAATCCAGTTTCGGATCGAGTCCGACAACGGAAGGATTACCTGTTTCCTTAATTTTTTTCACTAATCTGTCAAAGCTCATGATAAAAGCCCCTTTCAAAAATTTTAGAAAAATTATGAAAATTAATTATCCTGGTAGCGAATCACGCCGTCTGTGATCGTATATTTTACTTTTCCTTTTAATTTCATCCCACGGAATGCTGTGTTATGCGATTTGCTGTGCAATTGCTCCGGAATCACTTCCCATTCCTGGTTTAAATCTACTAAAATCAGATTCGCAGACACATGCTCCCGGATCTGCACTGCCGGTAAATTCAGAATTTCCCTTGGTTTTGCGGACATCAGCGAAACAATTTTTGATAAACTGCATTTCCCTGTATGATACAATGCCGTGAGTGTCGCCGCAAGAGATGTCTCCAGTCCGACAATCCCATTTGGTGCGCTCTCAAAATCTGCTTTTTCTTCCGGCGCATGGGGCGCATGATCCGTTACAATGCAGTCAATTGTGCCGTCAAGCACTGCCTGTTCTATCGCCATCCTGTCGGATTCTTCCCGTAACGGCGGATTCATGCGGTCATTTGCATTTTTTTCTAATAATTTCTCATGCGTCAGGATGAAATAATGCGGCGCTGTTTCACAGGTCACACGAACGCCAAGCCGTTTCGCCTCCCGGATGATGTCAACACTGCCTTTTGTGCTGACATGACAAATATGAATCCTGCCATTGACAGAAGATGCTAAAATAATTTCCCTTGCTGTAATGGAATCTTCGGACGCTCTGTCCATGCCTTTCACACCGAGTTTTCGGGAAATTTCTCCCTTATGGATAATACCGCCGCTGATAATATCCAGATCTTCGCAATGAGATGCAATCAACATATTTTCCTGTTCGGCTTGTTCCAAAGCAAGCCGCATTAATTCTGCATGTTTCACAGGTCTGCCGTCATCAGACAGACAAGCCGCTCCGTTTGCTTTTAATGTTTTAAAATCCGTTAATGTTTCGCCGTTCATGCCCTGTGTGATGCAGGCAACCGGATGGACAGAAACGCCGGTATTTTCTGCTTTTTTCAGAATATATTGAAGAATTTCCGAAGAATCCACCGGCGGTTTTGTGTTCGGCATACAAAGTACCCCTGTGACGCCTCCTGCAAGGGCGGCACAACAGCCGGATGCAATATCTTCCTTGTATGTCTGACCAGGATCACGGAAATGGACATGCATATCGAACAAGCCCGGCATTGCAGTCAGTCCCGTGCCGTCAATGATCTGATCTGCTTCTTCCTGGATCTGCTCCCGGATCTGTGTTATTTTTCCATTTTGAATCAAAATATCTGTATCCTTTTCAAAATCCGAATCCACAACATGAACACTTTTAATTAACAGACGCATAGCAAAACAACCCCTTTCTAATTACTCTAATTTATTTAATTTACAAAAAAAGCGCCTATCTGTCGGCGACAGATAAGCGTTTATAATCCTTGTTTTCTCAAATAATTCTTCGCATATTTCGCAATCTGTGCCGTATCAGATTGAATCTTTCCTATCTATTATAACACAACTGCAAAGATTTGTCCAGTGTTTTTTCAAATAATTTTAAAAATAATTTTTTATTCCCAGGATTCCAGATTTAATAATTTGCAGATTTGCTCTGTGATTCTGTCAAAATGCTGTTCCGTTTCGGATGACCATAAACATGAAAATTCTTCATCGTCTTTGATCAGCATAATGACAGTATCTCCATAAGGCTGAAGAAACTTCACACCTGTGTATAATTTAGAGTCAGCATCTGCATGCGGAAATTCTTTCATTAATAAATCTGCCTGCTCTTGCGTAATCATATAAAATTCCTCACAGGAATACGCAAAAGAAAATGTTCTCTGCACATATGCCTGCGAAATCAGAAATTCTGATACAGAATTGCTTGTCTGATACCAGTTTTCATCATCCTGTGTCTCGTAGACAGCCGGATTTGCCTTTGTCAGATCTTCTTTCTTAATTGCCCAGACCCAACAACATTGATTTTCAACATAGAATGCACAGTATTCTTCATATTCAAAATTCTGCATCCGATACTGTAAATATCTTCCATCCGGCGTCAGCAAGGCATCCTGTGTTGCATTCATGGACTGACAGCCGCCGCAAAGTCTGTAATATGCCAGCAATGCTTCCGGGATTGTCCCGAACAACTCCTGAATTTGCTGAATCTGTTCTTCCGGCAGCGGTTCTGGTTTTGTTAATTGAAATAATTTGCAAATATCCTGATAATCCCACATAATATTCACCAATTTATGATTACTGAATTTTCATTTGGAATCCGTTCACGGTCACATCCGGACTGTCCAGAGAAATCATCAAGAATTTTCTGCCATCAATCAGCCGTGTGGTGATCTTGTCCGTGGCATCACCAGAAATATTCACCGTCACGCCGGATGCGTTGAGCGTCGTTTTAGATTCTGCCAGATTAGATGCCATGAAATAATGATCTTCCACTGTATCATGATATAATTTCTGCGCCGCTTCGGCTTTTTCCTGACTCACACCGGAATCCATCAGCATGTCCCTTACCATAATGTCACTGACAACGGGCGGTTCAGGCTCGTCTTTGAATGCTTTTGCATAATCCTGAATTTTTTCATTCACGGATGCAATTACCTGTAAATTCAGTTCTTCGCCGACAGCCTGATCCAGGACGGCACGGAACATTTCCTTTTCTTCGTCAGCAGACAGGATAAATTTACAGCCAAGAACGTCTTCAATCACAGAAGTATTGGGATTTTTTGCTTTTTTCGCATAATACATCACATGATTGACGTCAGGTCCTCTGCCGGTGAATGTCGGAAACAAAAATCCATCGGTCGGCGCATCTGCAACGACTCTGTCCATAGTAATCTTACGAATAATATTATTTTCTTCTTCATCATAGATCAAGCCATCAACACGAGATTCCACTGGGCAGACTGCACCAATCAGAAAATGATACTCATGGGAATTATATTTATTCTTCTGGTCGGATTTATCCTTTTCAAAGACGGTATAGACAAATTCTCCCACGAACAGCGCATAAGGCAGATCGTAGAGCATATGATTCTGGATATGTGTGATGAATTTTTCAGACTGTTCCGGATCGTCCGTGCCTTTCTGGAGCAGTTCCCAAAGCAGATTCTGACTTTGATCTTCCTCATAGACTTCATTCGGGAACGGATATTCTACCAATCCCTTGCCGAGCGTCCCCTTGAGAACTTTTGCAAACGTATCATAGAGAACGCTGAGTTCCTCATCCGGTATTTGTGCAAATGTCCGGACATTCTGGCATTTTCTTGTTTTTTCAGAATCAATAAAACATGTCAGGACTTTTTTCAGTACCATTAAATCATCTGACTGCTGAAAATGTTTTTTCAGTTCGCTCAAATCTTTTTTGTTCATGTAAAAATCTCCCATCTGATTATCCTAAATATTTTTATAATTTTAAAAATATTTTAAAATAAAAAACTCCCGGAGCAAACGCCCTGAGAGTATTTTTTCATGCCGGTGGTGGGACTTGAACCCACACGCCCTTGCGGACAACAGATTTTGAGTCTGTCTCGTCTGCCATTCCGACACACCGGCATCAGCACTAGTATCAGCAACAGTATTATTATAACATATTTTAAAATATGTTATAATAATAC
>CAMWTO010000052.1 GCA_947177205.1 uncultured Ruminococcus sp. | reverse complement strand
AGATCTAGTACCGTCTCGTGGGCTCGGAGATGTGTATAAGTGACCGGTATAATACCAGGTTTTCAGATGCCGGGCTTTCCATCTCCGGGCGTTCAGATCATGCAAGGGATGATATTTCTTCGACGCAAAGCCGAACAGCCAGTAGCCGGATGGACATGTCGGAATGTGTGCCTGATATACTCTGCTGATTGGGAAACTTTTATATGCTTTCCGGTGCATGGCACGGCAGGCATCTTCATCTTCATCAAAGAACGGACTCCCGTGCTGATAGACCATAATGCCGTCTTCTTTCAGTGCCTTGTAACAGCTCCCATAAAATTCTTTTGTGAATAATCCTGCTGTATGTCCCAAAGGATCTGTGCTGTCATTGATGATTAAATCATACTCATTCTGTTTGCCACGCAGAAAACGCAGTCCGTCCCGATAGTAAATTTTAACTCTGGGATCATCCAGTCCACGGGCATTATCCGGGAAAAATTCCTGACACACCCGGACAAATAATTCATCCGGTTCGACGACATCAATTTCCTCGATTTCTTCGTAATAAGATAATTCTCTGGCAACACCGCCGTCGCCGCCGCCGATGACAAGCACTTTCCGGACGTTCGGATGCACCGCCATAGGAACATGGACAATCATTTCGTCATAAGTAAATTCATCTTTTTCAGAAAAAATCACACTGCCGTCAGATGTTAAAAATCTGCCGAATTCTTCGGATTCAAAGACGTCAATTCTCTGGAAGTCGCTTTCTCCGGAAAACAACTGTTTTTCCACACGGATCGACATTTTGACATTATGGGTATACATTTCAGAAAACCAGAAATCCACGATTTCAGCCTCCCTTATTTTTTATATTTTATTTTTTAATCCTGTTTGTGTTGTGCTGATGCTGATAATGCAATCGCAGCCGATCTTTCCGGGATTGCTGTATGCGAAGTTCTGCCCTTTCTTTTAACAGAAAAAGTGCACCAAATGGTGTAGCAGGTCTGTGCGCACAGAACGGACATGTCGGATCCTGGCAAGCATCCTCTAGCCATTGATTGCAGGCGAAACAGCCTTCTGCATCATAAGTATTTATCAGAAATACAGAATCTGCCTCACAGTAGGGACAATGCCCGGTGCATTTCATAATCAGCCCTGTTGTTTCCAGTTTTTTCAATTTTCTTAAAAAATAATATTTTTTTCTGTTCTTGTTCAAAAAAATCACCTGCCATTAATTATTGCAAACTCCATTTTTCCGGGATTGCCTGTACATTTAATTTCCGGTAAGCTTCTGCACGTTCCCGGAGCTGTTCATTTGTGCAAGTCTGGATAAATTTGTAATCTTCCCAGATTCGTTGGATTTCTTCTAATACAAGCGCATTTTCTGCAAAATCCTCTATGGATTCCAGTTCATGAAAATCAATGAAAAAATCTTCTGAAATTGCGGATAAAATAAATTCGTCTATATTATTATGAAAATTACCTGTTGCAAGAAATTCTAAATAATCGCACAAATCTCCCATTGTCTGCGAATTATAAAGCGTCAGACAGAAACATGTTTCCGGTTGCTGTTCTTCCATGGTGCACAGCATTTCATAACAGGAATCAATTTGCCGGATTCGTTTCTGGATATCAAAAATTTTTCCGTTGCATACAAGATTGATGCATTCATCAACGATTTCTGAAAATGAAAAATCTAATTCCAGATGATCCGATGCAACAAACTGACAAAAACTGTATTCCATACGGCACAGACTCAACAAGCCCCATTTTTTTGCAAGTGCAGGACTCGTTAAACAGTTCTGGACTTTTTTCAGATTTTCTACAAAAATATCCATAATCTCACCTGTATTTTTATTATAATTTTAACACGTTCAGATATTCCAGATTGCTGTCTTCAAATCCCTGCATGGAACAGCCTTTTTCTTTGGAATATAAAATATGTTCAATCACTTCATCCGTAATCATTTCACCCGGCGCAAGAATCGGAATCCCCGGCGGATAACACATCACGAATTCACCGCAGATTCTGCCTGCTGTCTCCCGGATCGGGATAAATTCTTTTTCAGCATAAAATGCTTTCTGTGGCGTTGCTGCAACCATAGGCGTAATATATTCTGCACTCTGGAGTCCCGAAATATCCCGTGCATATAATCTTTTAATATCTTCCAGAGCACCGACCAGACGTTCAATATCCTGGATTCTGTCGCCGATCGAGACATACGCAAGAATGTTGCCGATATCACCAAATTCAATCTGTATGTCATATTCATCCCGGAGCAGATCATAGACTTCAATCCCGGTCAAGCCGATATCCCTGGTGTAGATAGAGAGTTTTGTCACGTCATAATCAAAAATACTGCTCCCATTGACAAGATCTTTCCCATAGGCGTAGTAACCGCCGATGGAATTGATTTCTTCCCGTGCATATTCTGCCATAGATGCGACTTTCTCAAAAGACTGATGTCCCCGGAGCGCCAGGTTTCTCCTGGAAATATCCAGACTGGACAATAACAGATAAGACGCACTTGTTGTCTGTGTTAAATTAATAATCTGCTCGACATAACGAGTATTTACATTGGAATTTAATAATAACAGGGAACTTTGCGTAAGACTCCCGCCGGATTTGTGCATGGACACAGCGGACATATCCGCACCGGCTTCCATGGCTGAAATGGGAAGATCTTCATGAAAATATAAATGCGTCCCGTGCGCTTCATCCACTAATACCTGAATGCCGTTCGCATGTGCCAGTTTTACAATCGAACGCAGATCCGAACAGATGCCATAATACGTCGGATTGTTCACAAGTAGGGCGACAGCATCCGGATTTTCCAGAATTGCCCGTTTCACCTGGGAAAGTTCCATCCCCAAAGCGATCCCGATATGAGAATCCACATCCGGATTGACATAGACAGGCTCTGCACCGCAGAGGACAAGTGCATTAATCACACTTTTGTGGACATTCCGGGGCAGGATAATTTTATCACCGGCTTTGCAGGCAGTCAGGATCATGCTCTGAACAGCAGAAGTTGTTCCTCCAACCATGAAATAGGCATGTGCTGCGTTGAACGCATCGGCGGCGAGCTGTTCCGCCTCATAGATCACAGACACCGGATGACATAAATTATCCAGCGGTTTCATGGAATTCACATCCAGGCTGACGCACTGTTCCCCCAGAAGTTTCACAAGTTCCGGGTTGCCACGACCACGTTTGTGACCAGGGACATCGAACGGAACAACACGCTGTTTCCGGAAACGCTCCAGTGCTTCATAGACAGGCGCAGACTTTTGTTTTTCGAGATTCATCGGCAATCATTTCCATTCTGTAAATTTTATAAATATTGTCAATTTTTCTGATCCGGATCAGGTTGGATTCCGGCGATCATAAGCTTTCTTATTTATATAATAGATTATAGCATATCCATCCCAGATTGTCAATAGATTGCAAAAAATAAAAAGCCTGCTGTCTGCATGGAACTGACAGGAAACAGGCTTTTGTTTTTATTTTATTTTTTAGAATTCTTGGATTTGGCATTCTGCTTTGCGGCTTCTTTCTTGACAGCAGCAGCCCTTGGTTTTAAATGCACAGGTTCAGGAGTTTTTGCTCTCTGCCGGTGCAGTGCCTGTGCATAGAAACATAATGCGAGGTAGATTGCACAGAGCAGGACGCTCAGGAAGATTGCCCGTGTCAGCCACGGTGTTTCAGGAAAATGCTTTGCCAGTGCCAAGTAATATTTTTGCTTGGATAATGCAATACCAGTTGTTGCCACAAGATCAATCGTTGTCAGTTCCTCGCCGGAATACCGGAGTGTCACTGTGCCTAATTTCTGTCCTTCTTCGACAGGTGCGGAGATGTTGTCTTCAAGCCGGACTTCCTGCTGGATCGCATTGCTGTCTGCGCCGTCATACCAAAGTGTCATGAAGGATTTGGCAGGCTTAACCAGAACATAATCTGCGTCTTTTCCGTTCTGGACGTTGATCTGTCCGAGTTCTGTATTTTCGCTGAGAACAGTCTGATACGTGAAATCCTGGAATGCCCAGTCCAGCAGTTGTCTAGCGTCTTCCAGATGATAAAATTTTAAATTGTCGTCGGAATCATTAAAGGGCGCAGCCAGTAAAATAACAAGATACGTAGTACCATCCTTTGTGCCCTGACAGATGATGTTCCGCCCTTGCTGATTCAGATTTGCTGTCTTGATGCCTTTCACACCAGGTGTATAATAATCCGTGTTTTCCTGGAGCATGGTGTTGGAATGTGTCCAGATCCATTCATCCATATTGTGACGGTCTGTATTGGGAGTTGTCGGTGCAAAGGATGCTGCGGACGCATACGTGATGAATTTGCTCAGAGATAACGCATACTGCATGATTTTTGCCATATCATTGGCAGTTGTCTTCTGTGCAGGATCATAGATCCCGGTGACATTCGTGAATGTCGTCTGCGTACAGCCGATTTCCTGTGCCTTTTTGTTCATCATGTCCACGAATCCGGCAACGCTGCCGTTTCCGAACTGATTGGCAAGCATAACAGACGCTTCGCAGGAAGATGTCAGGAGCATGGCATATAACAATTCCTCCACCGTCAGAACATCGTCGCCGTAAATATCCGCATAACGCAGATCATCGGGGAATTCCGTCTGCTGATAACGCTGAATAAGTTCCGTATCACAGGTGATCTGCATGTGAATGTCCTGACAATTTTCGAGAACAATGACAGCCTCCATGATCTGGACGAGAGAACCGGGCATATATTGTGCATCCGCATTTTTTTCATAGAGCACATTTCCGGTATCGAGATTAATTAACAATCCGGCGGCACTGTTAATTTCAAAATTCGGTGTGAATGAGATGGCTTTGCTGCTGACCGGCGGCAGGCAGCACAGACAGACAAGCATGAGGGAAAGACTGAGCGAAAGAATTTTCCGGAGTCCGGACTTTAATTTTTCTGATTTTAATTTAAAAAAAACCATAGCAATATAAGACCTCCTGGGATTTCCATAAATTATTTTAATTTTATCACTATTTTAATTCTAACACAGACAGAAAAATTTGTCAATTAAAATTATTTAAATTTTATTTAAAATTTAATGCAGGCTACTTGACAATTTTTCAGAAAACGTGCTATAATAATAGTATATTTTAGTTCAGGAAAGGACAGTTTCAGTATGGTTTATGTCACAGGGGATATGCATGGCGAGTGGGAAAGATTCAAATCCAAAGACATGAAAAAATTAAAAAAAGGCGATGTTCTAATGATCTGCGGTGATTTCGGTTTCCTCTGGGACAACAGCAGAAAAGAAAAACAGATTCTCCAGAAAATGGAAACGCTTCCGTTCACAGTGGCATTTCTGGATGGCTGTCATGAAAATTATGACCTGTTATTATCTTATCCGGAAGAAACCTGGAATGGCGGAAAGATTCATCGGATTGCGCCGAATATCATTCATCTGATGCGTGGACAGATTTTCACGATCGAAAACAGAACGTTCTTCACATTCGGCGGTGGTCACAGTCAGGATTACGAATACCGGACGACAGAAACCTGGTGGAAACAGGAACGTCCCACCCGTAAAGAAGTGGAGACAGCCGTTGCCAACTTGCAAAAATATTATAACAAAGTGGATTACATCCTGACGCATGAACCGCCTGCCATGCTTAAGGACTGCCTTGGTGTGGATGTTGCACAACGTCTGGAAATCCACGCATTTTTTGCGGATATGGTAAAAGCATGTAATTACCGGAAATGGTTCTTCGGAAAATGTCACATTGACAAATATATCCCTGTGAAATTTTTTGCAGTCTTTGCGCAGGTACTGCCGGTGACAGTGAAAGATACAGATTTATAATTATAATAAAATTCTATAAATTATTACAGCCTGTTGAAAAAAAGTTTTGCGCTTTCAGACATTTTACACGATTTTTCATTGACATTTGCTTGAAAAAATGGTATAATAATAACAAATCTACCGGGGTTTGTTCAAAAAATTCTGTATTCTACAGAATGTTGAAAAAATAATGAAAATTTATTTTTAAAACTTTAAGGAGTTATTATTTATTATGAAGTGTTCAAGCAAATTTTTTCCTGCTATCTTACTGGCACTGATGTTCTCCCTGTCCGGATGCAGTATGCCGTCTGATTCCACAGAAAATTCTTCTGATCAAACAGAATTGATCGACAGGAATGAACCCGTGACCATTTCCGTCTGGCATTACTACAATGGCGTTCAGCAGGTCAATTTTGACAAATCTGTTCAGGAATTTAATAATACGATCGGACTGGAACAAGGGATTATCGTAGAAGCCTATTCCAAGGGGAGTATCTCCGAACTGAGCGACAGCGTGATTGCATCTGTGAAAAAAAGTGCAGGTGCTGAAAATCCGCCGGACATTTTTACGGCATACGCTGAAACGGCTTATACAATTGACCAGCTCGGCAGTCTTGCCGATATCGGAAAATATTTCACGGATGAGGAAATCGCTGAATATGTCGATGCTTACATTGATGAGGGCAGGTTTTCCGGCGATCACTCACTGAAAATTTTCCCAACAGCCAAAAGCACAGAAGTCATGGTGCTCAATGTCACGGATTGGCAGGAATTCGCTGATGCCGAAGGACTGTCAACGGATGCTCTGCAAACCTGGGAAGGAATTGCGGAAATAGCTGCAAAATATTACACCTACACGGATGCACTTACCCCGGACATTCCCAACGATGGACGTGCGTTCTTCGGACGGGATTCCGTTGCAAATTATATGATCGTGGGCGCAAAACAGCTCGGTGCGGAATTCGTGTCTCTAGATGAGACCGGCAAGCCGATTTTGCAGATTGATGAAAATGCTGTTCGCAGACTCTGGGAAAACTATTACGTTCCCTATGTCAAAGGCTATTATACCATGCAGGGACGCTACCGGAGCGACGATGTCAAGCTTGGCAAATCCATTGCCATTATCTGCTCCACAACCGGAACGGCTTATTATCCGTCCGAAGTAACGATCCATGATGATTATACTTATCCGATTGAGAGTATGGTGCTTTCTGTACCGAATTTTGAAAACACAGAACCATATGCCGTTCAGCAGGGTGCAGGGATGTCCGTCATTCGTTCTGATGAACAGAAAGAATACGCAAGCGCTGTATTTCTGAAATGGTTCACGGAAGCAGAACGCAATATTGAATTTTCGATCAATTCGGGGTATTTGCCCGTCAAGAAATCTGCAAATGATTTCGAGAAAATTTCTGAAATCAATCAGAATTCTGAAAATGCCGCCAATGCAATCACCCTCCGCTCTCTGGAATTTGCAATCGAAGAAGTCAACGGCTATTCATTCTACACCATGAAACCATTTGAAACGGCATCGGAAACCCGTGATTTTCTGGGCGATTACATCCAGACAACCGCCGAAAGCGCCTATGCCGAGGCGTTTGAAAAAATTCAAAACGGCGGCGACCGGAAACAGATCCTCGCAGAATACACGGATGATGCGGCATTTCAGGCATGGTTCAGCGAATTCCGTTCTTCTCTGGAAGAACTTGTAAAATAATTTATTAAAATTATATCAAATTATATTATATATAAAATATAAAGGGGGTGAGGTACACGAGATGAAACCAGATGAGAAAGAAAAAGAAAAAGAAAATCAAAAGAAAATTAAAAAATCCCATAATAAAAAATTGTCCAGTTCGTTCTCGACAAAATTATTTGTCCCGATGATGGCGCTGTCGACTTTGCAGATTGGGGCGCTGTTCGGGACACTGTACATTAGTGGAGAATTCAAGTCCGTTCGGCAGTATGCCTATGACATGCTGATTGAAAAAACAGAAAACCGAAAAAATTACATTGAGAATATGTTTCTCAAGAATACATCCGAAGTTTATCAGGCAGACATGGCAATCACCAATATAACAGAACAGATTTTAGCAGAAAATCATCAGAGCATTGCAGATTTGCAGACGGATAAACAGATTAACCGGGAAATTCTGTCCCAGGCAACACAAAGATTGATTTATCTGCTACGTGTGTCCGGTGCAAATGATGCGTTTGTAATTTTAGATACCGGGGAGCTCTACGCCAGAAATGGCATGGAAAACAAAGCCGGTATCTACATCCGGGATATGGATTCGTATTCCGGCAGTACGGCATCCAACAATGATTTGTTGCTGGAAGCCGGAAATTCCGACGCCGCCGGGCTTTACAACATTACACTGGATTATGAATGGACGGCACAGATCAATGTCGGCACATGCGATAGTCCGGATAAACTGGATTTTTATCACAAGACAATGGAAACGGCGGAAGAATATAAAAATAGTAACCTGAATGAATTAGGCTACTGGAGCGGATTCTCAAAAATTTCCGGTTCCGCACTCCCTAGTATCAAATATACATTGCCGTTGATTTCAGATGATGGAAGTATCTACGGTGTGATGGGAATTGGATTTCTGGAAAAGAACATCCTGAAAAATATGCCTTCCAATGATACATTCAGTAAGAGTTCCTGCTATGTGGTCGGAGCCGATTTTCATCATCAGAATGCCTATTCTGTTCTTGTGAGTTATGGTTCTTTGTTCACCAGATTAGTCGAAGATCCGGAAATCATCCGCATGGATGGGATTGATGAGAGCAAAGTGTACACTATTGGCGAAACATCTGATAAAAAATCTGTCGGAAACATTCAGTTAATGGATCTGTACAGTGAACAGTCGCCCTATCTGGGGGAACAGTGGGCGCTGATTTCGATTGCAGACCGGGATAAAATTCTGAGTGTCTATACCAGACTGCTGAAAATGCTGATTATGTCCAGCACAGTTTCGATTATTCTGGTCATTCTCCTGGCATTGCTGGTTGACAGAATTGTGACAAATCCGGTGAAAAAAATTGTTCAGGAACTGGAAAAAAATCCAGAGGAAAATCAGATTATCCGGTTCAGTTCGTCCGGAATTTCTGAAATTGATACACTGACACAAGCGATTGAGGAATTGCAGATCAATGTCCGGGAGCAGGCATCCCGTGTGTCTAAGGTCATTAGCATGGTGAATATGGGCATTGGCGTTTTTATGTGTGATCTGGATACGATGAGCGTTTATGTCGGCGAAAGTCTGATTAAATTACTGAGTCTGCATGAATTATATCATCTTCCGGTTACGGATACGTGTATGCCGTTTGATAAATTTCGGGAGTATCTTGCCTATCTTGCGCCGGAAAGCAAAATGCATGAATCAAAACTGTTGGAAATGTTTTCGCTGGACGCTGAAACCGTAACCAGAGAAGTTGAAATCAAGCATGTCAACACGGAAAAAAATATCACAAAATGGTATAAATTTGCGCTTCACCGGGATCATAATAATATTTTAGGTCTGGTACAGGATATTACTGGTTCTATTCTGGAAAAGAAAAAGATTGAATATGAACGGGATTATGATCTGACAACGGGACTGTTGAACAGGCGTGCATATTATAGTAAAATCGGCGAATTGTTCAATCATCCGGAAAATTTAAAAATTGCTGCTTTCTTAATGATTGATTTAGATAATTTAAAATATGTCAATGATACCTACGGACATGATTTCGGGGATGATTACATCAAGACGGCTGCGAATGTTCTGAAAGGTTTCCGGGATTTCAGGGGAATTCCGTCGAGAATGTCGGGGGATGAATTCAATATTTTTTTGTATGGATTTGATTCCAAGGACGAGATCCGGAAAGTAATTCAGACTGTCCGGGAACGGCTTGTAAAAAGTTATTGCATCCTCGCTGACGGCACACATTATAAAATTCGTGCAAGTGCTGGTATTTCCTGGTATCCGGATGACTCGGATTCTTATGAAATGCTGATTAAATATGCGGATTTTGCAATGTATACGGTGAAACATGCGACAAAGGGCAATATCGCTGAATTTGATATTACTTCCTACAGCAAAGATTCTATTCTGGTGACCGGTGTAGAGGAAATGAACCGGATTATTGAGGAACAGAGAATCAAATATGCATTTCAGAGCATTATTTCTGCACATGACGGGAGTATTTACGGTTATGAAGCACTGATGCGTCCGCAGTCGGAAACACTCCGCTCACCGACGGAGCTGATCCGGATTGCCAGGACAGGTGCAAAGCTGAATGAAATCGAGCGAATGACCTGGACACTTGCTCTCCAGACATTCCAGGAACAGCGTCTGCTTGGGAATATCCCGGAGAATACAAAAATATTTATTAATTCGCTCTCCAACTGCGAACTGCCGCCGGAAGTGGTTGAAAAAATTGAACAGGACAATGCGGACATTCTGGATTGTGTTGTCCTGGAAATTCTGGAGAGCGAAGTTGCCAATCCGGAATATACACAGAATAAAAAATGTCGTATGCAGAAATGGAATGCCATGACGGCGCTTGACGATTTCGGGAGCGGTTACAACAGTGAACATGCACTGATTACGCTTGAACCGGATTTAATCAAGATTGACAGGGCAATTATCAGCGGATGTGACGGCGATATGAGCCGGAAGAATATTATTTCCAATTTAGTCCGGATTTCAAAATCCAAACATATTCTGGTGCTTGCCGAGGGAGTAGAAACGCCTGGAGAACTGCGAACCGTTATTGAGTGCGGTGTGGATCTGATTCAGGGGTATTATTTTGCAAGACCGGTCTTTGAACCTGAACCGGTAAACTCTGTGCTTGTACAGGAAATTATCAGATTAAACAAGATGATATATAAATAATTAAATAGTTATAATTTTTAAAAAATCAGCCCTGGAATCATTCTGCAAAAGCTTTGCAGGATTCCAGAGCTGATTATTTTATAATTTATTTATGAATTAATAATTGTTTTAACAGAACAAAATCATAGATTGTGATTTTCCTGTCATTGTCCAGATCCACATTTTTCCAGTCCGGAAGTGTTCCGGCGCTGTGAAGCCATTTCTGCAATGTAATCAGATCCAGAATGTCACAGGTTCCGTCTGCATTGGCATCGCCTTTGATCAGTGCCTGCCCTGTCACATGCAGATCAAATGCAATCATTGTTTTGGAAATTCCGGAACTGGAGGTGATTGTCACAGAATACGATCCGGCATCTTCTTCTGTAATGTTTTCCAGTGTCAGTGCCGGAGATGTTGCATTTGGGATCGCTCTGTGATCTTTCTGCCACTGGTAAATTGCCGTATCTTCTGCAAGATTCGGGATTACGGTATAACTGTAACTTTCACCGGGATTCAGGGAGATATTCTGATAAGCTGTTAATATGCTGAAATCCGGCATTGCTGTGTGTTCCGGGACGGTGACATCGCTCATGAGTTTCCATTCATTTCCGCTGTCCTGCATGAAAATCCGGAGATTTTTCAGATTCAGTTCTTTTTCACCGGATGCACCGAATGTCGCCAGCGGAATCCGAAATTCTACCATGTCATCGCTCCATTTGCACTGACATCCTGCATAGTCGTCATGATTGAAATACACAAAGCCGTTGGACTGGTAATAAATCCAATAGCGTTCATTTTCTTCCCCATAATTGAATTGGAGATTATACACCGGCGCAACGGCATCGCCTTTTTTGGTATTACTCATGATGTATAAATAATTCTCATCTGCACAGGTATGAATCTCTGTGCCGTCTTCGTTGCTTCCTGCAAAAAGTGCATCCTGCCATTCGTAGGGAGAAGAATACACGCCGTCCACTGTGACAGAATTTCCCACGAAATAGAATACTGCCGGATCGTTTCCGGGGAGCTGATTCACACGGAATGTCGGATCTGTTCCGGGTGTTTCGGATTTTTTCACGGAAATCGTCCCCAGATAGTTCGCACCAAGAGAACCATTCCAGATATCAGAATTTGCAAAACGGATACTTCTCTGGTTCATCGTGTAAATATCTGCGTTTGTTCCCATTGCTAATTTTAAATATACATTCCAGTCTCCTGGCTGAATCTGATCCGGCAAGTCAATCGTCAGATGTTCCAGATTGGTTGTGCCGGATTCCCATGTATGACAATCTGTGTCAGATTCTGCAATGAGATACATGCCATTCTGTTCCAGAATCACATAACTCTGCACATCCGGGATGACACCGGCAAATCCCGTGTTTTCAATCTGGAAATCAATTTCTGCCGTGCCGTCCTGGGTGGTTTCCGCTGTCAGATCTGAATCACGCAATACAAAACGATAGCCCAGATGATCCCGGATAAATTGATGTACATTCTGTCCATAATAAGCAGAATTGTCAAGATCCAGAGAATTTTCTGTATTGATCCGGCTCGCAAGATCTTCCGTGAATGTGTAATCTTTATAGAGCTGGAAGATATTGCTGTTGATATAGCTCAGATGCGTTTTGTACATTTCCGGGAGTGCATTCTCAGGCAGGTAAGTATCATATTTTTGAGCGAAATCCAGATTCCCGGAAAATTCACCGCCAAAATAAGATGTGAATGTCTGTTGATGCAGCCAGTCCGTTTCAATCTGTCTGTTTGCATAAGTCCCCAGATCGGAATCACTTCCCATATAGCCATCGTCATAGAGTCCAATCCGGTTTTTGTTTTTCTGGATCTCGGTTGTGTAGGCGCTCTCTGTCAGGGAATTAATCAGTTCTGTATCAGCGAGCTGTGCCCGTGTAATTCCTGCCCATTCTGCAAAAATATCCGGTGTCCGGACAGTAACCGGAATTGGAGCGGGAACAGCTTGCAGCAAGGCTTCCAGAACTTGTGCCTTGTACTGGACGGATGTGTACTTGCCGCCGTGCTGTTCACCCCATTTTCCGACAAATCCGGATTCTACATAAGCGATGATATCCGAGTATTTCTCCAGAAGTCCGCTGTCCCGGATCTGTTCTATATGATGTAATACCTGCTCAAACGAATCCGGTTCGGGATTATCCCTGCCGTTGGCATCGTATCGGAAACGAAGCGCTACCATACAGCCGTTATCATAACAGTTTTGCAAAGTCTGTTCCCAGGAGGCAAAAAAAGTTTCATCCAGATCGTAATCTGTTCCAGGCGTGTAATTGCCGTTTTCATCTGTTGTGCCGTTGCTCCCGGAGGAAAAATTGCCGATATCAATGAAAAACAGTACAAGATTTGCTGTCGGACTGTAAACCGGTGTACTTCCTGGTTTGCAGACTGCCCAGACGGTGGAGGTATACCCTGCGCCGGGGTTGGGGATTGTCTCTGTGAGCTCCGTGTAATTGATGCCGCTGTCTTTCATGGAATTATCCACATTGACAGCATGGGAAATCACAGGGAACTGTAAAGCCGTCATGGAGAGAATCGCTGAAATCTGGACACAGGAGAGCAGTTTTTTGAATTCAGGTTTTATCATGTGTTGCACCTCTTTAATATAAAT
>CAMWTO010000051.1 GCA_947177205.1 uncultured Ruminococcus sp. | reverse complement strand
CCCCCGAAGAAACTTGAACAGAAAGTGATGTGATTTTATGAAACAGAAAACAAAACAGATTATTTCATGTGTCATGAGCCTCCTGCTCGCCGGAAGTGCCATGCTCTCTTGTTCCGTGCCGGTTTCGGCAATGACTGAAAGTGAATCCGCTCTCATTGGCGTTCTCATTGACGATGACACGTCAGATTCTTTCTATGAAGCCTACAGAACGGCAAGCGAACCTGCTACTTATGAGAATTTTCAGTATCTCAAAGTCGACAACGACAAAGACGGTGTTTATGACTCCGTAGAAATCTACCTTTGCGACAAATCCGCAGAGGCAGTCGTGATCCCGGATGTGATCGAAGATCTCCCCGTTACCAGAATCGGCAACCGTTCCTTTGCACACTGTTACAAGCTGAGAAGCATTACGATCCCGGATAGTGTCACATCAATCGGTTCTGACGCTTTCAGCTACTGTACTGGTATGGAAGAAATTACCCTCCCCGACAGTATCACAAGAATCGGTGACGGCGCATTTTCCTGCATGGGAAAGCTCAAAAGCATTGCCATTCCGGACGGTGTGAAAGCCTTGAGCCAAAGAATACTCTCTGACTGCTACTGCCTGACGGATGTAACACTCCCGGACAGCATAGAAAAAATCTGCGATTCTGCATTCTATAATTGTAAAGCATTGGAAGTACTTGCAATTCCTGCCAGTGTAACAGAAATTGGCTCTGCTTTTTCTAATTGCGTAAGTCTAACAGAGATCACCCTTCCGCAGGGAATTACTGTAATTGATATATGTGCATTCAGTAATTGTACATCTCTTACAGAAATAATCCTTCCTGACAGCATTACGGAAATTGGTTACAGTGCATTCTCCGGCTGTACGGGTCTGACGGAAATTACAATTCCGGAAACCGTCACATGGGTCGGTTCTGATGCTTTCGCTGATTGTTCTTCTCTCACAGATGTGACATACCCGGCACATATCACTCTTGGTGAAAATGCATTTGCAAATACGCCCTGGCTGGAAACACAGAGACAGCAGAGTCCTGATTCGCCTTTTGTCATTGTAAATCATGTTCTGATTGATGCACTCAACTGTATGGGTGACGTGGTCATTCCGGACGGTGTCACATCCATCAGTGATGGTGCATTCATAGAATGCGGAGTCATTACCAGCGTTGTGATCCCGGAGGGCGTCACAAGTATTGGTAATAAAGCATTTTATAAATGTACGGAACTGAGGAGTGTCACAATCCCTGAAAGTGTCACAACGATCGGAGACGAGGCATTCTATTTGTGCGGAAATTTAACAGATATTACCATTCCTCAGGGTGTGACAAGCATTGGCAACAGTACATTTGGCAAGTGCGAAGCATTAACAGAGATTGTCATTCCGGACGGTGTGACAAGCATTGGTCAGGGTGCTTTTGGTGATTGCAAATTCCTGGAAAACATCACAATTCCTGAAAGCGTTACAAGCATCGGTGAATCGGCATTTTCCGGTACAGCATGGCTGACAGTCCATGAATTACATGACAGGCTTGTCATTGTAAATGGGATTCTGATTAATGGAAGATTAAGCAATAATCCTGTTGCCATCCCTGACACTGTCACAAGAATCAACGATTTTGCATTTATTTCTAATAAAACTATCACAAGTGTTGAGATTGCAGACAGCGTGACAAGCATCGGTAAAGGTGCATTCAAAAATTGCATTTTCCTGGAAGAGATCAGCATTCCGGACAGTGTGACCGAAATAGACAATGATGCGTTCGCAGGATGCGAAAGACTGAAAAGTATTACACTTCCAAACAGCCTGACAAAGATTGCATTTGATACATTTTATGAATGTACTGGTTTGAAATCCATTGTCATCCCCGACAGTATCACAAAAATCGAACCGTGCGCATTTTATGAATGTGAATATCTGGAAGATGTTTACTACGCCGGAACAGAAGAACAATGGAACGCAATCAAGATTGATCTCTATAACGACTCTCTCACAAATGCAACGATTCACTATAACAGCACCGGTTCTGAACCGGAAGTCCTGGCATGCGGTGATGTCAACGGTGACGGTGTTGTGGATGCTTCTGATTCTGCATGGATTCTGAATACCGCTGCTAGTCTCGGTACAGGTGAAAGCTCACTGAGTGACGCCCAGATGACAGCAGCTGACGTCAATCAGGATGGCACTCTCAATTCCATAGATGCAAGTATTATCCTGCAATACAGTGCAGCAATTGGAACAGGCACATTTATTGGAGATATTCAAGACTATATGAATTCTATCCTGGAGCTGGAAATATCATAATAACAGAAATTACAAAAAGAAGCCCTGCAATGGGCTTCTTTTTTTCTGCAATTTTCAGGGTTTGCGCAGATTTCCGGCTCTGAGCAGCTCCAGCATCTGGAGATTCTGTGCAAAGGCACCGCAGTAGCCTGTAATATCATTAGATGCCGCAATCCTTGCACGATAACTGTAAGAATGATCAATCCCCATATCCTGTAATGCCAGGATAAGCGTTTCTTCTGTGCCGGTGTATTGCGGGAAACAGTTCTTTGAAAGATTCGGAGCTGTATCCGGTCTGATCAGGAGACCGGCTTTTAATAACTGAAATAATAATTTATTCTGCTCCAGTGTGCCCATATAACCGGGAATACCATTTGCAAAGGCGATTTTTTCCCGGTACGCATAAGAACCGTCTGCACCGACTACATACAGCGCAGCAGCAAAAGAATCCAGATCACCGGTATATTTCGGGAAATATTTCACAGAATTCCCCTGCGTGTTCTGATTCTGATTGCCGGTATTGTCCGGGATCTCTCCATTTACAGAATCAGAATCCTGTTCAGGATTGCTGATTTCCGGCGTAAAATTTTGTTTACTCAGCAGACAGAACCAATCCACTTTGGTCTGCCCTGTTTCCAGTTTGGATGCAGAAACCCAACTGCTTGCCGGAAGTCCACGTGATGAAGAAACGGCGCTTTCAATAACCCGGTATGTCTGATTTACCGGATTATAATCTATAATCGCCATGAAATGCCCTGGAACATGTACCGTTGCTACGCCACCATTCAGAAGATGTTCTGTCAGCCGGGAATTTTCCACATTCCCGTAATATCTGCCCTCAATGGCGAATTGATAAATTCTCCCATAAGCCGAGCCAATCTGATTGTAGAACAAATCCCGGTAACCGCCGCCTGCGCCTGGTCTCCACGAACCATTATTACAAGCCCAGGATGCCAGATCGGTTATGTTGACGACTCTGCCGGTCAAACTGTGAATCGCATTTCCGAACGAAAACAGCATACATCCCGACGCATAAAGGGAATTCCCCGACTGCGCCCATTTTGTGTAAGTATAAGCTTTCCATTGCGGATGGAATTGATTAAACGCCCGGCTGCCTGCGGCGTTCGCCCGGATCTGCTGTGCCATGACAAAATTTGCAGAATTTCCAAAATTCTTAGAGAGCATCTCCCCTGCCTGTGAACAAGGCAGTATCGCACTGCATACCATGATAGCTGTCAACAAAGATGTGATTAATTTTTTCTTGTATTTTTTCAAACCAAATTTTCACCTTTCTTTTTTATTTTAATTTTAATTTTTAATATGAATTACTTGCAGAGCAATTCACTTCTTGCCGTATGGGTTTCCAGATCTGCCAGTCTGGTCGGGATCGGAATCCTGCTTTCAGATCCGACAAGCTGGAGCGTCAGTGCTGTTGCTGTATCCAGAGAAATCCCGTTTCCGGCAGATACAAAAACGGGCTTGACACCGGAATGTGTCCGCAGTGTCCGTCCGTAGATTTCTCCGTCAATGATAATATCTGTATAACTCCCGGCAGTCTGTTCCGGTTCTGTGTAATCCGTCTTGTGATCGACCCGGAAATACGTCTTGGCAACGCCGATTGTCGGCTTGTTTAAATAAAATGCCGCATGTGTGGCAATTCCCATGTGCCGGGGATGCAGATAGCCGTTTCCGTCGAATATGTACAGCTCCGGCTTGTGTTCCAGTAATTTCACAGTTTCCAGAATCAGTGGCAATTCCCGGAATGCCAGGAATCCAGGCATGTATGGGACTGTAATTTCAGCATGATACTGCTTTTTCTCCAGAATTTCATGCGTCTGGAAATCCAGGACTACAATACAGCAAACCGCAAATTCCTGCTGATCCTGATTCCAGTAAGCAAGATCAATCCCGGCAACTGTCCGGATCTGACCGGGATCGAATCCCGGATAACAATCATCAGAAAGACAAATTTTCTCCCGGAGCTGATTCTGAATCTTTAAAAATTCTCGTTCCTGGTCTGTTTGATTCACAACAAATGCACTTCCTTTCTGATTCTTGTCTTGAATTTATATTTACAATATGTTCTCAGAAAAACTTCCAGAAACTGCACGTTTTCACAGGCGGCCTTATTCACATGGATTTTTACAGATTCTGTAATAATATTCAGGAAGTTGACTCTACTGTCCGTGCTGTAATAGATTTCCTGGATTTCTTCTAAAGAAATTTTTTGCGATTTCCGGAATAATTTCCGGACTTCCAATTCTTTTTGATTCGCCCGGAACTGAATCCGGAAACGATACACAAAAACGCTCCCCAGGACAAGTGGAACAGCAGGCAACAAGAAAAAAATACTCCGGAAATCCGCATCTGTGATCAAAAAACAAACAATTACTGCAATACCAACCATGCAATAAAAAATACAAATCAACAGCACGACAAGTCTTTCTCCGGAACAATACCGGATGACATATTCTTCTCCAATAGCAAGAGATTTCCTGGATTTTTGTTTCCGGGATTTCTTTTTCTGATTCTTTTTCGACATGGAATCACCTCTTTCCCTGTTTTTTATCATAACATGAATTACCAGAAAAGTCAAGTGATTTTTACAGGAATTCACAAATCATACAATAGCGAAATATAATAGCTACAGGAGGTGTTTAACAGTTTCACAAAATTTTTACCAGAAAGAGAGGTGAAAACCGTTACTGACACTTAACAAAATCAATTTTTTATGGTATACTATTCTTGTTGACTGGGGCGGCGATGTAAAGCAAAGTGCGATAGCCAAGCACATTTTTATTTTGGTACAGCAGAAATGCTGAAATAGCAGAACAGAAACACGTTATCTGCGATGTGTACCCGTACGTTAGCGAGGAATTTACGCCTTCGGAGTGTCATACCAAACATGAGTAGATCATGACTTGTCATATCCAAAATGGACACGTAGAACAAGGAATGAAACATAAAAGTTAATTTATTACTTTTTATCAGTTTTCAGTAACGGTGTTTTTCAATCCAATGAATCAGTTTGTGTGGATGGCATTGCTTGCAACAGTCGGCACATGGCTTGTGACGGCACTGGGAGCAGCGATTGTGGTATTTTTTAAGTCACCCAATCAGAAAATCTTAAATTTCATGCTTGGTTTTGCGTCCGGCGTGATGATTGCCGCAAGTTTCTGGTCGCTGTTGCAGCCGGCAATTGAACGGGCGGAACAGATTTCAAAGCTCCCGGCGTATTTCGTGGCAACAGCAGGATTTTTGTTCGGCGCATGTTTCATGTGGGGTTCTGATAAGATTGTATCATTCGCAAGAGAAAAAGCAGATCCTGTTGCCGGAAAAAAAGAAAAAGAAAGCCGTGAAAAATTAAATCGTATGATTATGCTGGTGCTTTCTATCACATTGCATAATATTCCGGAGGGATTAGCCGTCGGCGTCGCATTCGGCGCATTGCAGAATTCTAATGCCACAGCGGAAAGCCTGATGGGAGCTGTCACAATCGCCGTCGGGATCGGCTTGCAGAATTTTCCGGAAGGTGCGGCGGTATCCGTCCCCTTGCGCCGGGAGGGCTATTCCCGGCGGAGAAGTTTCCTGATCGGGCAGGCATCCGGCATGGTCGAACCAATTGCAGGCGTAGCAGGCGCATTATTAGTTGTTTATGTAGAATCTATTCTGCCTTATGCGTTATCCTTTGCGGCAGGTGCTATGATTTTAGTCGCCGTACATGAATTAATTCCGGAATGTCAGAGAAATCAGGAAGAACAGCCCTATTTTGCAACAATGGGAATTGTCGCCGGCTTTGCAGTCATGATGCTGTTAGATGTCATGCTGGGATAATTTCAAATAATTTTGGAAAAACTCCCTTTTGTCAGATGAGTATCATCAACAAAAGGGAGCATTTTATTATTTTGAAAAATTTAAATTATTTTTTGTGTTCTGCATTCCCACAGCTATTGCAGTGACCGCAGCTGCATTTGTTTCCGCAGGAACTGCATCCACCGCTTTTGTGATCTTTCCAGATACTCCGGATGGCAAGCACCAGGATTGCGGCAATGATTAAAATGACTATTACATTTGCCATATTAAGCCCTTTCTAAAGTAAGTTTTGGTTTCTTCTCAGGAGAATAAGCTTTCTTGATAAATAATAAATAAATAACGAACAGCAGACAAACAATCGCAAAGACTGTTCCAATGCTGAATGCACCTGTTGTCAGCAATGTCCCGAACTGATAAATCATCAGAGAGACAATATAAGCCAGTGCGCATTGATAGCCGACTGCAAACCAGGTCATTTTACCGGACATCATTTCACGGCGCAATGCACCGACTGCTGCAAAACAGGGAACGCACAGCAAGTTAAATGCCATCATTGCATAAGCGGCAACTGGTGTATAAGCAGAACCCAGTGTTGCCCATAATTCTTCGCCGTCTTCTGCGACTTCCTCAAATCCGTACAGTACGCCGAATGTGCCAACAAGATTTTCTTTTGCAATCAGTCCTGTCAGGGATGCTACGGCGGCTTTCCAGTCGCCGAATCCTAACGGCGCAAAGATCGGGGCAATGCTTTTGCCGATCCCGGCAAGCATGGATTCTTCTGCGTCAACCATTTCAAAACGCAGATTGAAACTCTGCAAGAACCAGATCAGAACTGTAGAAACCAGGACAATCGAAGTGGCTTTTTTGATGAATGCAAGACCTCTGTCAAGCATTGTCCGCAGAACATTCCCTACCCCCGGCAGATGATAAGCTGGCAGTTCAATGACAAACGGCGCAGGATCTCCGGCGAATAATTTTGTCTTCTTCAGGATAATCCCGGAAATAATCACGCAGACAATCCCAAGGAAATACGCCGAAGGTCCAATCCAAACCTGATCCGGGAAGAATGCACCTGCAATCAGCGCAATGATCGGGAGTTTTGCACCGCAAGGAATGAATGTTGTCGTCATAATCGTCATACGGCGGTCGTTATCGCTTTCAATCGTCCGGGATGCCATAATGCCAGGCACACCGCACCCGGTAGAGACTAACATCGGGATGAACGATTTACCGGATAAGCCAAATTTCCGGAAAATCCGGTCTAATACAAAGGCAATTCTTGCCATATAACCGCAGTCCTCCAGGATTGCCAGACAGATAAATAATACTAACATCTGTGGCAGAAATCCGAGAACAGCGCCGACACCGCCGACAATGCCATCCATAATCAGACCGTAGAGCCAGTCCGCAAGCCCCAGATTTTCCAATGCACCACCTAAGTACGTCGGGACAATCTCCCCGAACAACACATCATTGACCCAGTCCGTCGCCATTGTGCCGACAGTAGAAATCGAGATAAAATACACCAGGAACATAATCATTGCAAAGATCGGAAGTGCTAGAATTCTATGCGTCACGATCCTGTCAATCTTGTCAGATGTGGTCATGCCGGAAGTATCTTTCTTGTGAATACATTTTTCTGTCACGGAAGCAATCCAGGCGTAGCGTTCTCCCGTAATGATGCTTTCGCTGTCATCATCCGCCGTTTCTTCACAGGATGCCACCAGATTTTCAATTTTCCCCAGATCCGAAGAATGTAGATGCAGATCTTGTTGGATTTCTTCATCTCGTTCAAACAATTTTACAGCATACCAGCGCAGACTCCGGGAATCTGCCTTGCCGGTGATGATTCCGGAAATTTTTTCTATGACAGCTTCTATTTCATCCGAAAATTTCTGTTTTAAGACAACTTCTTTTTTACTTTTTGCGACAGCAATCGCCTTTTTTACAGCATCCTGGATGCCATCCCCCTTGAGTGCGGAAATTTCGACAACCTCACAGCCGAGCATGTCACCGAGTTTTTTTGTATTAATCTGGTCACCGTTTTTCCGGATGACATCCATCATGTTCAGGGCAATCACAACCGGGATGCCAACTTCAATCAACTGCGTGGAAAGATATAAATTTCTCTCCAGATTGGTCGCATCCACGATATTTAAAATGGCATCCGGTTTATCATGGATAATATAATTTCTTGATACAATTTCTTCTGCCGTATATGGCGAAAGAGAATAAATCCCCGGCAGATCTTCAATAATAACGGATTTGTCGGATTTTAATCTGCCGTCTTTTTTCTCCACCGTCACGCCAGGCCAGTTGCCGACATGCTGTGTACTGCCTGTCAGTGCATTGAACAGCGTCGTTTTGCCGGTATTGGGATTTCCGGCGAGTGCTAATCTGATTTCCATGTAAAAAATACTCCTTATCAGTATAATATATAATATAATTATAATTCAGTTCACTTCGATCAATTCGGCATCACTTTTCCGGATTGTTAATTCATATCCCCGGACGGTCAGTTCCATCGGATCTCCTAACGGTGCGACTTTCCGAACATAGATCTTTGCGCCCTTCGTGATTCCCATGTCCAGAATTCTGCGCCGGAGTGCGCCGTCTCCATGCAGTTTTACAACGGTAACTGTCTGCCCGCAGGAAATTTCTTTTAATGATTTTATCATTTGAACTGCTTACTCCTTTCTGAAGAATTGAAAATTAAAAAAATTTAATCTGCAAGAATAATCCTGCTCGCTGTCACTTTGTTCAGGGCAAGCCTCGAACCTTTCAGCTCAATGATTAAATTTCCTGCCAGTTCTGAAATGACTCGTATGTTTTCGCCTGTGACAAATCCCAGTTCTTCCAGATGACGGACAGCGGCGGAGTTTCCGTGCAGTTCCTTAATCACACCGGACTGCCCCTGTTTTAACATTGTTAATGGCATCATAATTCCTCCCTGGACCATATGAATTTTGAATTAAATTTAAAATTAGAAGCTGCTAATTAAAATGCAAAATTTTAAGTTAGCCTTTCCTAACCAATATCTATTATAGCGTATTTCTATCGGCTTTTGTGTTCTGTTATTGACTTGTTATTCTGTTGATTTTATTCTGATATTGACTTTTAATTACTGAATTTTCAATTTTTCCTGGCTTTTTTCTGCTTTTTATGCTATAATAAATAAAAATCAGATTTTTATTTTCAGATACCTGAGGTGAACTTATGACACAAGAACAATGGTCAGCCATTAGAAACAGAAACAAAGACTATGACAATCAATTCTTTTATGCTGTCAGAACAACGGGGATTGTCTGCCGTCCTTCCTGCACTTCCCGGCTGTGCAATCCGGAGAATAGTATCATTTTTTCCACGCTCCAAGAAGCACTTGCCCATGGATTCCGACCATGCCGGAAGTGCCGTCCGGAACTGCCGGACTGGAACGGCGCAAAAGCAGAACTTGCCGGAGCTGCACAGAAATTCATTGCTGAAAATTATAAGGAAAAATTTTCTTTGCAGACAATTGCCGGCACACTTTATGTCAACAAATGCTATCTTGTCCGGACGTTCAAGGAAATGACTGGCATCACGCCCCTTGCGTATCATCATCAGATCCGCTGCGAACAGGCAAAAAAACTGCTGATCCGACAGGAATTAAGCATTTCTTTCATCAGCTGTGAAGTCGGCTATCAGACGGCATCCCATTTTACAAAAATATTCAAATCCGTCTGTGACTGTACGCCATCCGAATACCGGAATCATTATCTGAAAACGCTCCGGATGGAAAGAGCAAAGACAGAATAATGGCTTTTTTCTATTTGCTTTTTGAAATTTTTATTTATTTTAAATAAAATTATTTTTCAAAAAAATATTTTTTTATGAATTTCTCTAAAATCGTTATTTTGCTATTGACATTTCTCGCTTCCTGTGCTATAATAATAAAGTCGTCAGGGATATGACGGCTAAAAACAAAATGAAAATGGATCGCGGGATGGAGCAGCTCGGTAGCTCGTCGGGCTCATAACCCGAAGGTCGTTGGTTCAAATCCAGCTCCCGCAACCACATAAAACTACGCAATATGGGCGAAAACCTGTATTGCGTAGTTTATTTTTTGTTGGTTATTTTTGTTTTGACCCCAATTTGACCCCAAAAGTGTGAGATTAGCGTGCTAATAGGATATGTATTGATGATTGATAAAAAACTTCTTGTTAACCTTGCTTAACAACAGATAAAAATGAGGAGCAGGCTTTATAATCCTGCTCCATTTTAATATTGATTAATAAGAGAAGATGTGCTATCATATAATCAGTGAATATCAGTTTGAATTAAATGGGAGGAAGTTGCGATAAGTGTAGCCGTGAAGAACAGCTCCTATATTGTGGTTCGAGTTATAGTTGAATATATCGCCCTTTTATAGCATTCACCGACATTCATGCAGATAAGTTCTTTTTTAGGTATACCGAGATTTTTTGCAACAGATGCCATTGACGTGTTATCAGGCTGGAAGTACACGGAGAGGTTAGCCATTTCAAGTACTGCATTACTATCTTTATTGACTTTTGAAAGGAACTGTGTAGCATAATTCAGTCCTGTTCGGGATTTTCTGCCAAGTCGGAGAATCTGATAAATCGGAGAATTTTCCCTCATATTCTGATTCTGAATTTCATCAACAAATATAGCAATTGGCTTTTCGAAATTGAAGCACTGATGCTGGAAAAGCGACATCATAAGAATGTCAATCATAGCATATCCGCCAGTTTTTGAGGAAGCGTCCATTGATATTATGATGATGTCTTTACAATCGCTGAAGAAATCGTCCCAGTTTCTGTCATCACACTCAAAATCAATAAAACCTGATAAACATTCACTCATCTGAAGCTGGAGACTTTCCTGCTTTTCTCCATAATGCGATGTAAGAATATGATACATATTGACCGCAGAAAGGTCACCAGATTCAATAAGAGTTCGGATTTTCCCCTCTAAAATTGCTGTCTGTTTACAGCCGAGTTTTCCAAGATGCGACTTTATAATAGTAGAAATTATGTTCTGTGCAGTTGTGCTGTAACTGTTATAATTGAGTTTCAGCGGCTCAACAGGTATACCATCAGTTTCAATTTTATGGAATGTGATATGCTCATTCACATAATTCTCAGCCAATGTGGATACTTTTTCATTACCACCAGCAGAAAGATTTCTTATGATTGATTCTCTTGTGAACGAATCACTTATGTCAAAGACAATAGTGCGGATTCCTTTTCTTTGCAGACTGCACATTCTTTCAGTGAGACAGTGCGTTTTTCCCTTACCTGAAACACCTGTTGCAAACAGATGCAGATTATTCATACTATTGAAACTGAACTGCTGTCCTGCAACTCGTCCCATGCTGTCGGAAATTATTGGAATTACATTATCGTTTACGGACGTTGAAAACCATTCCGCATCTTTGACTGAAGTACAGACACTCTCTGCGAAGCTACTTAGTATACCGTCTTTTTCTATAACAATGAATGGAAGTCGTAAACTTCTATTGTTGCTGTGAACAGTCATTTTGTAACGCAATGATTCTCTGTCTCCTTTGGAAGATGTGTAAAGCAGATTATCGCTGTCAAGGCTTTTCAGTATGCGGTGAATGCTATTTGTGGTGGTCATTTTCGGAAGAATCTTATCAACAATCAGGCTTTCTTCCATTGCAAGCGTGTCATCGTCAATAATAAGTTGATAAGTATTTGGAGTGAAATTCATATCTTTACTATATTCAATGATATTGACCTGATTGTCGCATATAATATCATTCAGTACGCTGATGAAATCGTTGACAACAGCGTCATCATTGCTTCCGTTTTTGATTTCATTTTCTCTGAAAAGGCCATGTATAAAGTTTGCAATTTCGTTAAGTGAGGTAGGAAGATTATAGAGATTATCCAGAATGCAGAATACTGAAAGAAGTATGCACCAGCTTGTTCTGCTCTGAATATTCGGGAATAAAAATTCTGTAAACTGATTGGTAAATTTTTGGATATGCTGTTTAAACTGAGATTTCAAATCATTGTAATTACTGCATACATAATTGATAAAGTGATAGATTATTTCATCAAGTGCAGTACACATTATATGCTCCTCAGTCTGCGGAATATCAGAATAAAAGTTTTTGCTGAGAGAAAGACAAATCTTTTTTTCAGCAGGTATAATAAATTGCGCTGGAGTGGAAATAATGGCTGTATTATGCGGCTGCGACCGCTTTTCGAGTGTTGAAATAAGGGAAATTATTTCAGAACGTCTTTTCTGATTGTCAACGTCTGCACACTCGGAAATTACAACAGTTTCGTCTCTTGCGGTACTGAAACAATCCTGAACTGACTTTTTTGTATCATCAAACGAAAGGGGTGAAATCTTTCTGTCATAGATTTTAAGATACATTGCAGCTTGTCTTGCACTGTTGAAATCTGGTGCAGAAATTATAAGATACTGTTCCATAGAGTACCCGATTTCGCTTAACATAGTCGAAAGTAAACCACATACGGAAAAAATAAAGATAAGGCATTTTTCGGAAGTATGCAGATATTTTTGGATATTTTGATGTGTTTCAACAATATCTTTTTGGTGACGTTTTAGCTTTCTTGATGCAACGCAAGGCGGATAAAATCCCACAATTTCGGGATTTGTGTCGTTCCAGTTACAGTTGAAATCTGCTTTTTCCTTGTAGGGATAAAATCCAGCATACTCGTGGAGCGTGATTACATAGGAAGACTTTACATTGTTGATTCTGTTAGCAAGATAGTCATTTGCAATACTTTTGCTTTTGCACTGATACTCGAATCCGTGAAATTTTCTGACAAGATTTTTCGATGAGATTTCATCTGCTGTGATAATTGCTTCACGGAGTTCTCGGTGACTGTCAGTGTATCTTACAAGCACAAGTTCACGATAAATGTCCTTATATGGTACTCTGTAGGGCTGGGCGGAGATGATTGAAATAACTCCGACTACTGTTATCTTGTTTCTAAAGCCGTCTTTTTCGGTACACATAGCGATGCCGTCAACGGTGTCCATGAAACATCGTAAATATGTTTTATCGCTTTTCATCTTCTGAATATTGTTCCTGAGCATCAGATTTTCGTTGTGCTGTTTCTGGATTTCTTGCTGCTGCATTTGCGAGGCTATTGTCATGTTGTTTACGGCATTGGTCAGCTCCTGAACTGCTGATGTGTCAATAACAGTGGTCTGTACTGGGGGAGAAATAACAGGCGGATAATTTGGCTGTAGCTGGGCGTATTTTGCTTGCTGATTTGGCAATAATGTTCTGAGTCCGCATGATTCGGCAAGTTGAGAATCGCCAAGTGGATTTTGAATAAACAG
>CAMWTO010000050.1 GCA_947177205.1 uncultured Ruminococcus sp. | reverse complement strand
TAATAAATATAGGAAGAAAAAATGATTTCTAACCTCTTTCTCTTATTTTTATTCTGAAAGGCGCAGTTTTTGAACTGTGCCTTTTCAGATTTTTTAAATTTAAAACACAAAAAACCTCTGCCGGAACACAGCAGAGGTTTTGAATTTCAATAATTTAAATTATTTTTTCTTGGATTTTTTACCTTTTCTTGTCCCTGGTTTTCCGGTATTTTTACTGATGGGACTGTCCGCAGGCGTTGTCTTTTTGGAAGAACTTGCAGGACGTTTGGTTTTTGATGCTGTGTTTTTCTTTGGTTCTTTCACTTCCGGAACAATTACATCCGGCGCAGTTTCGGGCGCATCTGTCAGTTCTGCTTCCGGTTCTTCTGTTGTCTTCTCAGTAAGTTTCTTTTCTGGAGCTTCCGTTACCTCAAGAGGGATCTGATTGCTATCAACTATGTCAGCAGAAGTTTCATTGACAGTTACAGAACCTGTTGCAGTCTCTGCAATTTCTTCCGTAGTTTTTTCTGTTTTGTCAGTCTTGGATTTTCTGCTTCTCTTAGGAGCTGCTGTTTTTTCTTCATTCACTTCTACGGCTTCTGTAACTTCGGGGAGTGTCTCAACTTCCGCCGGCTTTTCAGCTTTGGCTTTTCTGGTTTTCTTTGCCGGTGTTTTTTCAGATTTTTCAGATGCTTTTGCTTTTTCTGTTGTCTTGACTGTCTCTGTCTTGGGAGTTCTCGGCTTTTTGACTTTCTTCGGGATAATGTCACTGAGCAGACTTATTTTGTCATAATTTCCGTCGCAGTACACATGCGCCTCCATAATTGCTTCCTGCAGATTGTTCTTGCCCTGGGCAATTGCAAGAATTTCCTTGCTGTCGCCCGTCAGCAGACAGTCTCTGTCATTGTAATCATACGGTTCTACATACAGTACACCGTCTCTTACCTCAATATAGAACGCACCTGCCGCATCTCCGGTTACATTGACCTGCACAGCAATATGCTCTGTGATTCCGGACGCATCAGCCTTGACCAGTGCAGTCTGTACTTTTTTTACCAGTTCCTGATAAGTCATACCTTTTCACCTTTCTTCTGTTGCTTGCAGCAAGCGCACTTCTTGCGCATATACCGCAAAAAATTTTTCTTTCGCTGTTTTTTATTATACTAGATCTTGACAAATTCGTCAATGGAAAAAAGCAATTTTCTATATTCAGCATAAGTTTTTCTTGAAATAAAAGGCTTTTTTTGGTGAAAAATTCAAAAAAATCCTGTATTTCTGTCTGTTTTTTTCCAGAAACACCAGAAAAAATCAAACCGCCTCAAACAATTTTTTCTTAATTTTTCACAAAATTTTCCTGTTTTTTTGAAAAAATTTGAAATTTCTCTTGACTATCTGAAAAAAAAGCGTTATAATAATATTATAATCTAATTTTTACCTAGGAGGGATTCCCCTTGACAAATATTCTTTTTGCAGCCTCAGAATGTGTGCCATTCGTGAAGACAGGCGGTCTTGCAGATGTAGTTGGCGCACTGCCGAAAAATCTCGACAAATCCCGTTTCGATGTCCGGGTGATTATTCCGTACTACACCTGCATTCCGGGAAGATACAGAAATTTCTTCCACTATCGTCACCATTTTTTCATGGATTATGCAGGCAGACAGGAACATGTCGGCATTATGGAATTTGAGTATCACGGCATCAAATTCTATTATGTCGATAATGAATATTATTTTAACGGCGAAACGCCTTACAGCAGCGATCTGCGCTGGGATATCGAGCGTTTCACGTTCTTCTGCAAAGCTGTTCTGGCAATGATGCCGGTCATCGACTTCCACCCGGATATTATCCACTGTCATGACTGGCAGACGGGACTGATTCCGGTGCTGATGCACTCCACATTTGCCACACATCCGTTCTATCAGGGTGTCAAGAGCATTATGACAATCCATAACCTGAAATTTCAGGGTGTGTGGGATATTGAAGAATTCCAGAGAAACACGGATTTGCCGGATTATATGTTCACACCGGATAAACTGGAATTTCACAAAGATGCCAACATGCTCAAGGGCGGTCTTGTCTATGCGGATTACATCACAACTGTGAGTGAGACGTATGCACAGGAAATCAAGACACAGGAATACGGCGAACAGCTGAACGGATTGCTTTATGCAAGATCCACATCCCTGCGGGGCATTGTCAACGGTATTGATTACGGCATTTTCAATCCGGAAACGGACAAGAAGATTTACTGGAATTACAATGCAGATAACTGCCTGGAAGGCAAGGCAGAAAACAAGCGTCGTCTCCAGGAAGAATTAGGATTGGAACAGGACAGCCGCAAGATGGTGATTGGCTTGATTTCCAGACTGACAGATCAGAAAGGCTTGAATCTGTTAGGCGATATTTTTGAAAGATTCCTGGACGGGAACACGCAGTTTGTGTTAATCGGCACAGGCGATCCGTCCTATGAAAACATGTTCCGTTATTTTGCCGGACGGTATCCGGGAAATGTATCAGCGAATATCTGCTACAATGATAATCTGGCGCACAAGCTTTATGCCGGTGCGGATATGATGCTCGTTCCGTCCCGGTTTGAACCGTGCGGACTGACACAATTAATTTCCCTGCGCTACGGCTCTGTACCGCTTGTGCGTGAAACCGGCGGACTGAAAGACACCGTGCAGCCATACAACGAATTTGAATTGACAGGCACAGGATTCACATTCAAGGAATTCTGGTCAGAAGCATTCTTAGGCGCTGTGAACTATGCAAAATCCGTGTTCTTCAATTATCGGGACAACTGGAATGACATGGTCAGAAGGGGCATGAGACAAGACTTCTCCTGGAACAGTTCCGCAAGGCAGTACGAAGGCATGTATGAGTGGCTTGCCGGAAAAAATTAAAATAAAATAAATAAAATTAAATATAAATTTTCACCGGAGCAGGAATGCCCCGGTGATTTTTTAGAAATTAGCACGAAAATCTCCGGAGAATTCCGGTCATTTTTCGACCAAGTGACAATAATTATCCGGATTGCGCCGGGATTGCAGAATCCGGATTGACTTTTTTTAAATTTCAGGGTATAATAAATATGATTATTTAAAATTATTCAAAATTTCAGAAGCGCAGGTTGTTATTCATGATAAAATTATGCAAGTTATGCAAAGAATTATTTGCCTACCGGGAAATGATTTTCAGTCTTGTCCGGAAAGATCTCCGGGGGCGCTATAAGGGAAGCGTCTTAGGTTTCCTCTGGACGTTCATCAATCCGTTATTCCAGTTAATTATTTATACGATTGCATTCAGTTTTATTCTGCCCAGTGCAATTGATAAATATTATTTATATTTATTTGTGGCATTGATTCCCTGGATTTTTTTTTCGTCGAGTCTGCAAGGCGGCGCAAATTCCGTCATGGCATCACAGAATTTAGTCACAAAAATTTATTTCCCACGGGAAATTCTGCCAATTTCCTATGTGACAAGCTGTTTTGTCAATATGCTCCTGACATTTGTGATTATATTCCTGGTTGTGCTCATTTCCGGCGTTGGTCTCAATCCCCTGGCGATTCTCTGTCTGCCCGTTGTGATGCTGATTGAATACATGATTGCTTTGGGACTGGCTTTGTTATTTTCCGCAGTTACTGTCTTTTTCCGGGATATGGAACACATCCTGAGTATTGTCACAATGGCTTGGATCTACATGACGCCGGTACTCTATCCCATTGAGATGATTTCTGACTCGGATATTCAGAAATTATTCTATCTCAATCCCATGACTTCCGTGATTGTTGCCTATCGGGATATTTTATATTATGCAGAAATCCCGGATTTTTCCACGCTCCTGATTGCCCTGTTCTTTGGCGTGACAAGCCTGATTCTGGGGGAGCTGGTATTTTCCGGATTAAAAAAACGCTTTGCGGAGGTGATGTAATTGACAAATCCCGAAAATGCGATTGAAGTGAGGAACGTCCGGAAAAAATTCCGGATTTTCTATGACAGAAGCAATGACCTGAAAGACCGGATTTTATTCCGGAACAGGAATCACTACGAAGACAGGTGGGTTCTGAATGGGATTAGTTTTTCTGTGAAGAAAGGCGAGGCGATTGGTCTTGTCGGACACAACGGCTGTGGCAAGAGCACAACGCTGAAATTATTGACAAAAATTTTATATCCGGATCAGGGCAGCATTGAAATGCAAGGACGGGTTTCCAGTTTGATTGAACTGGGCGCAGGATTCCATCCGGACATGACCGGACGGGAGAATATTTACACGAATGCGTCAATTTTCGGATTAACCCGGAAAGAAATCGAAAAACGAATTGAGGAAATTATCCAATTTTCCGAACTGGAAGAATTTATTGACAATCCAGTCAGGACATATTCGTCCGGGATGTATATGCGTCTGGCGTTTTCCGTGGCGATTCATGTCGATGCCAAAATTTTACTGATAGATGAGATTCTAGCCGTTGGCGATGCGAATTTTCAGAAAAAATGTTTTGACAAGCTCCGGGAGATCAAATCCCATGGGACAACAATCGTGATTGTGTCCCATGCACTGGGACAGATTGAACAGATCTGCGAAACTTCCTACTGGATCGAAAACGGCTTGATCCGGGAATCCGGGATTCCCAAACTGGTGCACGATCATTATCTGCAACACATGGAGGACAAGCGCACAGAACAGCTCGAAAAACAGCACAGAGAGGAGCACGGACAGGAACAGGAAGACCAGAATCCGGAAAATTCAGATTCCGGAAAGCCGGAACTCCCGTCATTCTGTGAAAAGACGGCAATCCGGATGGGCACACAGCAGGTGATTTTCACGGATGCACAACTCCAGGATCAGAAACATCAGAAGCAGTATATTTTTGATACGGAACAGGAAATAAAAATTTTTCTGCAATATCATGCGGAAAATGCTGAAAATTTAAATTTAAAAGGCAATTTTGGCTATGGAATTTTCCGGGAAGACGGACTGCACTGTTACGGAACGAATATTGTAATTGAAACAGGGGATTACATCCCGATTCAGGAAAACGGTGAATTAGAAATCACATTCCGGAATTCCCTCTTGCCGGCAAAATATTTTCTGGATATTGCAGTGCATTCCCATGACGGCGTAATCTATGATGACATCCGGCGAGTGCTTTCTTTTGTGGTTTCTTCCGCAAAGCAGGATATTGGCGTGTGTCGTCTGCAAACAGAATTTTCATGGAGGTGAAATTTTTTTGAAATTATATACCAGAATTCTGCATTTTCTGCTCCGGGATCTTTATGCCAGAATAGAAGCCGAACGACAGGAAACGGCATTACTCAGAAACCGCCTGAGTGAATCTCAGAATCAGATTACTGCATTTCAGGAGAGTTCTGCCATGCAGGCGGCAATTTTGCAAAAGCAGAATCAAAAATTGCAGGAAGAAGTCAAATTATTGCATTCGCAGTTAGCAGCTGTCGATCAAGGCAATCAGGAACGGACACAGCGCTGTGAAAAGCGTTTGGACTGTCTGGAGCATTACCGGTCTGAGACAGAAAACCGGATGCGGAGCGACGACCGGACAACGTTGGAGTTAGCACACCGGATGGAGATTCTGGAACAGATTACCCAGGATCAGGCAAATGCCTTTCAGAAACAGAATTTTAAATTATTTGACAAAAAATCCTATGCACAAGCCGGAGAAGATGCGATTATTTTATACGCCTGTGCCATGCTGGGAATTCCCTTTGCAAAATGCAGTTACCTGGATCTTGGTGCAAACAAGCCCGTTGAAATGAATAACACCTATCTGTTTTACCAACAGGGCGCAAGGGGTGTTTTGGTTGAAGCCAATCCGGCATTGATTCCGGATCTGGAGAAAACACGTCCGGGGGATGTGGTTCTGAACAGAGCTGTAACGGAACGTTCCGGGGAAGAAATTTTATTTCAGGTGTTAAATCTGGACGGCTTATCAAAAATCGGAGATATTTCGGAAATTCTTGCCAAAAATCCGGATGCACAGTTACAACAGCAAATTGCTGTCCGGACAATCTCGGTGAATGACATCATCCGGGAATATTTTCACGGAACAGCTCCCGTAATTATCAATCTGGACATTGAGGGGCTGGAACTGGAGATTCTGGAAAGCATTGATTTTGAGACATACAGACCGTTATTTTTTATCATTGAAATGATTCCCTATTCTGAGAATTTAGTAGTAAATCAGAAAGACTGGGAACTGGTGGATTATATGCAAAGAATGGACTACCAGGAATACGCATTCACGGGGATCAATTCTATTTTTATTGATGACAGGCAATATCAGAAAATCATAGCAGAAAAATCAGGAGGCAAGTTATCTCATGCAGGAGAATAATGATTTAAATTATAATTTCGATATAGACCAGATTATGCAGACGATCCGGCAGGAAATCAAAGAAAAAAATCTGGATCATGTTATTCTGGATTTTGAAGAAATCCCGTTTCAGCAGGAAATCCGTCATACTGACAGCAATCCGTTTCAGATAGATTCTTTACAGCAGAGCATGGAATATCTCAGCATCCGCAGTCAGATTGATCCATACAAACAACCCATTGAAGGAAATTTCCTGGTGAAATTTGTGAAAAAAGTCCTCCGGAAACTCATGAAATTCTACATGATGCCAATTATCACGGAACAGAATGCGTTGAATCTGCACACAGCCAATGCCGTCCGGCAGACAAACCAGTATATTTTATCCAGAACAGAATCCGATCAGATAAATCTAGCAGAATTTTTCTCCCGGATGGATACCCTGGAATTAAAACAGTCTGCTGACAGGCAGGAAATTCAGGCACTCCGCAGTCAGGTCAGGGCACTGACAGCGGAAAATGAACAGCTCCGGAGAAGATTGTCATGAGAATGATTCAATTTCTGCCGACACTGGCATTCGGGGATGCCGTCGGCAATGATACCATTGCATTGCAGAAAGCTATGCGGGAACTTGGCTATGAAACACGGATCTATGCAGAAGCCGTGGATCAGCGTCTGCCGAAGAACACGGCGCAGGATTTGTGTTCCGGGATGCCGGAATTAGAACCGTCTGACGTGATTCTCTATCACATGTCTACCGGATCAAAATTAAATTACAGTCTGGAAAATTATCCTTGCCGGAAAATTATGATCTATCATAATATCACGCCGCCGCATTTTTTTCGGGGTTACAATCCGGATGCGCAGACCAATGCGCAGTACGGACTGGACGGTCTGCGTCATCTTGCGGAATCCGGCACTATTGATTACTGTCTGGCGGATTCCGGATTTAATGCACAGGAGCTCCGGGATGCGGGCTTTACGTGTCCGATTGACGTGAGACCAATTCTGATTCCGTTCCAGGATTATGAAACAAAGCCGGATGCCGGAATTATCAGAAAATATTCGGAGAGTTCCGGGGATCACCGGCAGAATTTAATTTTTGTCGGACGGATTGCGCCGAACAAAAAGCAGGAAGATATTCTTAAAATTTTTGCATATTATAAAAACTATGTCAATCCGGAATCCCGGCTGATTTTTGTCGGCAATCCCGGCGGCATGGAAAAATATTACCAGCGATTAAAAAATTATACAGATTTATTAAATCTCACGCCGGAAGATGTGATCTTCACCGGACATATTAAATTCCCGGAAATTCTGGCATATTATCAGATTGCAGATCTGTTTCTCTGTATGAGCGAACATGAGGGCTTTTGTGTGCCGCTTGTCGAAGCCATGTATTTCAATGTTCCGGTCATTGCTTACAACAGTTGTGCCGTTCCGGAAACGCTCGGTGCAGGAGGTTGTATTGTGGATTCTAAAAATCCTGCTGAGATCAGTTTACTGATCCGAGAAATTCTCAGCAATCCGGAGCTGAAACAGAAAATTATCCGGAATCAAAGAAAACGTCTGCAAGATTTTCAATACCAGAAAATCAAGAATTTATTTGCCGGACAGCTTGCGGCATTTCTTAATCTTACAGGAGCGAATGAAACATGATAAAAAAAATTGCTTTTGTGATTCCGTGGTATGCCGAAAAAATCCCCGGCGGTGCGGAGATGGAAACCAGGGAAGTGACAAAACATCTGAAACAAGCCGGAATGGATGTTGAGATCCTGACAACATGCGTCCGGGAATTCGTCAGTGACTGGAATCAGGATTATTATCCGGAGGGCGTCGAAATCATCCAGGATATTCCTGTCAGAAGATTCCGGGTTCGCAAGAGAAATACCAGAATTTTCGATGAGATTAATTTAAAACTTATGAATCACATCCAGCCCACGCCGGAAGAAGAAAAAATTTTCATCCGGGAAATGATCAACAGTCCGGAGTTATATCAGTATATCCGGGAACATCAGGCAAACTATACGGCGTTTGTTTATATTCCATATATGTTCGGAACGACGTATTACGGCGTGCAGGCATGTCCGGAAAAAGCGGTCTTAATTCCCTGTTTCCATGATGAAGCCTATTTTTATATGCAGATTTACCGGAAATTATATTCGAAGGTTGCCGGGATGATCTTCAATGCAAGACCGGAACTGGATCTGACAGAGAAATACTATGATCTGGATCACATGCAGAAGATTGTCATGGGAATCGGTATGGATGTGCATCTGCAATCTGATCCGGACGGATTCCGGAAGAAATTCAAGATCCCGGAGAAATTTATTCTGTATGCTGGCAGAAAGGATATTGGCAAGAACGTTCCCACATTAATTCAGTATTTCGGGGCATACAAAAAGCGCAATTCTGAAAAATTTCAAAAACAGGATGAGTTAAAATTAGTCCTGCTCGGCGGGGGAGAGATTGCCATTCCGGAAAGTCTGAAACGAGATGTCATTGATCTGGGATTTGTAGAGATTCAGGATAAATATAACGCTTACGGCGCAGCAGAATTACTTTGCCAGCCGTCAAAGAACGAGAGTTTTTCTCTGGTCATTATGGAAAGCTGGCTGTGCGGCAGACCGGTTCTTGTCCATGAACAGTGCGCCGTGACAAAAAATTTCGTCCGGGAATCCCAGGGCGGTTTATATTTTGAAAATTATTTTGAATTTGAAGGTTGTGTGAATTATATCCTGGAACATCCGAAAATTGCCAGACAGATGGGACGGAATGGTGGTGCTTATGTCAGATCGCATTTTGACTGGGAAGTCATCACAGAGAAATACCGGACATTTTTTGAGAATTTAGAAAACAGGAGGTCGTCATGAACCTTTTTCTGATCTGTGTCGTTGTTTCTGTTGGCTGTTGTCTGGGGATTTCCGGGATCCTGTTTCGTCAGAAAAATCTCATTGAGATCGGAATTCTGGCAGTCTGCTGTTTTTTCTGTTCGTATATTGTCGGAACGATGGTTTTATTTGTTTTGGATCAATATTCGCTGTTCCGGGGGATTGCGATCACTGCCGGACTGGATCTGCTATTATTTTTGATTAGTTTCCTGATCTGCAAAAAAAATTCAGATTTTAATTTTAAATTTAATTTAAATTTTAATTCCGGAAAAATTCTGATTCCGGTACTGGTTTCTGCAATCGGCTTGTTGTTTATCAGTCAGAAAAATGAAATTTTCGGTATGGGACAGGATGAGGGCGTTTATCAGATTGTTGCAATTAATTTTCTCAATGGTCTGGATGAGCGTCAGCAGGATTTTGCAGAATATCACACACTGGACACACAGGAACAGCGGGAAAATTTTCAGAAAGCTGTCTATTTAAAATTAGTCGGCTATGACATCCCCGAAGAAGATTATCCGGACTGTTCCTATGACCGGGAGATCAGTGAAGTTTCCGGGATCTATCACGGAATTCCGACCTATGCGGCAATGCTTGCCTTTTGGGGGAAACTTTTCGGAATGGCGCACATGGCGGAGATTCAGAATCTGTTCTATATTTTAGTGATATTTTTAATTTACTTTGTCTGTGAAAATTTAAAATTAAAATCTGTTTCTGCGTTGACAGCATGTAGCATTGCCGCATTGTCGCCGATTGTGATCTGGGTCGGAAAATCGACGCTGACGGAGCTGTTTCTTGCCGTGATCATGCTGTTATTCTTGTATTTTTTCACAAATTCCGAGAATTCTGAAAATTTTCCATATGCAGGATTTTCCATCATTCCTGTGATAGTATTTGGCTGTTATCATGTTTCTATCTATACACTGATCCCGTATGTAATTTTGACTTATGCCGGCTTGTATTTTTTTACACAGAAAAAAATATTTGCAGGCTTATTATTGCTGACGCTACCGGTTTATCTGGCAAGTTATTTTGCCATGCGACAGATACAGCCTTATTATACCATGAATAATTACCGGGTTGTTTTCGGCAATGGTGTGAATGTGGATAATATCACAAAAATTGTTCCAATTGTCTGTGTGATTCTGGAAGTTCTCTGCATCGGCTATGTCTTGTTCATCCGGAAAATCAGCATCCGGAAAGAACTGGTGTTAGATCCGGATTCCAAAACTTTGAAATGGCTGTTGATTGTCATGACAGCATTGCCGTTGTTATATATCATTTATCAGGCAACCGCAAAACTCGAAACTGTCGAAGAAATCATTTCTCTGACGATTCTGGGATTTGTCCAGAATGCTGGAATTGTACTGTTGCCGGTCAGTGTCATTTTTTTATTTGCGAAAACAAGAACTTTCCTGGAGAGTCCGGAAAAGCTCATGATTTTTGTATCGTTTTTTTACTGTATTTTAATTTATTCCGGGTTTTTGAGATTCCAGATTGACTATTATGATTATTACGCAAGATATTTAGTGCCGTTCATTCCGGTTGCGGTGATCTTCACAGCAATCGCCCTGGATCAGCTAGACAGCAAGGCGGTTTGTCCCTTGCTGATTCTGAGTCTGGGCTTTGCATTGCCGTATGATGATTTTCTCCGGACGCACAGAGACGACACCCGAATGGAATGGGAAATACTGGAAGATATTACATCCCATATCACGGAGAATGACTGCGTTGTGATTGAAGATACTTATCTTTTTACGCTTTGGCTGCCTGTCCGGGCAATTACAGGTGCTGCCGTCTATCCGGCGGAGAATGATCTCATGGAACAGCTTGAAAGACTTTCTGAAGATTGTGAGAATCTTTATTTTATCGCAGGAAAATCTTACACACATGACACGGATTATAATCTGGAGCTGATCTATACAGACATGATTCAGCAGATGGAAGATCTGGATAATAATCCGGAATCCGGAATGCCACGACAGTTCGAGGCAGTGTCAAAACAAATTTTCTGTTATGCCTGGTTACGGGACTGTCTGGAATATCCGGCTTCGACAATTCATCATTTCCAGTTATATGGCATTGACAAATATGAAGAAACATTCTGCTGGACAAATGCAGAATATGCGGCGCTTCAGTGTATTCTGGAACAGGAAGATTATACTTTGACAGTCAATCTTGCCGGAGCAATTCCGTTGGGTGCAATGGAACCACCGGAATTCCCCGTAGAATTATCCGTCAATGGCAGGATAGTTGCAGAACAAATTATCACAGAAGAAACGAACGGACAGTCATTAGTATTTGAAATTCCGGCGGATGCCCTTCGGGATGGCTCTAATATTCTGGGATTTCACACACCGGTCTGGGATTCTTCTTTAATTCATCCGAAAGACGGCAGAATCCTGGGTATTCCTTTGGAATCCCTGCAATTTACAGTACAGGAAAATCAGGAAGAACAGGAGAATCCAGAAAACAGAGAAAGGACAGAATCATATGAAATTAATTATTCAGATTCCGTGTTACAATGAAGAAGAAACACTGGAATTAGCTTATCAGGATCTTCCCAGGGAGATCCCCGGTATTGATGAGATTGAATATTTAATCATCAATGACGGCAGCCAGGATCACACAGTCCAGAAAGCCCGTGAACTGGGGTTTCATCATATCGTTTCATTCAAACGGAACAAGGGACTTGCCAAGGGATTTCTTGCCGGGCTGGACGCTTGTCTGCATCTGGGTGCAGATATTATTGTCAATACCGATGCGGATAATCAATACTGCGGTGCAGATATTGAAAAATTAGTCAAGCCGATTCTGGAGGAAAAAGCCGATATTGTAATTGGAGAGAGACCCATTGACCAGACAGAGCATTTTTCCTGGAAAAAGAAAAAATTTCAACATATCGGAAGCTGGGTTGTCAGAATTACTTCCGGGACGGACATCCCGGATGCGCCGAGTGGTTTCCGGGCATATTCCAGGGACGCCGCTCTGCGTTTGAATGTCGTGAATGAATATACTTATACGCTGGAGACGATCATTCAGGCAGGACATAACAAAATTGCCATGACATCCGTGCCAATCCGGACGAACGAAGAAACAAGACCATCCCGGCTGTTTTCGAGTATGTGGAAATATATGAAACGTTCTGCGACCGTGATTATTCGGTCATTTGTGATGTACAAGCCGTTAAGATTTTTCAGTATTGTCGGGATTATTTTATTTTTATTCGGCGCAGTCCTGGGCATCCGATTTCTGATTTTTCTGGCAATGGGTGACGGTGCAGGGCATGTGCAGTCGTTGATTCTGACAGCAATTTTACTGATGATGGGATTCCAGACAATTACAATCGGACTGCTTGGGGATACGATTGCTGCTAACAGGAAAATTCTGGAAGATATGCAGTATAGAATCCGCAAAATCGAATGTTCCACTGAACCGGAGTAGAAATCATGAAAAATCTGAAAAATTATATTTTTTCCGGCATTAAAATTCTGTTTCTGATACTGGTAGCTTATTTTCTGGGGAGCTATTTTATTGACAACTGGGATGTTATCAAAAATATGGACTGGAATCTAGATTGGCTCAGTGTTATAATTTCGTTTCTGTTCTATTTTACGTATATGATTACATTGGCATCACTGTGGCATTATATCACAACATTAAATCAATGCAGTATCGGGCATTTTGATGCGGTCATTGCTTATCTGTCCTCAATACCGGGGAAGTATATCCCAGGGAAAGTATTTTTGTTAATGGCACGTTGTCCGGCGTATGAAAAAGCCGGACAGTCGATCCGGAAAGTAACAGTCTGTTTCTTTCTGGAAAATATCTGTACGCTTCTGGGTGCAGCGTTTTTATTCCTGATTTCGTTGTTTTTCTTTCCGAATGATTTATTAGCAAAATATGCCTGGCTGACTGTGATTTTGATAATTTTATTTTTCGTTTTTATTCATCCGAAAATTATGAATTTCTTTTTGGGAATCGCAGGAAAATTGTTCAAAAAAGACATGGAAATCCCCATGTCTTACCCGGATTTGCTCCGGGTAGTCTTATTATTTATTTGCAATTGGCTTGTCGCAGGATCGGGATTTTTCATGTTGGTTCATGCGATTTATCCCGTGACGGCTTCGCAGTGGCTCTATGTCGGGGGTATTTACGGATTATCTACGATTATCGGCATTCTGGCACTGTTTGCGCCAAGTGGATTAGGTGTCCGGGAGGGGATTCTTGTGGCAGGCTTACTGCTGATTATGCCGGAAGAATACGCCGTGACGATTTCACTGATTTCAAGATTATGGCAGACTGTTGCCGAAATTTTTTTAGTTGCAGGATCTTTGCTTTTGAACAGG
>CAMWTO010000049.1 GCA_947177205.1 uncultured Ruminococcus sp. | reverse complement strand
CTTCTATCCAGATAGGAGAATTTTCATAAATTTTTTTATCATTAAAACTGCCATGAATCGGTAAATATTTTGTCAGATATGCAGGACCGTCATGGACTTCTCCACAACGGATCAGAACACATTGCGGATCATTTTTTTCACCCGTGACAATATTCATCAGCCAATGGATGCCATAACATAAATAGACATAAATTCTGCCGCTTTCACCGTAAAGAATTTTTGTCCGTTTTGTTTTTCCTTTTGATGCATGACAAGCTTTATCTTCTTCCCCACGATATACTTCTGTTTCGGAAATACGTTCACGCAAAATTGTATCATTGTCAAGTTTCCGCACAATGATCTTGCCGACCAGTTCCGGCGCAACAACAAGTGCATCACGATGAAAAAAATCGCTCTGTAATATCATAGTTTAAATTTCCTTCCCATCATGACCGAACAATAATTTTCTTTTTCTGACAATCCGCTTTTACTTCGCCAACCGTCAATTCTTTAAAATGGAACAGGGATGCCGCAAGCGCCGCAGAACAGTCCGTCTCCTGGAATGCGTCGGCAAAATGGGATAATTTCCCTGCGCCGCCGCTTGCAATCACCGGAATATTGACAGCATTCACAACGGCTTTCAGCATGGAAATATCAAATCCACCCTTAACGCCGTCTGTATCAATCGAATTGAGACAGATTTCCCCTGCGCCAAGCTGTTCGATCTGCTTCACCCAATCCAGTAAGTCAAGTTGCATGTCAATTCTGCCGCCATTGATAAACACTGTCCAGTTGCCTGAATCCGTTTTTTTGGCATCAATTCCGACACAAATACACTGACTGCCGAAAATATCCGCACCCTGCCGGATCAAATCTGGATTCTGCACTGCTTGGGAATTGACAGAAACTTTGTCCGCACCTGCCCGAAGTGTCTCCCGGATGTCATCCACAGTCTTGATACCACCGCCGACAGTCAACGGCACGAATACACGCTTTGCCGTCTCTCGCACCACATCAAGCATAACACCTCTGCCTTCGTGTGACGCCGTAATATCATAGAATACAATTTCATCTGCGCCCTGTCTGTTATATTCCTCGGCACATGCCACCGGATCACCGACTTCCCGGATGCCCTGAAAATTGACACCCTTGACAACTTTGCCGTCCCGGACATCCAGACAAGGAATAATTCTCTTTGCAAGCATAAAAATCCCCCCATTTATGCCGTTGCGGTATAAGCAATGGCTTCTTTCAGATCCAATGTCCCTTGATACAGGGATTTTCCGCAGATTGTGCCATACAGATTCATGTCTGCACAGGCAATAATATCCTGCATAGTATGCACACCGCCGCTTGCAATGATATTGCAATTGACAGCATCATGCAGAGCCCGGAGCTGTTGCTGATTCACGCCGGAGAGCGTTCCATCTTTGGAGATATCCGTGAAAATAATCGTCTTCACGCCGATCTTTTCCATTTCCTGTGCAAGCATGATATAATCCACACGGGAAGCATCCAGCCAGCCCTCCACAGCAACAAAGCCATTTTTTGCATCAATCCCTACAGCAATTCTCTCGCCGTATTCCCGGACTGCCTGTGCGACTAATTCCGGATTTTTCAAGGCAACAGATCCCAGGATCACTCTGGAAATTCCGTTTGACAAATAAAATTCAACAGTTTCTAAATTCCGGATGCCGCCGCCGACTTCTACTTTTAAACTTGTGTTCTTTGCGACATCCACGAAAATATCCGTATTCACAGGCTTTGCATCTTTTGCACCGTCCAGATCCACCATGTGAATCCATTCTGATCCAGCATTCTGAAAACTCTGTGCAGTTTTCATATAATCTTCTGCGACTTTGTGCGCTGTGCCGTAATCGCCACGCACAAGACGGACGCAGTTGCCGTCTTTAATATCAATAGCAGGCAAAATAAACATAACAAAAAAATTCCTTATTTATATTTTATTTATAATAATTATTTATTTATAATTCTGCAAAATTCCGGAGAATCTGTAAGCCAGTTTCTCCGCTCTTTTCCGGATGGAACTGCGCACCAAAAACAAATTTATGATCCGTAATCAGTGCCGGAACCTGACAGCCGTAATCCACACAGGCGGCAAGATGCTCCGGATTCTCACAAGTTGCCATGTAGGAGTGCACAAAATAGACATAAAGCGAATTGCCCAGATTCTCCAGTAATTTACAAGAATTCTGAATTTCCAGTGCATTCCATCCCATATGCGGAATGATTCTGTCCTGTACCGGGATTTTATCCACCGTCCCCGGAATGAGATCCAATCCAGCGCATTCCTCAAATTCATAACTCTTTGTCAACAGCATCTGCATTCCCAGACAGATCCCCAATAATGGCTTTTTCTGTGCCTGTTCTTTGAGCACCGGAATTAAATTCTTCTGTGCCAGCATCTTCATTGCCGCCGGGAACGCTCCCACGCCGGGCAGGATGATCCTGTCTGCTTTTTCAATCAATGCCGGATCATCCATCAACTGATTCTGCAATCCCAGATAATCCAGAGCATTCTTGACACTGAAAATATTCCCTGCGCCGTAATCAATGATTGCAATCATATTATCCTAACATTCCTTTCGTAGAAAATACTTCCCCGGATGCCGTCGGAGCTGTCGCAATCCGGAGTGCATGCGCAACGGCTTTGTAAAGTGCCTCTGTTTTGTGATGGTCGTTCTTGCCATACAGGACATTACAATGCAGAGTGATCCCGGCATTGTATGCGAATGCTCGCATAAATTCCTCTGTCAGACAGGTATCATATGCACCGATCATGGGATTGGTAAATTCTGCGTTGAATACCAGAAAAGCCCGGTTGCAGATGTCCAGACTACAGAACGCAAGGCTCTCATCCATAGGGATATATGCTGAACCATAGCGGACAATGCCGGACTTATCGTCAAGCGCCTTTGCAAATGCTTGTCCGAGGACAATTCCGGTATCTTCCACTGTGTGATGTGCATCCACATGAAGATCACCCTTGACATAAATCTGCATGGGGATTCTGCTATGAACTGATAACGCTGTCAGCATGTGATCGAAAAAGCCGATCCCGGTATCAATTTCCGTTTTCTGATCTTCCGGCAAAATGATAATTTTAATATCCGTCTCTTTGGAAGTTCTGATTACAGTTGCTGTCTGCATAGAAATCACCTCTCTTGATTTAATTATTTCAGAAATACCCGGCATCCGCATTCACTGGGATGATCCAGAATTTTTACGGATTTTTCAGAATTTGTCCGGATATATTTTGCTAAAATACAGGCAATTGTTGTATCACCGCCGGCAAGAAAAATATTATAAATCCCCGTCAGGAGCAGAAAAACGCTCTCTGTGACAAGTCCTGCTATGGAGATAATCACGCCCAGTATCAGAAACGGAAATAACAATCCCAGATAATACTGACTTAATTTCAGAGGTTCTCCGCAATAACAATAGGGTGTCAGCAGTTCTTTCATAATGCCGAACTCAATGCTGTTCCATTTTTTTCCGCAGAACAGATGCCAGCCGAGACCATGCAATCCCTCATGAACCGGAACCGAGGCAAATACCACCAGCAGAACTGGCAGACCGAACAGCCTTGTTTCGTCAAATAAATCTCTCATATAATTCATAAATTCCTGACCGGAAATGCCGGTTATTATCCAGAACAGAAACAGGAACAGAACCGCAAACGGCAAAGATGTCCCGATTGCACCGATATTAGCCTTGATCATAGAAATAGATGCACTTTCTTCTGTGAATCCGTCCTGTTTCAGTTCTTCAGCGATAACCGCCTGCTGTTCTGTCCGTCTTTGTATCACTTCCGCTTGTGTCATGCTTTTAACACCTCAAGTTCCTGCAAGATCTCCTGCAATGCAGTAAATAACTGTTCCATTTCCTCCGGCGTACCAATTGTGATCCTTAAATGCTGATTGATTCGGAGCTTATTCCAGTACCGGACAAAAATTTTTCGTGCTTTTAATTGTTCAAAAATCATACCGGCATCATAATCCGGATGACTTGCAAAGATAAAATTACTCTTAGAATCCGGGAATACAAAGCCTAGTTCTGCAAGCTTTTTTTTCGCATCCTCACGGGTTTCTATGATTTTCCCGGTACAATTCTCAAAATAAGCCGGGTCTTTTAATGCCTCTGTACCGCAGAGGAGCGTTAATCTGTTCATTGTATAAGAATTAACCGAGAATTTCACGTCATTGAGATATTGAATTAATTTCGGATTGCCGATTGCAAAGCCGATTCTCATGCCTGCCATAGAACGGGATTTTGAATAAGTTTGGATGACTAATAAATTCTCATACTTTTCCAGTAATGGCAGACAACTGATTCCGCCGAAATCAATATACGCTTCATCAATCATGACAACGCTGTCCGGATTTGCCTGTAAAATTTCTTCGATCAGCTCCAGGGATTCCAGTACACCCGTCGGAGCGTTCGGATTCGGAAAGATAATACCGCCATTCGGGATTTTATAGTCTTCCGGATTAATCCGGAAATCGTTTGTTAATTTCACGCTTTGATAGGGAATGTGATACACATCCGCCCAGACATCATAAAAAGAATAGGTCACATCCGGGAACAGGATCGGCTTTGCGGAATTGAAAAACGTCAGAAACGCCATAGAGATCACATCATCCGAGCCGACACCAACGAACACTTGCTCTGGCTTGACTTGATAATTTTCTGCAATTGCCTGGATTAACATGCTGGCTTCCGGATCGGGATATAATCTCATATCGGAGATTTGAAAATCATCCAGAATTTTCTGCACACCAGGCGCAGGCGGATAGGGATTTTCATTCGTATTTAACTTGATAATCCCAGATTCTTTTGGCTGTTCGCCGGGTGTATACGGAACCACCCGGCGGACGGAATTTTCCCAGCTCATGCGTCTTCACCTTCAAAACGTACTTTAATGGCATTGGCATGTGCCGTCAGTCCCTCACGTTCTGCAATCAGGACAATATCATCTTTGGCTTCTCGGAGCGCTTCTTCTGTGTAATAAATATAACTGGAGCGCTTGATGAAACTGTTCACACCGAGGGGAGAGAAAAATCTTGCCGTACCACTCGTAGGAAGAACGTGATTAGGGCCAGCATAATAGTCCCCCAACGGCTCGGATGCATAAGCGCCCAGGAAGACAGAACCGGCATTATCCAGTGCGCCGATCAGTTCCAACGGATTCTTCATGACAACTTCAAGATGTTCCGGCGCAATGGCATTGGCAAGTTCTACTGCCTGCTCTCTGGATTTGGCAATCAAGAATGCGCCGTAATCCGTCATAGATGCTTCGATAATTTCCCGACGTTCCAGATATGCCATTTGCCGGAGAATCTCTGTTTCTACCCGATCCGGCAAAGTTTCATCTGTTGTCACCAGAATTGCCGACGCTAATTTATCATGTTCCGCCTGTGACATCAGATCAGCCGCCACAAATTTCGGATCTGCCGTCTCATCTGCAAGAACCAGAATTTCGCTCGGTCCTGCGATCATGTCAATATCGACAACGCCATATAATAATTTTTTCGCTGTCGCCACAAAAATATTACCAGGACCAACGATTTTGTCAACTTTCGGGATTTCTTCCGTTCCATAAGCAAGTGCCACAATCGCCTGTGCACCGCCGGACAGGAATACACGATCTACACCACAGATTGCCGCTGCAACCAGAATATCTTTATTCGGCGTACCGTCCTTGCAAGGCGGTGTCACCATGATAATTTCTTCCACGCCTGCAATTTTCGCCGGGATGGCATTCATCAGGACACTGGACGGATAAGCCGCCGTACCGCCGGGGACATACAAGCCGACACGCTCCAGCCCACGGACTCTCTGCCCTAAAATGACACCGTTCGGCTTGGCATCCGTGAACCCCTGGGACTTCTGCCGGTTATGAAATTCGGCAATATTCTCCTGCGCATTCAGCAAAGCCTGTACAAATTCCTGATCTGCTTCGGTAAGCGCATCATTGATGACTTCTCTGGGGACTTCGTAATACTGCGGCAGATTGCCGTCAAATTTTTTCGTATAGTTTTTAACAGCTTCATCTCCGCCGGTTCTGACAGTTTCAATAATTTCCGATACAATTTCAGAGACTTTCTTATCCGTCTCACCGCTCCGGCGTTCCAGTTCTTTCAGAAATGCAAATTCCTGTGTGCCATCACATGTAATTCTCTTAATTCTCTGATTCATTGATTTTTTCCTCCACTTTCTGCACAAAATTTTCAATTTCCTGCTGACGCATTTTCAGGCTGACCGTATTCACGATTAATCTTGCCGAAATCTGACTGACATCTTCCACAACAGCAAGTCCGTTCTCTTTGAGTGTCGTCCCGGTCTCGACAATATCCACAATGCCGTCTGCAAGTCCGAGCAAGGGCGCAAGTTCCACCGAACCTTCAATCTTGATAATATCCACATCCATATTTTTATTTTCAAAAAATGCTTTTGTCACATTGGGATATTTCGTCGCAATAGTCTTGATGCCGAATCCGTCATAGAACGGATAGTCTTTTCTGGTTGCCAGTGCAAACTTGCATTTGCCGAATCCAAGATTGACAAGTTCAAATAATTTGCCGTTCATTTCCATGAGCGTGTCTTTTCCCACAACGCCCATATCGCAGACGCCGTGTTCCACATAAGTAATCACATCTGCCGCTTTGGCAAGCACAACTTCCAGATTGCCGTCCGGAATCGGCAGAATTAATCTTCTGCCCTTTTCGTGAACAGCCGTGCAGTCATATCCCAGACTTTCTAGTAATCTGACAGTATCTTTTTCCAGTCTGCCTTTTGTCAACGCAATTCTCAACGGCTTATTCCTCATCAACAGTAACCTCCTGTTCCTGAATTTCTGAATTTTCAGAAATAATAATTAATTTTCTGATATTTCTGCATTTTGCGTATGCAACCGCCGCATCCGGATCCGTCATAAATGCATGTTCCACGCAGATCCCTGTTTTCCGGAGCGCAGCCGCTTTCCTTACAGCCGTCGCTTCACAGCCGTTTTCTGCAAGAATCAGCACATCCGGCGCAGTCGTTTTCGGCGTGTATTTTTTACCGATCACATCCGCAACGGCATCCACATTGACCGCCATTCCCACTGCCGGCGTATCATAGCCGAATTCTGACAATAATTTATCATATCGTCCGCCGGAGATGACTTCTTCGCCGTAGCCTTCTAAATAACCTTTGATGACAAGTCCTGTGTAATAATCCGTCTTGTTGACAAGTCCCAGATCAATAATCACATTGCCATCCTGATTGATTTCGCAGACAGTGTGATATAATTCCCGCATATTTTCCAGAATCTCAGCAATTCTGTCATCCTGGAAAATTTCTTCCGCCCGGTCAAATACTTCTTCACCGCCGAATAGGGTGGGGAGTTTCCGGAGCGCACTGGTAATTTTATGTTCTCCCAGTTTATCCAGCATATCATTCAGCGCCGGATAATTCTTTGCCTCAATCAAACGCCGGATTTCTTCTTTCTGTGTGGGAGTCGCATTCAGTCTGTGCATTAATTCCCGGAAAATCCGGACGTCGCCAAGCTCAAGAGAATATTTCACATGAAAACGCTTGTTCTTTTCTCCGGGGATTCCCTCACCAACGGAAGACAATACGGATAATGCCGCAGAGATGACTTCAATATCTGCCATTCTGGACGCAGATCCGATCAATTCAATGCCGGTCTGATTGATTTCTGTGCTTTTGCCTTTCAAAGACGGCGCAAACTGATAAACCGGCTGTGTATAATATAATCTTAACGGCAATGTCGCTTCTTTCAGACGGGTAGCCGCCACTCTGGCAATCGGGAACGTAGAATCCGGACGCAGAACAACCAGTCTTCCTTTGTTGTCTGTCAGTTTACAGAGTTCTTCCTGTGGAAAATAGCGTGAATTCAGATTAAACACATCATAGAATTCCACGCCGGGCGTGATTAATCTGGAATAGCCCATAGACTTGAACAATGCTCTTGTCTGTGTTTCCACAATACGTTTGAGAGCGCATTCTTCAAACAAAAAATCTTTCGTACCCTCAAGGGTAATTAAATCATAACGACGCATAAAAATTTTAACCTCGCTTTAGTATATTACTATATTAATATATTACTGTATTAATATTCTAACATATTTCCTTTTACTTGTCAAGAACAATCCATCCGCTTAGGATAATTTTAGCAAACTGCTGTGCATATTACAGAATTTTTCTAAGATTTTATGAAAATTATAATAATTAAAATTTAAAATAATGACAATTGTGTTGTCTTCGGCAGATCGCCAAATGCTTTCATATTTTCCAAAATTTCAATGGCTGTCTTGGTTGCGCCGCTCTGATACTGAAATTCTTCAATAGACAGATAATTACCATTCTGCGCTGTTTCATAAATTCCATTTGCCGCAGACGCACCAACACCGGGGAGCGCTGAGAATGGAATCCGGATTTTGCCATCCTCCAGCAGATATCTGTACGCATGGGATTTTTTCAGAGAAACCGGCAAAAATTCATAACCACGGCAAAGCATTTCATTCATAATCAGAAGAATGTCCAGCAGATCATTTTCTTTTTTCGTGCAGGCATTGCCTTTCCCCTGCAATTCCCGGATTTTCTCACGGACGACTTCTTTTCCTGCAATGGCAAGTTCCGGATCAAAATCGCTCCCACGAACGGTAAAATACGTTGCATAATATTCCAATGGCTTGTATAATTTGAACCAGCCGATTTTCATGGCAGCAATGACATAAGCCGCCGCATGGGCTTTCGGGAACATATATTTAATTTTCAGACAACTGTCAATATACCACGGAGGGACGTCATGTTCCTGAAGCATTTTCAGACAGTCTTCATCAAAAATTTTTGCTGCCTTGCCTTTTCTTGTGAACTCCATAATCTGGAATGCTTTCTTGGACGGGATATTTTTATATAACAGATAAGTCATAATGCTGTCTCTTGTACCGATCACTTCCGAGATCGTGCATGTTCCCGCTTCGATCAGATCTTTGGCATTGCCGACCCACACATCCGTACCGTGGGACAAACCGGAAATTTGCAGGAAATCGCTGAATTTCTTCGGTTTCGCATCCAACAGCATCTGAATCGTAAAACCTGTGCCCATTTCCGGAATGCCTAAACTTCCCGTTTCGCAGAAAATATCCGACGGCGCAACTTCCAGAACAGAACAATCCGTACACATCCGGATCACATCCGGATCATAACCAGAAACATCGCTGATGCTGATCCCTGTCAGGTCTTCAAGATGCTTGTAAAACGTCGGCACGACATGTCCGAGTTCATCCAGTTTCAGGATGGTATCATGGAGCGAATTAAAATCAAAATGTGTCGTAATCACATCCGAATCGGATGAGTCCGCAGGGTGTTGTACCGGCGTGAAATCATAGACTTCATAATCGGACGGGACAACAACCATGCCGCCGGGATGCTGTCCGGTTGTCCGCTTGACACCAGTACAACCAATGGATAACCGGTTTTCTTCCGTCGGATTGAGCACAACGCCCTGTGATTCCAGATATTTCTTGACGAATCCGTAAGCCGTTTTATCCGCAATTGTACCGATTGTTCCGGCTTTGAAGACATTCTCCCGTCCGAACAGTTCTTCTGTATAACGATGTGCGCCGGATTGATACTCTCCGGAGAAATTCAGGTCAATATCCGGCGCTTTGTCTCCGTCAAATCCCAGAAACGTTTCAAATGGAATATCATGCCCGTCCTGTAATAATTTTTCGCCGCACCTGGGACAGAATTTTTCCGGCAAATCATAGCCTGAACCGTAAGAACCGTCCGTGATGAATTCACTGTACTGACATTTTTTGCAGACATAATGCGGAACAAGCGGATTAACTTCGGAAATGCCTGCCATGGATGCCACAAAAGACGACCCCACTGACCCACGAGAGCCGACGTGATAGCCATGTTCTTCAGAATTATACACTAATTTCTGTGCAATCATGTACAAAACAGAAAATCCATGTTTAATAATAGAAGATAATTCTCTGTCAAGGCGTTTGTCAACAATTTCCGGAAGAGGATCACCGTAAATTTGTTTTGCTCTTTCATGTGTGATTCTTATCAGATCTTCTTCTGCACCATCAATATTCGGCGTGAACGTTCCTTTTGGAATGGGAAATACATGTTCACAGGCATTTACAATGTTCCTGGTATTTGTTACCACAATTTCTTCAGCTTTTTCCTTGCCCAGATAAGAAAATTCCTCCAGCATTTCATCCGTTGTCCGCAGATATAACGGCGGCTGTTTTTCCACATCTGAGAAGCCCTGCCCGGAAGTCAGAATTTTCCGGTAAATTCCGTCTTTTTCATCCAGAAAATGCACATCACACGTCGCAACTACCGGGATCTGCAATTTCTCACCCAGTGCAATGACTTTCCGGTTAAAATCCTGGAGCTGTTCTTCATTCTCAGCAAGACCGCTGCGGAGCATAAACGCATTATTAGCAATCGGCTGAATTTCCAGATAATCATAGAATTTCGCAAGCTTTTCCAGTTCCTGTTCCGGTTTGCCGTCTACAATGGCATGGAATAATTCGCCGGCTTCACAGGCAGAACCGAACAGCAAGCCATCATGAAACTGATTCAATAAAGATTTGGGAATTAACGGATGCCGGTAGAAATAATCAATATGTCCGTAAGACACAAGCCGATAGAGATTTTTCAAGCCGACCTGATTCCGGACTAAGATAATTTGATGATAAGATCTTAATTTTTTGAGATCTGTCTGTGGAATATTTGTATTCCAATCCTGCAAAGATACAAGTTTGCGTTCCCGTTCCATACGTCCTGCCAGATTGGCATAGATTTTCGCAAGCATGAACGCATCATCAGAAGCCCTGTGATGTTCAAATTTTCCTAATTTGAGATGTTTTGCAATCTGATCCAGCTTGTGTTTGCCCAGATCCGTCAAAACTCTCTGTGATAAAACCAGCGTATCAAGCCAACTGTAGGGAAAATCTATCATATGTTCTTTCAGAATCCGGTTCAGAAATCCGGTGTCGAATTCCGCATTGTGTGCGCCGAGCACGGGATTTCTGCCGCAGAATTCGATGAACTTCCGGACGGCTTCTGCTTCACCCGGTGCGTCAGCGACCATTTCATCAGAAATCCCTGTCAATTCTGTGATTTTCGCCGGAATCGGCTTGCCGGGATTCACAAACGTCTGAAACGTCTCCACGACTTGCAGATCTCTTAATTTAACTGCGCCGATCTCCGTCAGCCTGTCTGTATATTTATTCAATCCCGTTGTTTCCACGTCAAACATGATAATTTCATCATGAATTTTCCGGTTGTCCGTTCCATGGAGAATCTGCGGCGGATCAAGATCATTCACGACATAAGCCTCACAGCCGTAGATGACTTTGAAATCCGGATCATTCAGACTTTTTTCCACATTAGCGGCATCCGGAAACGCCTGGACAATGCCATGATCGGTAATGGCAATGGCAGGATGCCCCCAGTCATGCGCTCTGCGGATCAGAGAACCGACATCAGAAACGGCATCCATCGCTGACAAGTTTGTATGACAATGCAGTTCTGCACGTTTTTTCTGTGCATGATCCTGTTTTGTCTTCCTTTTCCGGATGATAATCGCATCCGGTGTCAGGACAGGTTCTCTTGCAAATGTATCATCCTTGATTTTCCCGGCAACGAGAATGCTCATGCCTTTTTTTAATTCTCCGAGCGGCAATTGATTTAATTTTTCAGCGCTGTCAAATAATTTCACCAGAACAGAACCGGAAAAATCCGTAATCTGATATGTCACGACCCGGAAATGATTTTTGACATCCCTGGTTTCCATTGCAAAAATATCCCCATAAACGACAACACGCTGATTCCGGAGCTGCAATGCCTGTGGAATCGGAATCGGATCTTTGTGAATGGGTCTGCCCTTGATGAGAATATCACCGCCCTTGATCGTTTCCAGTTGTGCCGCCTGCATACTGACAGACTGCGGAACAGCGGGTATCACCGGATTTTCTTGCGATACAGGATTCTGCTGTTCTGAACCCATGGACGGCGCTGTGATAATTTCCGGATGTTCTGCCGGGATTCTGGACTCCAACTGTTCTTGGGAAAGAAAATCTTCACCCTCCAGCGTCACTGTGATTTTCCGGTCAAAATGCAGTTTGACAAATTCTTCCAGTCGGTTTGTAAATTTAAATTTTTTTAAAATCGGATAGCCGCCGTTCTGCAGCCGGATATGCAAAGAATCTTCCTGAAAATCCAGTTCTGCATGATTTAAAAATCCATTGATGATTGGCAGATCCCGTTTGAGCATTTCCACCACAACCGGGTAACTTTCCGAATTGAACATCTCTGGTGCATAGCGGCAGTCTATTCGGAATTGTTCGATTCCAAGGGCGACACCTGTTGCCTGTTCAAAATGCAGAATATCCGCAAACGGTACAACAGCCGGAAGTTTTGTGACAAACGTCACGTTCTGAAAACTTTTCGCATCATAGAGAATCTCCTCAATGACGCCCTGCTGTACAGAAACCGGAATATCTGTCGTATATTGTTTTAAAAATTCCAGAATCGTAGCATGTTCCATAAAATAACCCTCAATATCTTGTATATTAAAAATTTATAATAATTATAAATTTTCAAGTTCTTCCAGTAATGCTGGAACGATTTCGTTCTCAGGCACTTTTCTTACTATTTCACCATGCCGGAATAACAAGCCAATTCCGTTGCCGCCGGCAACACCAATGTCCGCCTCACGGGCTTCTCCAGGACCATTTACCACACAGCCCATAACAGCAATTTTTATGTCTTTCTCTATCTTTTTATCTTCCGCAGCCGTTTCAATCTGATTCGCAAGCGAAATCAGATCAATTTGTGTTCTGCCACAGGTGGGACAAGCCACAATCTGAACGCCGCCACGTTTATCAATGCTTTTCAGAATATCTTTCGCCGCTTTGATTTCCTTGATCGGATCATCCGTCAGCGATACCCGGATTGTCTCGCCGATTCCGTCATGCAGGAGCGAACCGATGCCAATGGCGGATTTAATCAGTCCCATGCGTTCTGTTCCTGCCTCCGTCACACCTAAATGCAACGGATACGGACATTTTTGGGCAGCTAATCTATAACTTTCAATCATCCGGTTGACATCCGAAGATTTAATAGAAATGACAATCTGATCGAAATCAAATCTTTCCAGCATTGCCGCATGATGCAGAGCACTTTCCACAAGCGCCTCCGGCGTTGGCGAACCATATTTTGCGAGGATTTCTTTTTCCAGTGAACCGGAATTTACGCCAATCCGGATTGGAATCTGCTTTTCCCGGCAGACATCCGCCACTTGCTTCACACGTTCCATACTGCCGATATTACCGGGATTAATCCGGATCTTGTCCACGCCCGCTGCGGCACATTCCAGTGCGATTCTGTAATCAAAATGAATATCTGCGACTAACGGAATCCGGATTTTTTCTTTGATTGTCGGAATTAATTTCACAGATTCCAGATCCGGTACAGCCGTCCGGATGATCTCGCAGCCTGCCTGTTCCAGTGCGACCGCCTGACGGACATTGCCGGCGATATCATGCGCCGGAACATTTAACATGGACTGGATATAAATC
>CAMWTO010000048.1 GCA_947177205.1 uncultured Ruminococcus sp. | reverse complement strand
TACTTCTTTAAATATGTGACATCTTACAGTAAGTCTGTAATTTTACCTCCGTTTGTGACTCAGGCCACATTGACCTTTGTTAAATTTCACCATATTCTATGTTCATATACAAATTATATACATTCCCTTTGACATCTGGGTCAATGGACTCCCAGTCAGTCCCCTCTTGTTTTATGTATCCTTGGTTCCTGTTTCCACAGTTCAGAGACATTTGCTTTTGATCAAATTTATTTTTCAGAACAGGAGAGATATTCATGGAAAATGAGAAGCTCGTTGACGGTGTGGAAAGCCTGAATGAGAAATTACAGGAAATCCGTGCCGCACAGGCAAAATTTGCCACGTATACACAGGAGCAGGTGGATGCTATTTTTAAGGCAGCGGCACTTGCTGCGAACCATGCCAGAATTCCGCTTGCCAAAATGGCTGTGGAAGAAACCGGCATGGGCATTGTGGAAGACAAAGTGATCAAGAATAACTATGCCGCTGAGCATATTTATAATGCTTACCGCAATACTAAGACATGCGGTGTGATTGAAGAAGATCTCCAGTATGGTGTGACGAAGATCGCCGAACCGATCGGCGTCATTGCGGCAGTCATCCCGACGACAAATCCGACTTCTACGGCAATTTTTAAATCCCTGCTGGCACTCAAGACCAGAAACGGCATTATCTTTTCACCGCATCCGAGAGCAAAAAAATGCACTATCGCTGCTGCAAAAATTGTCCTGGAGGCAGCTGTGAAAGCCGGCGCACCGGAGGGCATTATTGGCTGGATTGACATTCCTTCTCTGGAAATGACAAATATGGTCATGAAAGAAGCGGATATTATTCTGGCGACTGGTGGTCCTGGCATGGTAAAATCTGCGTATTCTTCCGGTACACCTGCATTGGGTGTAGGAGCCGGCAATGCGTCTGCTGTGATTGACAATTCTGCGGATATTCTCAATGCTGTCAATTCAATTCTTCACTCTAAAACTTTTGATAATGGCATGATTTGCGCAACAGAACAGACGATTATTGCGCATAAAGATGTTTATGACGCTGTGAAAACAGAATTAATCCGCAGAGGTGCTTATTTCCTGAATCCGGAGGAAGCTGACAAACTCCGCAATACGATGCTGATTAACGGCGCTCTGAATGCGAAGATTGTCGGACAAAAACCGTGTAAAATTGCACAGTTGGCAGGATTCTCCGTTCCGGAGGATGTCAAAGTCCTGGTAGGCGAGGCAGAAAGCACGGATGTGGATGAAGCCTTTGCGCATGAAAAATTAACAACAATCCTGGGTATGTACAAGGCTGAAAGCTTTGAAAATGCCATGGAGAAAGCAGAACAGCTCCTGTTCAATGCTGGTGGTCTCGGTCACACGTCTTCTCTCTGGATTGACAACACGTCCAAAGAGGGCAGAGAGAAACTCATGATGTTCTCTGACAGACTGAAAACATGCCGAATCCTCGTAAATACGCCGTCTTCTCTGGGTGGTATCGGCGATCTGTATAATTTCAAGTTTGCACCGTCTTTGACATTGGGATGCGGTTCCTGGGGCGGAAATTCCGTTTCGGAGAATGTTGGCGTCAAGCATCTATTAAACATCAAGACTGTTGCAGAACGCAGAGAGAATATGCTCTGGTTCAGAACGCCGCAGAAAGTATATTTCAAAAAAGGCTGTCTGCCGGTTGCCCTGGATGAATTAAAGAATGTCATGGGCAAAAAACGTGCCTTCCTGGTAACAGATGAATTTTTATACAAGAACGGCTTTACAAAAGTAATTACGGATAAACTTGATGAAATGGGCATTGCGTATACTGTCTTTGCAGATGTACAGCCCGATCCGACGCTAGAATCTGCACAGAAGGGTGCAGACGCTATGCGGAAGTTTGAGCCGGACTGCATTATTGCGCTCGGCGGTGGTTCTGCAATGGATGCCGGGAAGATTATGTGGGTACTCTATGAACATCCTGAAGCTGACTTCCTGGATATGGCAATGCGTTTTATCGACATCCGAAAGAGAGTCTACACATTCCCGAAAATGGGCGAAAAGGCGTATTTCATTGCTATCCCGACTTCTTCCGGTACAGGTTCGGAAGTAACCCCGTTTGCTGTCATCACAGACCAGGAAACCGGACAGAAATATCCGCTTGCGGATTACGAATTACTGCCGAATATGGCAATTATTGATACAGATCTGATGATGAGTGCGCCGAAGGGTCTGACTTCTGCATCCGGTATTGATGCCATGACACATGCACTGGAAGCTTATGCGTCCGTTATGGCAACGGATTATACAGATGGTCTTGCGATCCGGGCAATGCAATTAATTTTTGAATATCTCCCGACAGCTTATAACGACGGCACGAATGTGATTGCCCGTGAGAAGATGGCGAATGCGTCCACGCTTGCCGGTATGGCATTTGCAAATGCGTTCCTGGGGATTTGCCATTCTATGGCGCATAAACTCGGTGCATATCATCATCTGCCGCACGGTGTGGCAAATGCATTGCTGATTACAGATGTGATGCGTTTCAATGCCTGTGAAAGACCTGTAAAAATGGGAACATTCTCGCAGTATCAGTATCCGCACGCACTGGAGCGTTATGTAGAATGCGCAAAAGCATGCGGCGTGACGGGTGCAGATCATCAGGAAGTCTTTGAGAATTTCATTCAGAAATTGGAAGATCTCAAAACTGCGATCGGTATCAAGAAGACGATTAAAGATTATGGTGTGGACGAACAGGCATTCCTGGATAGTCTGGACAAAATGTCTGAAGATGCATTTGATGACCAGTGTACAGGTGCAAATCCGAGATTTCCGCTGATTTCTGAGATCAAGGCAATGTATCTGAAAGCATACTACGGCGAATAATTTAAAAAAATAAATTGACTGTTCCGGATTCCGTTTCCGGACAGTCACCCCCAGGGGGCGTTAATTATAGATATGAGTGAAAATCTGGGATCTTTCCGTGTACCGGAAAAAATTTATTTTAAAAAGGGCTGTTTGCCTGTTGCGTTGGAAGAATTAAAATATGTTTATCATAAGCAAAAAGTGCTGATTGTAGCAAGTCCGGAATTGCATAAACAAGGCAGATTAAAGCCTGTGACAGATAAGCTGAATGAATTGGGCATTGTCTATGCAATACATGATGTGTATGCAGGTATGACAAATGCTGTGAAAATATTTGAACCTGATTGTATGTTAACATTTTATGAATATGACTGGGACATGATTCAAGCAAGTAAAATTTTAATGGCTATGAAGAAAAAAATATATTTTGTTGCTGTGCCATGTTTGTTGGGAACACATTCACAAGTACTGCCTTTAGGTTATGATACTAATAATAATTTTGCAGATATGGTAATTATTGACATAGATTTGATGTCTGCTAATATAAATAATAATTATATTTGTTGGGCTATGGATCCTATATTAAATTTAGCCATGTGTGCATGTGAATCAGAAAATGCAACAGATTATAGCGATAGTATGGCAATACGGGCGATTCAATTAATTTTTGCATATTTGCCTGAGATTCTAGAAAATCCAGTTGATAATACTGTATTGGAAAAATTAGAGTCTGCTGGCACAATGGCAGAGATTGCATTTTTCAATGCCCGTGCAGATTTTGAAAAGCTTGAAAATTATGTACGTTGTGCAGAATTATTAAATATGGATTTAGAAATCTTCAAACAAAAACTGGAAGATTTTTATCAGCTTTATTTAAAATTTAATTAATTTAATTTTTTATTCTGAAAGGAGGCTTTTTTCATGGAAGAACAGAATATCCTTGAAAAACGTCCGAAGAAAGTAATCTATCGTGATGGCGATTATGCTGTCAAGAGTTTTGACCCGAATTATTCCAAGTCTGACGTGCTGAACGAAGCACTCAATCAGGCAAGAGTGGAAGAAACCGGACTGCCGATTCCGAAGCTTGTGGATGTCCGCAAAAATGGCGAGAAGTGGGAAATTGTTATGGAGTATATTCCTGGAAAGACTCTCAAGCAGATTATCACGGAAGAACCGGAGCGTGAGGAGGAAATTCTCAGTCAGTTCGTCGATATTCAGTTGATGATCCATCAGCACACAGCACCGTTGCTGAACAAGTTGCAGGATAAAATGAAGCGTAAGATCTGCGAGACAAAGCTGGATGCCACAACACGTTATGATCTGCATACCAGATTGCAGAGTATGCCGAAACATAATAAAGTCTGCCACGGCGATCTGGGACTTGGTGATGTAATCCTGTCAGATGACGGAAAATTCTATATTATTGACTGGGCACATGCTACACAGGGAAATGCGTCTGCGGATGCCGCAAGGACGTATTTGAAGTTCAGTCTGACTTACGGAAAAGAACGTGCTGAAAAATACCTCAGTATTTTCTGCAAAAAGAGTGATACGGCGAAACAGTATGTCCAGAGATGGCTGCCGATCGTTGCCGCATCCCAGTCCGTTAAAGGACATGAAGAAGAATCCGATCTGTTGCTGAAATGGGTCGATGTTGTAGAATATGATTAAGAAATAAAAAATTTCTCCTTAGTTTGATACGCATAAAGAAGCTTAAGTCCCGAAGCAATGATTGATAACTGCTTCGGGGCTTATTGTTATTATTCGATTACTTACATAAATCAGAATTTAGCGTAGATATTTTGAAAAGAAATCATAGTTTGTCCAATATTCAATCCTATTTATTATTTCTTTTTTTGATTTGGAACTAAAAAGTTCAAGAGGCTATTCAAAAAAAGTCCAGCTTTTCACTAGACTTTTTGGACAGGCTGACTGGAATCGTAATAGATTCCAGTTTTGACTCTATATTTTTGCAGGTTACTTCATGATAATCATTTGTGTTGTAAATTCCTGGTTTGTACAGCTGACTTGCATGACAGCACCGTACTTTGCAAGCGTATTACGGATATTTTTCATGCCGAATCCGTGACAGCTCTTGTCTGGCTTTGAACTATAGTGAGAATTTTCATTGAATTGTGAGCAATCCACAAGCTGTGCGACACTGTTACAGAAAGTGATGATATACTGAAACTTCGTTTTTTTAATTTTGACTTTTATGTAACGGTTCTGATCTGTCACCTTATCACATGCCTCTATGGCATTATCAATTAAATTTGCAAACACCGCACAAATATCAATCGGTTTCCAGTTCAGGTTACTGTCAATGACACCGCTGATGTTAAATTTTATAGATTTTTCTTCCATGATAGGCAATTTGGAGGCAAACAGGGAATCCAGCATGCTGTCACCGGTTACTATTTTGGGAGAGAAAGAGGAAAGCATTTCAGAAATACTATTTATGTATGCTTCTGCTTCCTGGTATTGATTTTTTTGCATCATTGCAGAAATCATCAGTAAATTATTATTCATATCATGCCGGAATGCACGAGTATCTTCCTGTGATTGCCGGTAGGCTTTGGATGCTGTCAGTTCTACTTCCAGAAATTTTTCATTTCGGATACTTAGCTCGTTATAATAAGTACTTTGTCTGCTTTTGATAATAATAACCGGCATCAGAAGCATTAAAAGTAACATCAGTAATTTAACAGATACAAAAATGATCCATGATTGATCCCAGCCATATTCTCTATTATAAGCGTTTGCCAGAAAAATCAGGGTGACAAATATAAAATAAATGGAAAACAGAAAGGTATCTCTTCTGCGCATAAGGATTGTCAGTTGTTTGCGGATAAACGCAACATACAACCACAATATAATAAAGACCATGCTGAATAATGTCAGAAAATAGCAAAAGATGTCATAGTTATCGAAAGTAATGACTTCGGTGCGCACCAGAATCATACAATTTGCAATTGCAAAGGCGGTGACAGTCATCCAGAAAAAAATACTTAGAATTGCTGTAAGAATCAGATTTTTAATATAGTATCTGATACGTCTCTTTCTGTCACAGAATATCACTACCGGGACTATCAGATAGAAAAGCTCTGCCAGATTTTCCAATACTGGCTGAAATGGTATCATGTCTGTGAAAACAGAGAGTTCTATTAATGTCCCGGCAAGTACTTCCGGCAGCAGATAAATCCATATTTTCTTGCCAGTGATCTGAATGCTGTCATCATAAAAGCATTTAAGAAACATAAATACTATAATTGGCATGAGTGTCCTGGTAATGATATACCCAATGATAACAAGTTTCATCAGAAAGCCTCCTGATTCATAAAAGAAAAGAATGCGTCCTGAAATTCACGCTTTTTAGTTCTTGCGATGGGCGCCCGGAATTTCTCTGCCAGGAGGACTTCTTTTTCTGAAATTTTTGTAATTTTGGCAAGCGATACGAGATAACTGCGGTGCAGACGGAAAAAACCGACGGATTTCAGTATTTCTTCATATTTGTTGATATTGTCCCTGACTTCAATGCTGCCAGATGTTGTATTAACAATAAGATTCTGATTGTGCGCTTCAATTGAAACAAGATCGGAAATTCTTACTCTCTGACTTCCATCACGATTGGTAAGCCAGATATATTTTTCACTTTTCAGCTTTTCCAGAACATGCTCCAGTATTTCATGGATTTTTTTCTCCGTAACCGGTTTGAGCAGATAACACAACACATTGAGACCATATCCGTCCATTGCATATTCTTTATGTCCTGTCACAAATACGATAGATACATCCTCGTTTTGCTGTCTCAGCTGTCTAGCAAGGGAAATTCCGTCAATCCCCGGCATTTCGATATCCAGAAACACAAGATCATACGACTTAGCCTGAAAACTGTCCATTAACTGACTGCCATCTGAAAACGCATTCACAGTAATATCAAGACTTTGATATAGCTTACGGAGCATTGCCGTAAAGTCCTGGATAAAATAGGTTTCATCATCACAAACGGCAATTCTCATAGTTTTTATATTTTTCATAATGACAACTCCTCACTTTTTTGATCTTTTTTTGATTTTTACTGTTTTATTATAGCTTATTTCAGATAATTTGTCAATATATTACTGAAAAAATTGTCGTGAAATGTATGATATTTGTCGTGAACGGATCATTGAAATGGTTGCTATTACATGAAAAATATGCTATAATAGTCCAGTACGCTATAAGAAATCAATTTACCGGAGGAAAATATCAATCATGAAAAAATTAAAAACAACAGCAATTGCAATTGCCTGTGTGGCAGCTGTCGCTTCAACAATGCTGGTTCTGGGGAATGTTGTCGCTGATGCGGTGAATATTGATAATATTCAAAATATTGCCACTGTCAATGCGACTGCCTCATTTTCAGGCACATTGGACAATGGTCTGAAATATAAAGGCTATGAGGATTACGTCGAGATCATAGGTTATGATGAATCCGCAACGGGAGAACTCATCATCCCGGATACGATTGAGGGACTGCCTGTTACAATCATTGAAAGTAGTGCATTTAATAGCTGTGAATCACTGACAGCTATCACAATCCCGGGGAGCGTCACAAGAATCGGACAATATGCATTTACAAGCTGTACTTCTCTGGAATCTGTTACCATTCCGGAGAGCGTTACCAGTATTGGAAGTGATGCATTTAAGGACTGCAAATCCTTGACATCCATCAAAATTCCGGAAGGTGTCGCAAGTATTGCGAACTTTACATTTAGTGGCTGTACTTCCCTGAAATCTGCCGAAATCCCTGGAAGTTTGGAAAAAATCCAATCCTATACATTTCAAAACTGTTCGCAATTGGAGTCCGTGACAATCGAGGACGGCGTTACAGAGATTGAAATTGGAGCATTTAATAACTGCGAAGCATTGACAGCGATCACCATCCCAGGGAGCGTCAAAAGTATCGGAAAATATGCATTTTCAAGCTGTACTTCTTTGGAATCTGTGATCATTCAGGAGGGCGTTACCAATATTGGTAGTGAGGCATTTAAGGACTGCGAATCCTTGACAGCAATCGCAATCCCGGAGGGTGTTACAGGTATCAAGAACTTTACATTTAGTGGATGTACTTCTCTGAAATCTGCCGAAATTGCCGGAAGTGTGGAAAAAATTGAAGCGTATGCATTTCAAAACTGTTCGCAATTGGAGTCCGTGACAATCGGGGACGGTGTCACAGAGATTGAAAGTGGAGCATTTAATAACTGCGAATCACTGACAGCGATCACCATCCCAGGGAGCGTCAAAAGTATCAGACAATATGCCTTTTCAGGCTGTTCTTCTCTGGAATCTGCTATCATTCAGGAGGGCGTTACTAGTATTAGTAATGATACATTTAGTAACTGCGAATCATTGACAGCGATCACAATCCCGGAGGGTGTCACAAGTATCGGGAACTTTGCATTTAGTGGCTGTTCTGCTCTAAAATCTGCCGAAATTCCCGGAAGTTTGGAAAAGATTGAATCGTATGTATTTCAAAGCTGTTCGCAATTGAAGTCCGTGACAATCGGAGACGGCGTCACAGAGATTGAAAGTGGAGCATTTAGTGACTGCGAAGCATTGACAGCGATCACAATCCCGGAGAGCGTCAAAAGTATCAGACAATATGCCTTTTCAGGCTGTTCTTCTCTGGAATCTATCACAATTTTGAACAAAGACTGTGAAATTAATGATTCGGTGTCAATCGACAAAAATACCACAATTTACGGATATCCAGATTCTACGGCGGAGGCATATGCCTTAAAACATGAAATTAATTTTGTGGAAGTGGAGGAATCTACGACAGCTCCCACAGATACAGAAATTCTCTGGGGGGATGCCAATAATGACGGTGAAGTGAATATCAGTGACGTTGTCCTGATGAACCGTGTTTATGTCGGTGTGGATGAAGTCAGCGCCAAAGGTCTGAAAAATGCTGATGTTGACCAAAGCGGCAAGATTGAATTATCCGACTCCATGAACGTCCTCAGACTGCTTGTGCATTTGTTGGAGCAGAGCGACTTTCCGATCAGTCAATAATATATGCTAAAAAACAGGGAGAATTTTAAGATGCTGTTCAGAAAAAATACATTAAAAAGCAATATCTCCGGAAAATTGACGGCTGTCTTCGGAACGGTTGCAATCAGCATGCTGTTATGCACCGGGACAGCTGCACATGTAGCCGTCACAAGCACCACTGCTGTACAAAGCAAGTCAAGTTATCAAAATTCTATAGAAATCAATGCGGATGAGTTCTCGCAGGTTTTGCAGGATTACTGGAACGAGGCAATAAAGGAAGCTTCCTGGGATTCTGCTAAGACTACCACTGCAACACAGAGCAAGTCAAAATATCAGAGTTCTGTCACAACTGCTACTGCAACGCAGGACAAACTGAAATACAAGAAATACAATGAAAATTTTGATCCCATGAAAAGACAGAAATCCATCACAGATCTGCTCAACTCAAAGGGGGTCACACCGGAAAATACAATTGATAACAGTTACATTGTGTATCCATCTGTTGCGGATAAATATACTTGCGATACACCCTACTGGATCAACAAGGCGCACGAACTGATCGACGACCACACTAACGAATATTCCGCAACCGCATGTGCTCTTGTATTACATGACTGGATGACATCCAATCTGACATATGACTCGTTTAAAATCAATCACAGAAACGGCTATCAGCGTTATTACAAAACAAAGTATGAAGCAGATCCGTCACAGTACATGTCCGAAAACAAAACAGGTGTATGCCTTGACTATGCAATCGTATATACAATTATGTGCCGTGAATTCAATATTCCCTGTGTCGTGCTTAGCAATAACAGCCATGCATGGAATGCTATCTACATCAATGGTGAATGGATTGAAGTTGACATTACTGCTAATATCAACCGTTATGCCTGCTCTGGATTTATGACATATGCTGTCAATGATGCCCTTCCTGATACGGCAACACGATTCTGTTTTCAGTGACACAATGATGATACTTGATTATACTTGGAGGTATGAATTCAATCAAAAGAAAACTGCAGATATAGAATACGTTCCGTATGGAGATAAAAAATTAGTAGAGACAGTTGTATGAAACATAAATGGACAAATCCGAAGTGCCTTTATTTCGATAAATGAAAATAGAGTGTTGCCCTAACCAGTGAGAGCAGCACTCTTTCTTTGTTCCTATTAGAATTTTTTTATCCTAAATAAATAAAAAATTGTTACACTTTCCTGCATTTTTGCGATTGTATATAGTGAAAGCAATCATGCATGAATCATTTGCTTTTAATGAGGTGACATCACATGACTGACAGCGAAATACGTTCATTGATTAAACAATCACCTTTGGAAGGTCATCAGGCACTATTCGCTCAGTACAGCAATTATGTCTATACCATTGTCTGGAGTAAGCTGGGCAGTGTCGGCAGCCGGGAAGATGTGGATGAATGTATGAGCGATATCTTTGCAGAAGTTTTTCTGCATCTGGACAGCGTCTATGAAGGGAATTTAAAAAGTTACATCGGCACTCTGGCAAAACGTATGGCAATTACTGCTTTTCGTCGGCTGTCATCGGAATCAGGCAGAACGATTTCAATAGAAGAAGGATTTGAAGAAATGGTTTCCGAAGTAAATATTGCCGAAGATTATGAGAAAACTGTAGCCGCCAGACAGCTTCTGGAGAAAATTCTTTCTTTGGGTGAGCCGGATTCAACGATCCTCATTCAGAAGTATTATTACAACCGGAATTCTGCCGAGATCGGAAAAATTGTCCATCTTAATCCCGTAGCTGTCCGAATGCGTTCGAGCAGAGCAATTAAACGCCTGAGAGGTATGCTCGAACAAAAGGACTTTGAATTTGACTTCACGATAAAGGAGGAATTTTTATGAAATTGACGAAAAACGAACTCTATGCACTGCATTATGCGGATCATCAGACAATCGAGCAGATTGCTGAACATTGTCCTGCGGTAAGCCCTCACCAAATGAAGAAGATTCTTGCAATGAGCGAACAGAAATACCAGATGCAGAAAAACAGCAGACTGATTCAGGAATCCGATGTTCAGGTGACTGCCGTGCATCCATACGGCTGGCGAAGAACTTTCGCTGCGGCGGCATGTCTGCTGATCTGTACTGGTACTTTTGGCGGAATCTATTCTCTGAATCGGCTCAACACAATCGTATCAGAGGACATGCAGACCGCTGAACACGACTTCACCGAAGAGACACAAGATACAACAGAAAATACGCCAGAGGAAAATCAGGAACAGAAAGAAATTTCGCTGTTCCATCCCAAATCGGAACAGGATCAATCTGCTGACAATCAGAAAAAATCCTCCGATCATGCGGAGACTCAGAAAAATGACGGAACAGCTGTTCCTGTTAAGGATTCAGACTCGGATTCAAAGAATACATCTGTTCAGTCCCTCAAGGAACAGGAAGTTTCTCCGAAAATTCTGAGCAATGTCGTTCCTGTTCAGGTGAATGCTCCGGCGCCTGCTGAGGAATTGCCTGCGGAAACTTCTACAGAAACTATGACAGAAACGCCTGTTCAAATGGGTCTGGTCTGGACGGAACTTTCCTATGATGACAGAGATTATCCCGTCATTCCCGGCTTTCGTATGGTCGATGAGACGGAATATGCTTCCAGCAGTGATGAAAATGCCCGCTATCTTGTTCCGGATTCGCTCGATAGGGCTGAAAATCGAGTGCTTACTATGGAACTGCCTGCTTATCTGCCGAACGGTATCACAGTCAATTCCGATAACCTGAAATCCGCAGAAAGCTATCATGTTTCCGCTATGTCCCAAAATAAGGACATATGGAATTCCAAAGTCGAATATGATGTTGACAGCAGTTACTTTACAGGCAACGAAAGCTATCTTTTTGAGTTCAGAAAATGTATCAAGAGAGTATTTGCCAATATCGTCTACTATGAACAGGGAAAAGGCATTTTCAAGCCGTTCACCTATGACGGAAAAAACGGCTATGTCTACTATGATATGGAAACTTTTGGAGACTATTCAGAAACAGATATTGTTTGGGATAGAGGTGATTATATTTTCCAGATTGAAACCTATGATCTGAACGGAGCAGATGACCGTACGGTAGAGGAGATCATTGAAATGCTCGTCTCCGCAGCGCCACACGATACCTCTGCTGATCCCATTGCAGAGAATCTCCCCGAAATTCCCGGTTTCACTGTCCAGAGCGGTTATCTCAATGCTGCTGATCAGAATTATTGGCTGATTACTGCTGATCATCTTACAAACGCTCCTGCCGAGGTCTATACAAATTATGTTCCTGCCTATGTTCCGGCTGAACTTTATTCCGATTTCGAGGGCTGGCAGTATATTGAGGACTGGTATGAAGCGGAGAACAGACGTGACGGACTCCCTCGCCGGACGTTTACGACGCACCTTCGGGCGAAACGCAATCCGGAAACAAATGTTTATTACTACGGCGGCGAAGTAATCGTGAAGCAGATCGTCAAGAACGATTTTCAGGCAGATATCCGCTTTGACGAAAATATGACGGTTACGCCGATGACGATCGCCGGAAATCCTGCTTTTGAAATTACTAAGATTTACGAAAAATCTGACGGCTATACCTTTGAGAAACACTCGCTTTACTGGGATGAAGGTGATTATATCTTCCTGATTGAGTTTGAAGATGCAATCGATTCTGTTTATTATGATTCTGTTGTCAGCGGTATTCCCGATAACTGGCTCAATGTAATCACAAAAATAGCAGAATCCGTTCAGCCTGTGACCGATAATATGGTTCCTGTCGTTGACGGCTTCAACATCCAGAACTGGAACGGAGATGTAAATACCTGGCATGTCACACCAGCTTCTGCGAATGGAGCGACTACCCTTGATACCATATATGATCTCACTTATCTGCCCGATGATTTCTACTTCGATCAGGAGGCGCAGAATTATGAGGACTTCCATGCGATCGAGGGTCAGCCCCGTTATACAACCCACTACAGAACGATATTTGAAACCTGTTACCAGGGTCGGAAAGATACCGTGGGAAGTAGTCTCAAACTCCTGCAATCCACGAAATCTCACTATAGCATCGACATCCAGCAGAATGACAGCTCGATCACTCCCGTCAAGGTAGGGGAATACTCCGGCTTTGTCACAAAACGTCCTACCATGCGTGGCAGTGAATACTATACCAGCACTTTCCTCGTCTGGGATAACGATGAATATGTCTTCACTCTTATGGTGCAGGAAATGCCTGACGACTTCCTTGACGAACTGATCAAAATCGCTGAATCTGTGAAGCCTGTAACACAATAAAATCTATATCTTCATAACTACTGACTGTACCGGAAATTCCGGTACGGTCAGATTTGCTTATTTGACAAAACATTCGTTCTATATAAGATTTTTCTGCAAGCTGTGCTTGTATTCAGGATGATTATTTTTTTATAATTTTATCCTGATTCGGCAGAATACCCCCACTTCTAAGCGAACGAAGTGAGCAAAAATGAGGGATGAATTGCGCACGCAAATCAATTTTGAAAACTTGACAGAATATGATATCATAAAAATATGAAAAATAACGGAATAACAGAATACTTTGAAGAGGTAGAAACAGCGGAAGAATATAACGGATATTTTTGCAGGATACTAGAAGTGATCACAATAGCAATACTTGGAAGTATGTGTGGACTAAAAAATGTCAGTCAGATACACCAGTGGGCATCAAATGACAGCGTAAGCGAGTTTTTAAAGGAGGAACAGAAGACTAATAATGGAAAAAGTGCATAGGTAACATAGAAAGGCAGGAAGAGGTTGTAGGAAACATGTTCCAAATGTTCTATAAATTAATGTCTGACAAAAAATTTAAAAGAAGTATTGACAGATTAAATTTTT
>CAMWTO010000047.1 GCA_947177205.1 uncultured Ruminococcus sp. | reverse complement strand
GATTCAAGATTTTCTCACAAAAAATCCGGAAATTCTACAAATTCTACAAATTTCCGGATGTTTCTGTAAATTTTATTTCAATTATTTTTTAAATAATTCCATTGCCGCCGCAAGCTGTGTGTCGTTCTCCCGGTCTGATGAACCAATGATAAAGCCCTCCGGCAATTCTACAATGATATCCGGTTCTAATCCAACGCCCTGATAACATTCGGAACGGGAGGTCTGATAAGTTGCAACGGTCAGGGACAATCCGCCGCCGTCCTCCGTCCGGGCTGTCACCTGCATCACGCCTTTGCCGTAAGTCTGCGTTCCGACTAATTTTGCCTGCTTGAAATCTCGGAGTGATGCCGAAAATAATTCCGCCGCACTTGCGGAATTTCCGTTGACAAGCACCACCATCGGCAAATCCAGTTCTTCCGGATCAGATTTCACAACCGTTTCCGTCTTTCCGCCGTGATAGGTCGCCGTTGCGATAATCCCCTCCGGCAAGAGCGGATCTACCATTTTTTCAAGAGAATTCAGTAAACCGCCGCCATTGTCCCGGACATCAAAAATAAATCCCTGCGCACCGTCATTTTTCAATGTTTCCAGTGCAGTCAGAAACTGCTCAACTGTGTTCTCCCGGAAATTCGTGATCCGGATATAGCCGATCTGATTATCAAGCATTTCCCCCTGCGCCGTGGCAATGTCAAATGTCTTCCGGGTAATTTCATAATCCAGGCTGGATTTTTCTCTGAGAACCGTAATTTTAATGGTTGTATTTTCTTCTCCCTTAATATTCGCAATAGATTCTGTGTAGCCAACTTCCAGAACATCCATCCCATCCACAGCAGTGATAACATCTCCGACCTGCAAACCGGATTCCTCTGCCGGAGAATTTTCCTGGACTTCCAGAATTTCGGGATAGCCGTCATCTCCCTGTACCACCGTCACGCCGATCCCGACAGTCTTTCCGGATTCTTTCGTTAAAAATCCCTCGTATTCTTCGGGTGTCAGATACTGGGAATATTTATCGCCAAGTCCGGCAACGTAGCCTTTGAGCATGTTGTCAATCATTTTTTCCTGATCTTCGTCATTCAGATCCAGATAATAATTTTTCTGGATGTAAGCATCCAGTTCTTCCAGTCTCGTGTATTTGCTGAAATTTTTCCGGACAAACAATAATGTGAGCAGACACACAGCCAGTGCCGTAATCAGGCAGGCAGTGACAGTCACACCAATTGACGTGGGAATCACCGGACTATGATATACTTTCTGGGTTTCAGAATCCGTGTAAGACTTCATAAAATTCAGCTCCTTTCAGGATAATCAGGATAATCAAGCTAATTTTAAATCATATTAAATTATTTTAAATTTTATTTTTGGATTTATGCAGAAATCAAAACAGGGACAGGCTTTTTTCCCATCCCCATGCTGATTGCTGTTTTTTTAATTATATTTTAATTTAATTAATCTAATTCATAATTTAAGTAGTCATCCGGATTCACAGCCGTGCCGTCCTTGCGGATTTCAAAATGCAGATGATACCCCGTGGAATGTCCGGTCGTACCGACATAACCGATCGTCTGTTCCTTTTCCACATAATCGCCAACGGATACCAGAACCGTTTGCAAATGTGCGTACATCGTGGAATATGTCCCGTCCTCATGGTCAATCAGAACGTAATTGCCGTAACCATTGCCGCAGCAATTCTTATTCTTGCCATAATTGTGTGTACAGCTTGTATTGACTTTGATGACTTTCCCGGCACGGGATGCCACAGCGTCCGCCCCGGCATTCTGCGCAATGTCAATGCCCTTGTGATTTGTGCCCCAGCGGCTGCCGAATCCACTGGAAATATAATAATGTTCCGGACAAGGCCATATGAATGTGGATTCATCATAGGCTTCCATAATGGTTTCTGTCACGGTTTCCGTCACCGGTTCTGTTACCATTTCTGTAGGCGGTTCCGTTGGCGGCACTGTTGCCGGAATTTCCGGTGCAGTTACAGGCGGCAATGCCTCTGTAGTGGTCGTTGTCGTCGTAGATTTTGTGGTTGTTGTGACTTTTGCAGTTTTTGCAACAGTCGTTGCAATTGTTACTGCAACTGTCGTGCCTTCCGTTGTACTTGTTTCCGCAGGTTTCGTGAACATCACCGGCGCTGTCCCAGGTGCATCCTCTACGCCGGATTTCCGGGACTGTGTCGCTGATTCTGATTCTGTTTTTGTCTGCGTTGTGGTCTGTGTGGTATTTTTTACCGTACTCTTGACAAATACTCTGGTTGTATTTTTAGAATCAGAACTTGTGGAAACTGTCGTCTGCTGTAATGCTTTTGCAGCTTCTTCCGATTCTTTTCTCCGGCGTTCTTCATCTGCACGGCGGATCTGTTCCCGGATTTCTGCCTCTGCTTGTTCCGCAAGCTTGTTATCTTCTTCCAGTTCTGCAATTGTCTTATTCGCAGACGCTTTTTCTAATGCCAGACGCTCCTGCTCTGCTTCAGAATCCGCATAAGCATTCCGGAGTTCCTGCATAGATGCCTGCATTTCGGACTGTTTCGCTTTCTTTTCTGCCTGCGCCTGTTCCTGTTCTGCTTTCTGGGATTCCAGCAATTCCAGATTCTCACTGTAGGATTCCAGTTCCTGCTTGAGATCATTGACAAGTTCATTGTCATGCTTTGCCACGCAGGAAATTACTTCGTATTTGGACAATAAATCATAAAAATCCGTTGCGCCCACCAGTACGGATGCCAGGCTGTCACTGCCATTGACATACATTGCACGGAGACGGAGCTTAAATTCTTCCAGTCCCTTTTCAATTCGGGTTTGCTGTTCCTGAATAGTCTGCTCCATCGAAGAAATATTCAGATCTAATGCAAAGATTTTTTTCTTGACATCTTCTAATTCCGTGTCCAGAATCTGCATGTTGCTCTGTAATGCGTCAATTTTATCCTGCAAAGCCGCCTGATATGCCTTGCTTTTCTTCTCACTTTCGGAGAATTCTGCAAGTTTGCTTTCACACGCCTGAATTTTCTTATGATTTTCCTGTTTCCTGGCTTCCAACTCTGCAATGGTTGCTGCGGATGCGGATACATAAGCTGTCATTTCCCCTTGTCCGGCGGATTGCGCTGTCACAAATACGGTGACAGCAGCCAGACATACTGCAAGCGCCTTTTTCCATGTTGAAATACTCATAAAATCTGATCTGCAAAAAGCAGAAACTCACTCTCCTCCAAAATTTAATAAAATTTAAACCTGTTTTTTAATTACACATTGATATATTTTCTTGTGCTCAGCGCACTCCCGACTGCACCAAGCAGCGCACCGCCGAGCAGATACGCAAATGCCACAGGCAGATAAATCGCATCAAACCGGATCATACTCCCGACGCCGATCACGCTCAGCAATGCCACCTGATTCTGCAAAACTCCTGAAACAGCGTCATATACAACCCAGGTAATCACCAATGCGCCACACCCTGCGAAAAATCCCGTAATCATGCCTTCAATGAAGAATGGCAGACGGATAAATGCGTTTGTTGCGCCGACATATTTCATAATCTGGATTTCTTCCCGGCGGGAATACACGCTTGTCCGGGCAGTATTTGAAATAATCACAATCGAGACGAAAATCATTGCCAAAATCAGGGCGCTCATGACCCATGTCAGAATTGTTCGGAGCTGTGTCACAATTGCTACAAAATCGTACGGCGCACGGACTCTGTAGATATGGTCCAGATGCTCCAGCTGAGAAACTGTTTTATTCATATAGCGGATGTCCTGCACCTGAATCCGGAATGAATCAATCAGAGGATTGTCATCGCCAAGCGATTCAAACAAAATACCATAATCCGCCATCTGGTCTTCCCAATCCTGATAGGCTTCTTCTTTGGAATAAAACATCACATCCGCAATGTTCTGCATCTGGTAAATTTCATTGCCGATCCGGTTAATTTCGTCCGCACTGGTGTCTTCCTCCAGATAAACAATCACTTCATTCTGAGACTCTGCACCGCCGATCATTGAATCCAAATTCTGATATGCCAGGATGGAAATCCCGACCAGAACCAGCGAAACAAGCAAAGCGCAGAACGAGGCAAACGCCATCATGCGATTTTTCCAGATATTTTCGATACCTTGTCCAACAAGATAATGTACACCACTAACTTTCATGATACAAGTTCTCCGGATTTTCAAGATTTTCAGAAATTCTTGAGATTTCTAATTCTTCGAGAAATTCATCGTCCGAACCTTCCATAATGTCATCAAAGACGATTTGTCCCTCTGTGATATTAATAATTCTGCCGCCGAATCTTCTGACTAATTCATGCTCGTGCGTCACCATCATGACAGTTGTCCCCTGCATGTTGATACTCCGGAGCAGATCCACAATTTCATAGGATAATTCCGGATCAATGTTTCCCGTCGGTTCATCTGCGATAATCAGCGCCGGGTCATTCACAAGCGCCCGTGCAATTGCCACACGCTGCATCTCTCCCCCGGACAGCTCCGTAGGATAGGAATTCGCCTTTGCCTGCAAGCCTACTAAACTAATCACATAGGGAACACGCTTGCGGATATATTTCCGGGGGGCATCAATCACACGGAGCACAAACGCAATGTTCTCATAAACCGTCATTTTAGAAATCAGCCGGAAATCCTGGAAGACAATCCCGATCGTACGCCGTAATTCCGGAATCTGTTTCTTTTTCAGATGACTGAGCTGGTAGCCGTTGACTGTCACTGTGCCGCTTGTGGCATCAATTTCTTTGAGTAATAATTTAATCAATGTACTCTTGCCTGCGCCGGATGCGCCGACCACAAAAACAAAATCCCCATCATTGATTTTCAGATTGATATGTTCCAGAGCGTCCACGCCACTGGAATACGTCACAGACACATCCTTGAGTTCCACCATAAAATTCTGCCTTTCGTAAAATGCAAACTTTTGCGAAATCCGTTCTGACAAAGACATTGCCTAATCTCCAGAGCATAACAGCCCTGGACATCAGGCAAAAAGCACATACACAGAAAGTGATCAGAACTTTGTCGGCTCTGCCTGCAGATATTTCTTGACCATCAGTGCAATTTTGAAAATAATCGCATGGTCAAACTCTCTCAGGTCAAGACCTGTTAATTTCTTGATTTTCTCCAATCTGTACACGAGTGTATTCCGATGCACGAATAATTTTCTGGAAGTCTCGGAAACATTCAGATTATTCTCAAAGAATTTCTGAATCGTGAACAGTGTCTCATGATCGAGAGATTCAATGCTGCCACGCTTGAAGACTTCGTGGAGGAATGTCTCGCAGAGTTTGCCGGGCAGATGATAAATCAGGCGTGCAATTCCCAGATTATCATAGCTGACAATAATCTTGTCCGTGTCAAAAACTTTGCCGACTTCCAAAGCCGTCTGCGCTTCTTTGAAAGAAGATGACAGATCCTTGACGCTTGTCACAGCCGTGCCGATGCCAACATTTACTCTGGTGTAAAATTCACTGCTGAGGGTATCAGCAATGGATCTTGCGAGTTTTTCCAGGTCTTTGGAATCCACACTGCTCTTGATTTCCTTGACAAGCACAATGTCTGACTCTGTGATATTAAACACAAAATCTTTGTTCTTGTCCGGGAACAGATTCTGGATCACATCATAAGCAGAAATATCATTGGACGACACGACACGGATCAGCAGAACAACACGACTGATCTCGGCATTGAAATGCAGTTCTCTTGCTTTGACGACAATATCACCGGGCAGGATGTTATCCAGAACCACGTTCTTGATAAAATTATTCCTGTCATATTTTTCATCATAATACTGCTTGATATTGGACAGGGTAATGGCAAGAATGCTCGCATACCGTGCAGCAGTTTCGTCCGTACCCTCAACAAACACGGCATAATCCGCCTTGGTCTGTGCGCCGAATGGCTTATAAGTATAGCCGTCCCGGACAAAAATATCATGGGTGTCACTCAGATCAAGCGATACAAATTCATTGGTTGTACCGACTTTTGACAATTCACTGCAGGCGATGATCGTCGCCGTTTCATCAACGACACCGATGGTCGTATCCATTGTATCACGCATCTGGTGGACAAGACCCTGAAACAATCTGTTGGACATAAGCAGGATTCCTTTCTGTTTTGAAAATTCTGGGAATGATAAGATTCTTAATTTTCGTAATTTTTCATAAAAAACAAGTATAACTGATTTACTGATTTGGATAGTTAGACATTTACATATTACAGATTGTAACATAAAATTATGAACAGGATATGAATAAATTGTTAATTTTATTTTCTCTTTCGTGAAAATAGCAAATATTTTCAAACTTGTTTGTGTATTCATCACAAAAAACGAAATCCCGGTCTATCTGATTTGTAATTATTTTGTAATTTTTAGCTTTCTTTTTTCTCCATCCGTTCCGGACAATCAATCTTGAGAATTGCCATAGCATTGCGGAGTCCCTGACGGACTGCCTTGCACAGATCCGTCCGCATTTCACGGAGTTCCGGCGTTTCTGCATTTTTCACAGAACAATTGTCATAGAATCTGTGGAACAGTGTTGCCAATTCTATCGCATATTTTGTGATTCTCGATGCGTCATAATTTTTTGCGGCATTCACAATTTCAGACGGGAAAACGGCTAAATGCCGGATCAGTTCAATTTCCTGCGGCGTCTCTGGTGCAGGAAGATCTTTTACAAGCGTCCCCTCCAGATATAATCCTTCCTCCTGCAATGTCCGCAGGATACTGCAAATTCTTGCGTGTGCGTACTGGACATAATAAACCGGATTCTGAGAGGACTGGTTGACAGCAAGATCCAGATCAAATTCAAAATGAGAATTCGCCTCACGCATATTAAAGAAAAATCTTGCGGCATCCAGTGGGATTTCTTCCAGGAGACTTACTAAACCAATGGCTTTGCCGCTTCTTTTGGAAACTTTAATCGGCTGACCGTCACGGAGCAGGATAACCATCTGCATCAGGACAACATCCAGCTTGTCCGTGTTCACATCCAGAGCTTTCAGCGCCGCTTTGAGTCTCGGCACATAGCCGTGATGATCCGCACCGAGGACGTTAATTGCCTTGTCAAAATTTCTGGTCACTAATTTGTCACAGTGATAGGCAATATCTGGAACAATATATGTCGGGATGCCGTTTGCCCGGACAAGCACGAAATCCTTATCAGCGCCGAACTGTTCCGCCTTAAACCAGATCGCTCCGTCCTGTTCATAAGTGTAGCCCTTGTCCGTCAATTCCTGGACAATTTTCATCACACTGCCGTCATTGTGGAGCTTGCTCTCTCTGTACCAGTTATCATAGACAACACGATAACTTTTCAGATCCCGTTCCAGTCCTGCAATATTTTTTGGCAATGCAAACGAAACCAGCGCATCTCTCCGGGACTTGCTGTCGCAGTCCTGAAATTTATCGCCGTTCTGTGAATAGAAATCCTCCGCATGTGCTGTAATGTCCGCACCGTGATAGGCATCTTCCGGCATAGACACATCCTGTCCGCATTTTTGAAGATAACGGACTTCCAGGGATGTAGCGAATTTTTCGATCTGGTTGCCTGCATCGTTGACATAGAATTCCCGTTCCGTGTGCCAGCCTGTCCATTCCAGAAGGGACGCAATGCCGTCGCCGAGCGCTGCGCCACGGGCATTTCCAACGTGCATTGGTCCTGTGGGATTGGCTGATACAAATTCCACTAACGCACGTTTGCCTGCGCCGATATCTGACTTTCCATAATCATCCTGTTCTGTGAGGACTGCCTGAATGGTATCAGAAAACCATGTTTTTCTCAGGAAGAAATTCAGAAAGCCCGGACCCGCAATTTCTGCTCTCTCAAAATAGCTCCCTGTGAGAATGAAATTCTCTGCAAGCAATTCTGCAATTTTTCTTGGCGGCATGTGAAGCGTCCTTGCGGAAACCATTGCAATATTTGCAGCAAAATCGCCGTGGGACTTATCCGCCGGGATTTCAATCTGAAATGCCGGAATCGGTTCAGCCGGGATTTTTTCTGCTGCGACAAGCTGTCCCATTGCCTGAAGCAGAATTTCTTTCAACTGCGCCTGTGCAGTCTGAATCATATTTGTCATGACAAATTCTCCAATCTCTAATATTTTTAATATTTTTAATTTTAAGCATATCTCGCAAGATCTTTCTGTATAAATTAAATTCTTTGTTTCTCAATCCGGAGCGTAATCAGATTTTCCGTCAGCATTCCGGAATTCAGATAGACTACATAGCACATTTCTAATGTGCCGCCCTCATCCGTCAAATGATTCCGGACGTACCGCCCCCGTACCGTAAATGAAACATTCCCGAACGGTGTGCGGTAATCACAGAAATTTTCTTTTCCTGGAAGAATCACAAGGCTTGTGCCGAAAGCACCGGAACGGAGCAGGGTGACCATGTTATCCGGTGCGATCAGCAATTCCGTGATACTGCCGCCCATCCCGGAATCATTTGCCTCCAGATAGGCAATACGACGACCGCCGCCGGGAATTACTTCATATTCAATTTCGGTGTCAAGGTTAATTTCCGTAGAATCTTCTTCATCACGCTGAATGTTCCGTAACTTCATAATCCAGACATCACGCAAAATAAATTCACTTCCTATCTCAAATTTTAAATTTCAATATTTATTTTTTAAAATTATTTAAATATGAATGCTGAATACTTGACCATGAGCGGCATCCGGCAGAAAGTGTTTTGCGTTCTCCCGGAAACTTTCCTCACTGTCGCTGACATAATAGAGATTATGCCCCGGCTCTGTCCGATCCGTCAGAAGTCCACGCTGTGCCAGACAATCCCGTGCAAATTTTGCCGCTTCTTCTCCGGCGGAAATCAACTGTACGTCTTGCCCCATAATATCGGCGATAATATCCCGGATAATCGGGTAATGTGTACAGCCCATGATGAGCGTATCTGCACCGGCATTCTTAATCGGCGTAAGATATTCTTCCGCCGCAAGCCTTGTGATTAGATTATCCCGGTTTGTATAACCATATTCCACCAGATGGACTAATAACGGACATGCCATTGCTGTAACAGTAATTTCCGGATCAATTGCGTGAATCGCCTGGACGTAGCCGCCGCTCCGGATTGTCGCAGGTGTCCCGATGATGCCAATATGCCGATTTTTCGTAATTCTGCAAGCTGTCCTTGCCGCCGGATAGACCACGCCTGTGAATGGCATTTCTTCTTCTACCGGGGAATCCGTTCCCAGTGCGGAACTGACCGTTCCGCAGGCGGCAATAATCATTTTCACAGGATGCTGCCGGAGAATCGCAATATCTTCCCTGGTATACCGGAGAATTGTCTTCCGGCTTCTTGTACCATAGGGGACTCTTGCCGTATCGCCGAAGAAAATAATATTTTCCTGCGGCAGAATCCGGTTGAGTTCTTTGACGGCTGTCAGTCCGCCCAGTCCGGAATCAAATACCCCGATCGCATTTTGATTTAAATTTTGATTCTTCATAAATCCACCTCAGCAGGTACGCTCAGATCTGACTGCCTGTTCAATTAATTTATCAATCAGGTAGGACGGTTTCATGCCCATGTGTTCCATTAATTTCGGGTACATGCTGATCTGCGTGAAACCGGGCATGGTGTTGATTTCATTCAGAATGATCTCACCATCTTCTTTCAGGAAGAAATCCACACGGGAAAGTCCACGGCAGCCCATTGCCATGTAGGCTTTTACGGCAATTTCCTGAATTTCCCGGCTTTTTTCTTCAGGGAGATCCGCCGGAATGGACAGTCTGGAATCACTCAGGATATATTTTGCATCAAAATCATAGAACGTGTTGCAGGCTTCAATCTCGCCGACAAACGATGCAAACGGTGCATCATAGCCGAATACAGCCGTTTCCAGTTCTCTGCCGGTAATGCATTCTTCTACAATCACTTTGCTGTCATGCTCGAATGCCTCCCGGACAGCATTTAATAATTCCGTGTGATTTTCCGCACGGTTGACCCCGATGGAAGACCCGGCATTTGCCGGCTTGACAAATAACGGATAGTGCAATGCCTGTGCAATCTCTGTGCATTTTGTTTCCAGTTCATGCAGTTCTCTTTGACAGATCATGCGCCATTTTGCCGTATGAATGCCGGTATAATCCAGAATGGTATGCGTCACGGCTTTGTCCATGCAGGCGGCGGATGCCAGCAATCCGCATCCGACATAGGGAATTTTTGCCAGATCAAGAACGCCCTGCACTGTGCCGTCCTCGCCGTTCTTGCCGTGCAGAACCGGGAATACAACATCAACTTTCCGGAGCGTTGCCGTTCCGTTGTCCATCGTGATAAAGCCCTTGTGTACCGTATCCGGGGAGAGAATCGCAGAAACGCAGTCCGGATTCTGCTCCCATTTTCCGGATTCGATTGCAGAAACGTCCCCCGGATAGTACAGCCATCTGCCTTTTTTTGTAATACCCACGCAGAGAACTTCATATTTATCCTGTGGGATATTCCGGATCACATGTGTTGCGGATTTCAGCGAAATATCATGTTCACTGGACGCACCGCCGAATACTACAGCGACTTTGATTTTATTAGCCAAAAAAAACACTCCTTTTATTAGGATTCATAATATTTCAATCTATTCTATTCTAGCATATTTTTACAGAAACTGCAAGTGTTTTTAAAAAAAAAGCAAATTTTCGTCAATTGTTTGTGGAAAAATTTTAAAATTTTTGAACGACTCCCCATATTATTAGATAGTATTAGACTATACGCAAAAAATATTTCAAAAAGAACTGGCAGATGTCCAGCTTTTCCGGGCAAAAAAGCAGAACGCCCGGAATGTCCCGGACGTCCTGTTATGTCATAGTATTTTATTCTATCATCTCAGATTCTACGTATTCCGGTTCAGAATCCGGAGTAATTTCTTTCCCTAACAGCTCCGGCAGTTCCATCCCGGCTTGCTTGAATAATTCATTCAATGGCGGAACAGCTTTCATCATCCCGGAAATAAAATTTGCTGTGGATGTCTGTCCCTCGGAATTCTGTCCGCTGTCCCAGACTGTGACTTTGTCAATTTTAATATTTTTAATCGCCTCTACCTGGATTGCGACCAGATCTTCCAGTTTTTCAGCAATTAATAATTTCACAGCGGCATTGGCATCTCCACCAGCAGCTTTGACGATCTCACGCATACCATCTGCCTGACGTGTTAAAATTTCCTGCTGTCCTTTGGCTTCCGCTTCCATCCGGGCAAAAATTGCATCCGCCTCACCACGGGCTTTGCGACGGATGACTTCAGCTTCTGCTTCTGCGGCAATTTCAGCCTGTTCCTTGGCAATTTCAGCCTTAACAATGACATCCGCTTTCTGGGTTGCCTTTTCCAGTTCCGCACGAGTCATTTCAGCTGCCTGCTGTGCGGTATAAGCTTCCTGCTTGGCTTTTGCCGCCTGGACGGCTTCTGCCGCTGTTGCCTGCCGGAGAGATTCTGCCTCCCGTTCTCTGCGGACGGCTTCGGATTGTGCGACGGCAACTCTGGCTTTGTTCTCACCCTCAATTGCAGATGCGTTGGCTTTTGCAACTTGTACACGCTGTTCCTGCTGTGCGTTCGCCTGACCGATTTCGCCGTCACGGTTCTGTTCTGCAACGCTTCTCTTGGCATCATTGACAGCTTTGGCAGCGGCTTCTTTTCCTAATGCATCCAGATAACCGGATTCATCCGTGATGTCCGTCACATTGACGTTAATTAATCGCAGACCGATTTTTTTCAGTTCAATTTCCACGTTCTTGGACACAGCAATCAGAAATTTATCCCGGTCGGCGTTGATCTCCTCAATGTCCATTGTGGCAATAATCAAACGCAACTGTCCGAAGATAATATCTTTGGCAAGTTCCTGGATTTCGATCATTTTCAAGCCGAGTAATCTCTCCGCAGCATTCTGCATGACTGCCGGTTCTGTGGAAATCCCGACTGTGAACCGGGACGGGACGTTAATCCGGATATTCTGCTTGGACAGGGCATTTCTTAAATCAACATTCATAGAAATCGGCGTTAAATCCAGATACTGATAAGATTGAATCACGGGGACGATGAACGCCGCACCGCCGTGAATGCACTTGGCACTTCGGGGCTGACCGAATTCGTCCGTGCCGACTTTACCATAAATCACCAGAATTTTATCCGCAGGACATTTCCGGTAACGTGACAAAATCGCAATCATGGATGCAAACAGGATCACGACAAGCACGCAGATCACAAGCAGTACACTGAAATTCATAGAAATCTCTCCTTAAAAAATGAAATTATTGAAATTATTAAATTTTAACATAAAAATTCAGCATTTTTCTACAACAAGCACATCACTCAGAACATCCGTCACAAGCACCTGTGCGCCTGTCGGGATGATTTCCGTCCCGGCGTTGACAGCATCCAGTTCACAGAATCTTCCCTGCAACTGCATGGTAATCTTACCCGTGCCGGTATTTTTTGCAGGAATTGTCAGGTAAACCGTTGCTGTCTCACCGATTGCATTTTTCAGATTCAGTGTTCCGTTTTCGACAAGTTTCGTCGACATCTGTACCATTTTTGCGACAAGGAGCATCATGCACAAACCGCACTGAATCCCGATTAAAATTCCTACCAGGTAATGCAACCCGGAACTAATGCAGATAATGGACACCCAGCCGAACACAGCCAGAAACGTCACAATCGTCTGCAATGTCAGCAGTTTCAGCGTGGCAAAGTCCGCAGGATTGCTGCCATCGGCAACAAAATCCGTATCCGGAGCGCCGTCAGATTCAAAATCCAGATCTAAATCATCAATTCCAGATGTGTCAGAAAATTCCACCCCGGCATCCTGATGACCGCCGAACATGGTCAGCAGCAACTGCAATAATAAAATCAGCGTAGACGGAATGGCAATGCAATACAAAACTCTGAGCACTTCGCTCAGACCGTCCCACCAATCCAGCATGAAAAACGCCTCCTATATTTAAAATTTTAAAATTATTTTAGAATCATCGGGCACGATTAAGTAAATTTAATTTACTAGATCTATCATAGCATATTTTCAGAATTTTGTCAAGAGCTTTTTCAGATTTTTTCAAATTCCGGGGCAATATTTTTAAAACGAAAAATTATTTCAAATAATTTACAAAAAGCACTTGCAATTTTCCGGAAATTATGTTATAATAAGTTTTGTCATTTGTAAACAAGATTTACATGAGAAATTTAAATTTTTCGGAAAGGATGATCCATTTCATGGATAATGCAGAACTCGGACGAAGACTAAAAACGGCAAGGCTTGCAAAGAAAATGACACAGAGCGATGTCGCCGGAACATTTATTACAAGAAACATGCTTAGTTTGATCGAGAGCGGTTCTGCCACACCATCAATGAAGACACTGGAATATCTGTCCAACGTTCTGGAAATTCCAATGGAAAAGCTGATTTCTGAATCCGGGAGCTTTGAACAGAGTTCGGAATTACAGCAATTCCAGGATGCTAAAAAATTATTGTCAGAAAAGAAATATCGGGAATTTCTGGATTTTGTCAGACCCGAAGGAATTTTTGCAGATGAACTCCATGCGCTTTGCAGCATTGCGCATCTGGAGCTGGCAAAAACATTTTCGGAATCCGCAAAGACAGAACAGCTCCATGCGGCAATTTCCCACGCCCGGCTTGCATCTCTCGAAGCATCCCAGGGAATCTATGCCAATTCTGCCCGTGCCACCCAGGCGAATCAGCTTTTGTCCCATCTTGCGCAGTATCTTAGTAATTATTATTCAAAACTTGCAAACTCTAATCCTGAAAATTCATAAAATTTATAAAATTATAATTTGTAACACACGCATAAAATTCTCTTGACAAAAAAACAATCATATGCTATAATTATAATAGAAAATGAAATATACAAGGGAATGA
>CAMWTO010000046.1 GCA_947177205.1 uncultured Ruminococcus sp. | reverse complement strand
TTTCTGAACCCAGAATCATTATAGCATAATTCCGGATGGTTGTCAATAGGTAAATTGCAGAAATTCAGAAGAAATTTACCGGATTTATGCAAAAACCTGCCGAATGCTGTCGTAATGCAGGAAAATCCCCTGTTTTGCAAACGTTTCAATCTGTGTTCGATCTGCAAGCATGAATCCCTGCATTTCCTGGAGTTGTGGTGTTACATCGGATTCCTCAAAATCCAGGAGGAATTTGTAGACATCGACAAAATAATTATCGCCTTTGCTCTCTCTGCGGTAGGTGAACTGATAGCCGCCCTGGGCTTGGGATACATCCAAACCGGTTTCTTCCAGAACTTCCCGAAGTACTGCCTGCTGTGAGGATTCTCCTGCCATGACGCCGCCGCCGGAGACTTCCCACCATCCGGCAGCCCAATGCTTATTCATTGCTCTTTGCGTAATCAGAAATTTTCCATCCGGACGGCAGATCACACCCAGGACAGTCAGATGATAGTCACCATCCTGCATCGTGAAGTCATTTCTCTGCATTGTCCGTCCGGTCAGTTTTTTGTCTTTGTCGTAAATATCCCAGTATTCCATTGAAAAATTCCTCCTGTTTTTTTAAATTAAAAAATAATTTTATTTATTTTAATTATACAGGATTCCGGAGAAAATTGCAAGAGATTTCCGGAAAAATTTTTGTTGCATCGCAGAAAAAAATATGCTATAATAAAATTATAGTTTAAAAATTCAGGAGGCGTTCTCATTATGATTTATACATTGACATTGAATCCGGCGTTAGATTACTGGGTACAGGTGCAAAATTTCCGGACAGGACAGATCAACCGGGCAGTTGGTGAGAATCTGGAGGCAGGTGGAAAAGGTCTGAATGTATCCACGGTTCTGCATCGGCTTGGGATAGAAACGACAGCGCTTGGATTTCTGGCAGGCTTAACGGGTATGATGGTTTCAGCGTTGATTCAGTCATCCGGAACGCCGCAGGATTTTATTTTATTGCGAGACGGCAGTACACGGATCAATATCAAGCTTCATGCGCAGGAAGAAACGGAAATTAACGGAATTGGTGCGCCGATTGATGAAGATGCCTTGCAGGCGCTGTATCAGAAACTGGATGCGATGCAGGACGGGGATTATCTGGTGCTTGCCGGGAGTGTTCCGTCAACTGTGCCGGGAGATATTTACTGCCGGATTATGAAACGTTATCAAGATCAAAAAATTAAGATGAATAAAAAAATTAATTTCATTGTTGATACGTCCGGGGATGTCCTGAAACAGTCGCTTGCCTGGCATCCGTTTTTAATTAAGCCAAATCATCATGAGTTAGGCGATTTGTTTGGTGTCAAGCTCCATAAAACGGCGGAAGTTGTAAAATATGCGCAGAAACTGCAGGATTGGGGCGCAAGGAATATTTTAGTATCCATGGCCGAAAAAGGTGCAGTCCTGGTCTGCGAGGATGGTGAAATCTATCAGCAAAGGGCATTCCGGGGAGATGTGAAGAATTCCGTCGGAGCAGGGGATTCTATGCTTGCCGGATTTCTGACAGCGTATGTCAGAACGGGCAGTCTGACACAGGCATTGAATTTAGGCGTTGCGGCAGGCTGTGCAAGTGCATTTTCCGAAACACTGGCAACAAAAAAAGAGATTCTGGAATTATATAAGAAATTCTTACAGGAATAATTTGTAAATGATTTGTAAATAATCTATGAATATTTTGACAGTATAATTAGTTATTCGATTTTTGAATATCTGAAATGCTATAATAACATCAATTATTAAATCTAAGGAGTTTTTCTTATGAAACAGAATTTAATCAAACCCCCTGTGGAAATTCGCTATCTGGAACAGTTAGCGTTTCTCAAAGCTTGTGATGCAGAGAATAAAAAGCCTGAAAACTGGAAACTCTCCCCCCGTGCCGTCCGGATGTTCATCCTGGGAGGGACGGCAGTTCGCCCGGATACAAAAGAAAAAATGCAGATCCAGAAAAAATTCTTCGGCAATGATGCCTTAGTAGAACGCTGCATCATCACGCTTGCCGGTAACCGGGGACTGATGCTCGTCGGCGAACCAGGAACGGCAAAAACAATGCTATCAGAATTATTATCTGCTGCAATCTGCGGCAGAAGTACTAACACTGTCCAGGGCACTGCCGGGACAACGGAAGATATGATTAAATATAGTTGGAACTATGCATTATTACTATCCAAAGGTCCTTGCCGGGATGCGCTTGTGCCTGCACCGCTCCTGATCGGCATGGAAGAGGGAATTTTTGCAAGATTTGAAGAAATTACCAGAACGCCCGCAGAAATCCAGGACAGTTTAATTTCTGTCATGAGTGACCAGATTCTGAACATTCCGGAACTTGGCGATGATGGCTTTGTGTTTGCGAAACCTGGATTTAATATCATCGGCACAGCAAACACCCGTGACAAAGGCGTCAACGAAATGTCCGGTGCTCTGAAACGAAGATTTAATTTTGAAACCGTCTCCCCCGTCCGGGATGTCCGGCTTGAAAAGGAAATTATTTTGAAAGAAGCCTGTGATCTGGCGAAGAATGGCGCAATTGACTGTGAAATTGATACGGATGTTGCGGAACTGTTAGCCGTAACCTATCATGAGCTCCGGGAGGGGATTACATCCGAGGGAACTATGATTGAAAAACCGGCGGCTGTCATGAGTACCGCAGAGGCAGTAGCTGTTTATTTTCAAACGATCTGTCAGGCTTGGTATTATGGGAACGGCAGGGTAGAATTACCAGTCCTGACAGAGAATCTTTTAGGCGCAGTCTGCAAGGAAAACAGAGATGATCTGGAAAAATTAAAAAGTTATTTCCACACGGCAGTGAAAGCGAAAAGCACAAAATTCGGCGGTATCTGGCAAGAATATTACAAAACGGCATCGTTTTTGAAATAAAAATAAACCGGAGATTTTTAATTATGCTAGATAATCATTTAAATTTTATAAATTTAGAAAAAAATCCGGTGATCCTGTTTCCCGTCCGGCATCACAGCCCGGTTTGCAGTTATCATCTGCGGCGGCTGATCCGGGATTATCAGCCGGAAATCATCTTAATCGAAGGACCAGAGAACGCCAATGCATTAATCCCGACGCTGACGGATGAAAAAACACAGCTCCCGGCGGCGATTTATTATTTCTATAAAGACAAGAAAAAATATGTCAGTGAAGATGCCGAAGATTATCACTGTTATTATCCGTTTTTGTATGCGTCACCGGAATATCAGGCAATGCAGCAGGCGAAAAAATTACAGATTCCGGCAAAATTTATTGATCTGCCGTACAGTGAAATTTTAATTCACACTCGTGCAGCAAAAGGTTTGCGGACAGAGCAGGATCAGCATAATTATGCAGATGACAGCTATCTTGTCCGGAGCAGATTCTATGAACGACTCTGCGAAAAGACGAATCTTCGAAATTTTGAAGAATTCTGGGAAAAATATTTTGAAATTGCCGGACTGCGGCTGTCCACGCCGGAATTTTGGCATCAAATGTACACGTATTGCAGTCTGACAAGACAATCCACTCCGGAAGAAGAACTCAAAGCCGACGGCTGTCTTGCCAGGGAACAGCACATGGCGTACAGGATTCAGGAAACCATGCAGGATTATAGGAAAATTCTGGTTGTGACAGGAGGATTTCATACACCGGGACTGGAAAAATTATTAAATTTAAAAATCAAGCCTGTGAAATTACATAAATTTTCTGAAGACATTCAGAATTGTTACCCCATTGCTTATTCTTATGAGGCGGCAGACGCTTTAAGAGGCTATGCGTCGGGAATGATGCACCCCGGATTTTATGACGGAATTTCTTGTGATCTGGAAAAATTGGAAAATCAGGATTCAGATAATTTAACTATTTATCGCAGTCATGCACTGGAGCTGATCGCAAAAACGGCAAAGGAAAGCACCAAAAAAGATATTATGCTGTCTATTGCTGATATGACGTCAGCTTTTTCTCTGACAGAAAATCTGGCAAGTCTGAGAAATTCCCCCGAACCTGGCATTTTTGAAGTCTATGACGGTGTCACAGGTGCGTTCATCAAAGGCGAAAAGACGCTGGCATCTTCCCTGCCATTGGATTTACTAGAAAAAATTGCCACAGGTTCTGGCATCGGACACATCGGCGGCACTTCTCATGTGCCTCCTTTAATTACAGATTTTGAGAATCAGTGCAGGAAATTCCGGATCAAAGCTAGTACGGCTGTCCCCCAGGAATGTGAAATTTCTCTGTTTACCAGTGAAAAGGATCTGGAAAAAAGCCGATTTTTCCATAGAATGCAGTTTTTACAGACAGAATTCTGCAAACGGCTCAAAGGCGCTGACCTGCATCGGAACAAAGACAGAAATCGTGTCCGGGAATTGTGGCGCTACTGTCGGAATCCGCAGACGGATGCAGTTCTGGTGGATCATACAACGGACGGCGCAACTCTGGAGACTGCCTGCCACTGCGTGGCTGTCCGGCAGATCAGAATCAATCGCCGCTGTGATGTCGTTGCCGGAATCTGCGTGGATTGCTTTCTGATGGGGATTGCCCTGTCTGAACAGGATTATCAGTTAATAGAAGAAATTCTTACCAATGACGGCGATTTTTTCTCCCTCGGACAAGGTTTGTATTATTTTGACATGCTTTGTCAGCTCCGGGATTTATATCATTTTACTGATCCGGGGAATTTCAAATATTTAGAACAATGCTACTCTAAATTAATTGCACTCCTGCCGTCTATGAGTGCAGTCCAGCCGGAACAGGCAGAGGACTGCGTGAAAATCTGCAAATTATTATACAGTATTTCCGAGAGAATTCTCAGTTCCCGGCAGGAAGAATTCAAATCCGCATTGATTACGCTCACACAGCGCCAACAGAAAGAAGCGGCTGTTTATGGTGCTGTCATGGGATTGCTCTATGCGATGGACGGGAGTTATTTAGAACAAGCGGAATCTGCCATGCAGGGCTATTTAAACGGTTCAGCCGGACTGAGAAAACAGGGTGCGCTGTATCTCCGGGGACTATTTGAAACAGCGAGGGATATTGCGTTGACGGACCGGAAATTTCTGTGCATGGCAGATGAATTGCTATCCGGGATGGATTACCCGGATTTTATGGAAATCCTGCCGAGTCTCAGACTGGCGTTCCGTTATTTCACGCCGTTTGAAATTCAGCAGATTGCCGGAGAAATCGCAAAACTGCATGAAATGCAATCCGGAGAAGATCTGTTGGAAGTCCAGGGAATTGATGAAGAACTGGTTTTATTTGGCTCGGAACTGGATACAGAAATTTGCAGGATTCTGAGAAAAAATAACAGAGATAATAGAAGTAATTAGGAGTGATGATGATTTATGCTGAGCCAAAAAGAACAGGCAATTAACCGATGGCGCTTGGTATTGGGGAAACAGTCAGACCAAAATCTGCAATTTTCTGGCACAAGCCGGGAATTGCAGGCGTTCCAGAATATGGAAGAATTACTGGATTATCTCTATCAGAAAGGCGACAGCGAAGACATTCGCAATGATCCGGGAAATTCCGGAGATTCCAGAAAAGGCAGTCTGGATGCGTCTCAGCTCACGGCTGCTAAATGGATCACGAAAGTCCGGGAGCTGTTCCCCCGGCAAACGGCAGAAGTGCTTGAAAAACAGGCACTGGAAGAATTTCACATGACCGAATTATTAACAGATAAAAAAGTTCTGGAACAAATGCAGCCGGATATGGATTTGTTAAAAACGGTTCTGCAATTAAAGCATTTAATGTCCGGGGAAGTGCTGGAAACGGCAAAAAAAATTGCACAGCATGTTGCCGAAGAACTCCGGAAAAAACTGGAAAACCAGATCCGGCGTTCCATTCTGGGACGGCTTGACCGGAATACGTCCAGTCCGGTGCATTCCGCAAGAAATCTGGATATGAAAAAGACTATCCGGAAAAATCTTAAAAATTACGATCCGGAATCCGAGAAATTAGTCTTGCAAGATATTTATTTCAGCAGTCGTGTCAAGAAATACAGTAACTGGCGGGTCATCATTGCCATTGATGAAAGCGGTTCTATGATGGGTTCTGTCATTTATAGTGCTGTCATGGCGCAGATTCTTGCAAAATTGCCGTTCGCTGACGTGAAATTAATTATTTTTGATACCAGTATTGTGGACCTGTCCGGCTATGCGGAAGAACCGGCGGAAATTTTGATGAGCGTCCAGCTCGGTGGCGGCACGAACATTGGCAAAGCAATTACTTATTGTGAACAATTGATTGAAACACCGGCAAAAACCTGCGTCCTGTGCGTTACGGATCTTTACGAGGGCGCACCGGAACAGTATTTATTGAATTCCTGTAGGAACATTCTGGAATCCGGTGCAAAACTGAATTTCTTGACGGCACTGGATGAAACTGCCAATCCCGCATTTGACAGGCATCTAGGACAGAAATTAGCCAATATGGGAGCATTCGTGGGCGCACTCACGCCGGAACAGCTTGGCGATTACATCGGAAGAATGTTTTCACAGTAAGGGGGGAAAGAAATATCATGCACATCAGTTCTGCGTTACAACAGGCAGTTGCCGCCGCTGATGAATCCTATCTGGTCGGCATGTCCAACAAGGGAATTTACAAACGTGCCTGCAAAGATCTGGAATCCTGCGGCGATGAGATTTCTATTAAAAATTTAGAAAATTCAGATCATTTAAATCATCTGGAAATTTCTGTTGGCGGTGAGGTCTGCCATATCAAAGATCCCTTGTGGGAGAGTGCCTGTTCCTGTCCGTCCCGGACAGTCTGCCGTCACTTAATTACAGCAATTCTATGGCTCAGAGAAAATTCTGAAAATGCAGAAATTCAGGATATCCCGGATATCTCTGAAATTCCCGGCATTCCTGACTTGCTCCGGCAAGCATTATCCGCAATCACAATTCCGGAATTAAAAAAAGCAATCGGCAATCAGTCCGGCATGTTGATTCCCCTGATCCGAGAACAGAAAATTTTACTTGAAGAATCCAGTATTGTAACTGGTATCATTCCGGATCAGAATCGTACAACGGTGAAATTATTATATCCGTTGGAATATTCCGGTTGTACCTGTCATAAAAAAGAACTCTGTGCGCATAAGGCATCCGTCATTCTTGCCTGGCAGTTACGGGAAAATCTGATCCGTCCGGAAGAGTTACAGGAACAGATACAGAATTTATCTGCGGAAGATTCCCGGATTATCCGGAAGAGTGCCGCTCGAAGTTATGTGTTGCTGTGCGATCTTCTTCGTTGGGGACTTGTCCGGATGCCGGATAATTTGTCGGAACATCTGGAAGCGTCCGCTGTGCAGAGTCATGCGTTGAAAATGGCGGATGCTGAGAGAATGCTCCGGGAAATCGGGAATCAACTGATTCAGTGCCGTGACCGCCGGACGATTTTCAGTCCGGAGCTGTTTGTGGAAAAATTATGCGTCTGTGCGGATTATCTGCAAACTTTAAGCGATCAGGACAATCCGGATCATCCGGAAAATATTTCTGAATCGGATCTGGGGCAGTTCCGAAAAGTGTACGAACAACAGATCCAGGATCTGGAAATACTTCCGGTTGGTCAGAGAAATATCAACACACCGGAATATCAGGGAAATATATATTATTTTTTAGATTTAAATCCGGATCAGGCTTGCCGTTCCCGGAGATTTCTGAGTTATTCCGAAGTCAGACCGGTTTATCAGGATTCCGGTCAGAATTCTAAAGCGAATTATTACGGCAGTACAATGCCCTGGGGTGGTAATTCTCCCATGAAACTGCTGATGTATGACAGAATGGCATTGCGGAATGCCAAAATCAGCGACGGCAAATTATCCGGTTCAAAAGATACCATGATCGCTTACCGGACAAAAGCAAATCTGGACTGCGATGCCGTCCGGAATATGTTATACACAAATTTTCAGGAACTGGCAATTGCTATATATGAGAAAAAATTAAATAAAAAATCAGAGCATTACTCGGAATTAGACCGGCTTTGTTTCGTGTCTCCGGCAACGTGTCTGCAAAGTGGATTTGATACGCATTCTCAGTGTTTCGTGATGCAGATTGCGGATCATGCCGGGAATGTGATTCAGATCCGAAGCAGATACAAAGCGGAACGCAAAAGTTTCATCCAGTTACTGGAACGGATTGGCACGGAGATGCTCTCTCAGCCGGAAAAGAATTTTGTGTGGCTGTGTTCTGCGTATTTTGAGAATGGCGTGTTCAGTTTATATCCCATTGAAGTTTACGATTTTATTCAGATTCCGGAACAAATTCAGGCATATCAGCTCCCGGAAATTTATAGTCATCACAAGCCGGCACATGTAGCCCGGATTTTCACGCTGTTGCAGGCGGTGCAGAATTATCTCTGTGAAGTATTACAGAGCGGTTTGCAGTCAGCAGATTCCCGGAATCTGAAAGCATTTCAGAAAAAAGCCGAAAATTATGGTATGTATGGATTTGCGGATCTGTTAAAAAATTTCATGCAGTCTCTGGAATCGTCCCGTCATGCCATGCAGGACATCATCCAGGACATTGTAAAAATTTACATCCAGATCCGGGATTATGTGGCGACCGGTATAGAAAAACTGGAAATTCTCAGCGCACTGGATGCGATGCAACAAGAAGCTTAAAAATTAAAAATTATTTTTCATAATTATTACAGAAAGGGTTGTATTGTTATTATGATGTATGTCAACAAAGCCGTTCCGGGAGAACAATTTGCCCGGCTGACCCAGGCGCTCCGGGATATAGGAGTTTCAGAAGATACACTCCGGATCATGCGTGATTATTTAGATCTCGAAAAAAAACGGGATAATTCCCTTCTGGATCAGATCACCCCAATGGATCTGTCACATGTTGTCTATTATACTTACCCGGCAGTGCAGGCACTGGAAAAGGCAATTCTCAAAGAAATTAACCGGGACAACAGCACGGAGCTGTCCGAGAGATATATTCTGTTCTGCTATGCCGTGGCAGATGCGTACTGCATGAAACTGCGTGTGCCTGGATCTTCTGATGAAATTGAAAAGCGCATGCAGAATGCGTTCCGGACACGTTACGGCGATCAGGCAGAAGCTCGGACTCTTGCTGTGTTTGTAACTCATCACGCCGAAAATGCACGAGGATGGTATCATTATCATCTCCGGAATTTTCTGAATTTTCAGAACAAAAATCAAAAAAATCCGGCACTCTTTCATCAGGCAATTGCCTATACGCCGGGACTTAATCCGAAATTGTATCTGATATTGTTCGCTCTGCATGCTCTAAATCTGCGTTCTGAAAATCTGATTCTGAAACCGTCCGCCAGACTCAAAGGCGAAATCCTTGGCACGCTAGATCAATTATCACAACAGCAAACAAATTCCAATGAAATGAAAACTATTCAGCTGCTGGCAATCGCAGAGGCAAGCTGTCTGGATCAGAACTATTTACAGCGTCTGGATCGGGAAGTACAGAGCAATCCGGCATTGATTTATGAAATTGCAGATATAGCAATTACTGTATTTCAAGAGGACACAGAACATGTACTTTATCAGCTTAATTTACTGAGTGTGACAGTACAAAACTATATTAACTTAATTGCGAACAGGACACATCTTGAAAAGAGCCGGGATAAACTTCTGAAACAGCTTGCTAAAAAATTCCCCACGGAATTCCGGACGCAGATTCTAAATGAATCGGATAGTACACTTGCGGAACGCATGCATAAAATTTATGTATCTGCTCATCCCGGAAATGCGATTCCTTGTGATATCCAGTCAGCTGCTAAGAACCGGTGCATCCGGATTTACACGGAGAACACGGATGATGCCAATGACAAGACAGCGATTCAGAATTATTTGCTCGGAAAAAGTTCCACTGAGGAATTTTTCCAGATTCTTCCGAATCTGAAAAAAGCATATTTCAGAACGACGGGCATCCATTATATTCAGGCGTATGGAATGGATGATTTTGCAGAACGCTGTATCTGTTACTGTGCGCTCCTGTGTGATAACGCTAAGTATTCTATGCAGTCGGTAATTGGATTCCGGATCGAGGAACACGAGAAAGAATATATCAAAATTCTGAAAAAACATCAAATCCCCCTCGAATCTGTTCTCAATGTCTTTGCTGATTATGTTGCAGATTATTATACGGAATCTGCTAAAACAAAAGCGAAAGACAGAATTGTCAGAGCTTGTGCAAGTTATATGGACGAGGTTGTCGCCGTAGACTTGAAACAGTTGACGGCGGATGCAAGATGCTTGTATGTCCAGATGCTCGGCGAGAACGGAAAATACAAATATCTATCAGAATTATTTGCTATGACAACGGATTCCAGCAAGAATGTCCGGAATTTGTTAATCAATTATCTGCCAAAGCCGGCTGATCCATGCAATGAAAAAATACTGGCACTGCTCCAGGCAAAAAAAATTGCACAGCGTGAAGTGGCAATTGGATTGTTAGAAAAGAAATTCCCGGACTGCTGGAAAGAACATGTGCAGAAAGCCTTTGAAACAGAAAAAAGCGACAAGCTCAAAGTCAGACTGGGTGCATTGCTCGGCGCAGAAATCCCCGAAGAAGTCAAGCAGGCAACTTCTGAAAATCTGGTGGACAGTCTGACAAAAGGCAACAAGGGTAAAAAGACAGACTGGTTATTTAAAAATGCCTACACACCGGTATATTTTAAAAATCATTCAAAAAATTCAGAAGTCCCGGAAAAATATCTCCAGGCAATTGTGAATTGTTATGCCGGCATGAGTGTCGGAAATTATGAAAGAAGCCCGCAAGCAGATCAGCTTGCCGCTGACCTGATTTCCACAGATCTGGAACGTTTTGCACAGGAAGTATTCTCCCGGTGGCTTGACCAGGGCGCAGAGGCAAAAACAAAATGGGTGCTCTATTTCACGGCAATTCACGGCGGTTTTGATGCCATTCAGACCATTCAGCATTATATTAAAGACTGGTCGGAACATTCCAGAGGTGCAATCGCCGCTGAAGCCGTCAGGGCAATTGCGTATAACGACAGTTCCCAGGCGCTTATGCTTGTGGACACTATGGCAAGGAAATTCAAAAACAAACAAGTTCGTTCTGCGGCGAATGCGGCACTCCAGCAGGCGGCAAATGTTTTGGGGATCACCCGTGAGGAGTTGGCAGATAAAATCGTCCCGGATCTGGGCTTTGATGAGAATCTTTGCAGAGTTTTCGATTACGGCACACGGCAGTTTCAGGTTTATTTAACACCGGCTCTGGAACTGGAAATCTATGAGGGGGAAAAGAAATTCAAGAATCTCCCGAAGCCCGGCACAAAAGATGATCCGGAGAAATCCGCACAGGCTGTCAAAGATTTCAAGGACATGAAAAAACAGATGAAAGCGGCAATCCAGAGTCAGAAATCCAGATTGGAATATGCATTGTTATGCGACAGAAAATGGACTGTCCAGGCATGGAAAGATTTATTTATCCAGAAGCCTGTGATGCATTGTTTCGCTATTGGTTTGATCTGGGGCGTTTATCAGGATCAGCAATTAATTCAGACATTCCGATATACAGAAGACGGCAGTTTCAATACTAGTGACAGCGATGCATACGAATTCCCGGAAGATACACAATCCATCCGGATCGGGCTTGTTCATCCGGTGGAGTTGGAACAGGATGTCATTTCTGAATGGCTGGAGCAACTTGCAGATTACGAAATTATGCAGCCGTTTGCACAGTTAAGCCGGAAAGTTTACAAACTCCTGCCGGAAGAAGCCGGAAAAACTGCCGTGCAGAGATTCTCCGGGAACGAAATGGGTAACGTGACGCTTGCCGGAAAGATGTTAAAAGCCGAGTGGAGCAAGGGAGATGCGCAGGATGGCGGTGCATTCTATGAATTTACAAAAACAGACATTGCCGGTCAGAAAAAATCCGAAGACGGCAAAATGCAGTATACCGGCTACTATGCAGAATTGGCTTTTGAAGGCATGTATATCCAGATCAGTTATGAGGACAACCAGAATGTCACAATCGGGGAGCTGAAATTCTGGTCATTGGATCAGCCGATTCATGCAAAGAATCCCTTGAAATTGGAACAGGTTAGTCCCAGATATTTCAGTGAGATCATTCTGCAATTGACAACGATTTTCGGAGAGGAAGTCACAGAACATGCTGAAAATTAAAAATTTAAAATTTCCGGTGCTCCTGTGCAGTGTGTTATTATTTAGCATGATTGGTATGGATGGATGCAGTACCGAACAGAAACAGGATGTGTCTGTTCTGGCAGGGAATCAGCCTGTTTCCACAGAACCGGCGACAAAGCCGGAAGTGCCGGAGGGCGCAATCGTCGACGCATCCGGAGATTTTGTCTATACCGGAAAACTCCAGACCATCGGCGATATTACGATCGGTTTCATGCAAGTCCCCCTTGGGTATCTTCCTGTCGAACAGGAGCAGGAACTTCCCGGCATTGTGCAATACTGCGATGCCACCGGAGCAAATTTAATTACATTCGGGTATTATCAGGGAATTACTTATCAGGCGCTTGCAGAAAGCCGGCGAAGCGCTCTCTCAGAAACAGAGGGCATTGATGGACTGACCGGTGCAACAACCACTGTCGGAGATTATTCGGCATTGCAGTTATACTGTTATTACAAGGACGAAACAACCAATACACTCATTGTTGCCTGGTTCATCCCGGATCAGGAGAATCCGGAAAACTGTTATTTTATGGAATTTGAATTAGACTCCGATCATCAGAATTTGATCGCCTGTTCCTCCACATTCCAGACCGTTACGGATTATTTAACCAATCCGCCGGAGAATATTCCGGACGAAATGGCGTAAATTAATAATTATAATTAAAAAATGCCTCTGCTGTTCCGAACAGAGGCGTTTTTTTATTTAAAATTATAGTTCTGCAAGCCAGTCTGTCCCGTACCGTCCGGAGAGAATGTCGCAGAGAACGAGCGCCGTCACGCTGTCCACAACGATCCGTGCTCTGTGGATGATTGCCGGATCATGCCGTCCCTGGATTTGCAGGACTGCATTTTGCTTTTCAAAGAAATTTACGGTATTCTGTGCCTGATAAATAGATGGTGTTGGTTTTACGGCGCATTGGAACAGAATCGGCATTCCATTTGTAATGCCGCCGTTAATCCCGGCGTTGTGGTTCGTTTCCGTAATGATCTGCCCATTGTCATTCATTCGGAAAGGGTCATTATATTCACTCCCATAAGAATCTGTCCGGGAAAATGCGTTCCCGAACTGAACGCCCTTGATTGCCGGAATGCTGAATAATGCATGGGATAACATTCCCTCGATGGTATCAAACCAGGGTTCACCCACACCGGCTGGCATATTCAAAATTGCCGTTTCGAGAATTCCCCCGATGCTGTCGCCTTTTTCGGCAGTTTCCGTCATTTTTTGGTACATTTCTTTTGATTTTTTTTCGTTCAGCACAGCAAATGTCTTTTGATTCAGGCTAGTAATATCGGCTTCCAGATTCTCAAAATTTCTATCCGTAATGCCGCCGCAATTCTGAATATGCGTTCCGATCAGGATGTTTTTTGCTCTCAGTGCCGAAATTGCAATTGCACCGCCTGCAACCAATCCTGCCGTAATCCGTCCGCTGAAATGTCCGCCGCCCCGGAAATCCTCAAATCCATGATATTTGCAGTATGCTGTATAATCCGCATGACCGGGACGGGCAAGCGCTCTGGTTGCGGTGTAATCCTTACTTCTGGTCTGGGTGTTGGGGATCATAATGCTGATGGGTGTGCCGGTTGTGTGATTTTCATAGACGCCGCTTAAGATCCGGAACGGATCGGGTTCTTGTCTCGCCGTGGAAATTTTCCCGGCAGGTCTGCGCAATGTCAACTGTTCCCGGATGAAATCCGGATCAACCGGAATTCCCGGCGCAAATCCGTCCAGGACAACGCCAATCGCCTCGCCATGACTTTCGCCGTAGATCGTCACAGAGATATTCTG
>CAMWTO010000045.1 GCA_947177205.1 uncultured Ruminococcus sp. | reverse complement strand
GCAGCTCTGGGACGTGTTCCAGACAACTGGAAAAATTGCGGATTATCTGGCTTATGCAGACCAGAAAGGAAACGATCAGGAAAATTATGACAATCAAAGGCGTTGTTCTGTCCCAGAAAGTACTGGGTGAACAGGATAAATTTATGGATGTCCTGACAGAGACGGGCATTGTGGAAATTCTCGTAAAAGGTTCTGCGAAAATCACAAGCAAAAACGGCAGTGCCACGCAGTTATTCGCTTACACGGAATTTGATGTGACAGATTCTTTCAGAATTCAGAATCAGAATCATAAAAATCAGAAAAATTTTTGTCATCTCCGGAGTGCCTCACCGATCCGGATTTTTTACGGACTCCGACAATCCGTGCAGTCCGTGGCACTGGCATCTTATTTTGCACAGGTCATTTTATATTCGGCACTGCCACAGGCAAGCACTCCGGAAATTCTCAGATTACTTCTGAATTGTCTGCACTATCTTTCAGAATCCGGCTCAAAATCCGGATCAGAAAGCGATCCCTTACAGATCAAGTGCATTTTTGAATTAAGAATTATCAGTCTCCTGGGATTCCGTCCTGATGTCCTGATGTGCCGGAAATGCGGCTGTTACCTCCCGGAAAGATTATATTTCCAGGTAGAAAACGGCTGTTTTTATTGTGAATCCTGTGAAAAATCCGGGATTCTTATGCCTGCCGGAACATTGCAGGCAGTCCGGCATATTGTGCTACAGGATTTTGAAAAAATTTTCTCATTCCGGATTGCATCGCACTGCCGGGACTCACTTTTTGCGTTTGCAGAACAATTCCTGCAATATCACACAGATCGGCATTTTCCGGCACTGGAGTATTATTATAAATTATATGATATTTAAATTTAACAAATCAATTTAGCAAATACATGAAGGAGTGGAAATTAACTTATGAAATCTTTTGAACAAGTCTTAGAATTAGATAAAGTCTTACAACAAGCCGCCGGATTTGCATCCAATGAAACAACAAAAAATATGCTGCTCCAATGCAAGCCGTGCTGTGATCTGGCGGAAGTTCGCACGGAAATTCAGAAAACAGACGACGCCCTGCAACTGGCATTACAATTCGGCACACCGCCATTTACGGAATTCCGGGACATCTGCAATCTGGTAACAAGAGCATCCTCCGGCGCAAGATTATCCCTCAAGGATCTCCTGGACATTGCGGATCTTCTCCGGCAAGTCCAGTCTCTTGCCCAATGGTACGGACATTGCAGTGAATCCGCTACATCCCTGGATTATGTATTTTCTCAGGTAATTCCGGATGACGGTTTATTATCCATGCTGGAACGTTCGATTCTTTCCGAAGATGAAATCGCAGACAGTGCAAGTCCGACACTTGCGGAAATCCGCCGAAAATTAACAAGATCCCGTGCCCATCTCCGGGACACCCTCGACAAAATGGTCAAAAACAAAACCATTCAGAAATACTTACAAGATACCAATATTACCATTCGTGACGGCAGGTTTGTGCTCCCTGTCAAAACAGAATACCGGAATCAAATCGCCGGATTGATTCATGATACTTCATCCAGCGGACAGACATTGTTTATAGAACCGTTGCAGATTGTCGAAGCCAATAATGACATTCGTTTGTTAGAGAGCAAGGAACTGGAAGAAATCGACAGAATCATGCAAAAACTCTGTGCAGAAGTCGGCTCTCGTTCAGAATCTCTGAAACGGCTGCACAATGCCTGTGCAGAATTGAATTATTATTTTGCAAAAGCCAATTATGCGGCATCCTTGAAAGCCGTCAAACCAAAAATCAGCGATGACGGCATCATAGAATTGAAAAAAGCCCGGCATCCCCTGTTGGATCAGACCAAAGCCGTTCCGATTGATCTTGCACTTGGAGAACAGCACAACGCTCTGATCGTCACAGGACCAAATACCGGCGGTAAAACCGTCGCACTCAAGACAGCCGGATTATTAACTGCCATGACCATGTGCGGATTTTTAATCCCGGTAACGGACGGCAGCCGGATTTCTATATTCCGGCATATTCTGGCGGATATCGGCGACAGTCAGAGCATTGAACAGAATTTGTCAACGTTTTCATCGCATACGCTCAACGTCGTGGAAATCCTGGAAACAGCGGATGACAGTACATTAATTTTGTTAGATGAACTCGGCTCGGGGACAGATCCGGTGGAAGGTGCGGCACTTGCTATTTCCGTGATTGATTATCTGAAACAACTCGGCGCAAAACTCATGGTAACAACGCATTACCAGGAATTGAAATTATATGCCGCTGACACACCGGATGTCATGAATGCATCTTGTGAATTCAACACGAAAACATTACAGCCAACATACAGATTAATTACAGGTTCACCCGGAAAATCCAATGCATTTGCAATCTCTGGACAATTAGGTATTCCTGCTGTAATTTTAAAACACGCAGAATCCTTGATCAGCGAGGAAAACAAGCAGTTTGAACATGTGATTGAAAAATTTGAGAATGCCAGGAAAGAACTGGAATCCGAAAAAGAACAGGCAGAACAGCTCCGCCGGGAGGCAGAATTATTAAAAGCCGAATGGGAACAGAAATCCCATGAATTAGCAGAACGGGAAACACAGATGCTGGAACGTGCATCCGAACAGGCAAGCCGGATTGTGGAAAGTACAAAAGCCCAGTCCAATGCCTTACTGGACGAACTGGAAAAATTAAAACGGGAAAAAGATAAATCCGATTTTTCCGCAAGAGTATCTGGCATCAAAAGCACAAGCACACAGCAATTACGGGATATGTACAAAACGGCGAATCCTGTGATTGGGAATCTGGATGAGAACGGCAATTATGTCCTGCCGAGAACACTCCAGAAAGGCGATGCCGTCCTGATCCCGGATCTGCGTCAGGAAGGCATGATTATTTCTGATCCTGGTAATTCCGAATCTGCATTTGTACAGATTGGCATCATGAAAATGAAAGTACAGATTTCCAGATTGCGTCTGCTCGACAAAACGAAACAAAATCAGAATCAGAAGAAAAAACCAAAACGAAAGAATCAGGTTTCTGTCAAAGCAGAGCGCAAAGGCTCGATGGAACTGGACATCCGAGGCTATGCCTGCGACGAAGGCGTTCACGAAGTGGAACAATTTATTTCCAGTGCACTGCTTGCAAATATCGGAATTGTCATGATTATCCACGGTAAAGGCACGGGCGTTCTGCGGAAAGCCGTTCAGGAGAAGTTAAGCCGGATGAAATGTGTCAAATCCTACCGGAACGGCGTTTATGGCGAGGGTGAAGACGGCGTGACAGTCGTAACATTGCGTGATTAAAAAATAAAATTAAAAAAATGCAGACGACCCGGATTTTTCCCGGAGCGTTTGCATTTCTTATGTGAGGTGATTTCCATGCAGGAATGTGAAACATGTGCCTATTATGACTATGACGAAGAATATGAATGCTATGTCTGCGCTGTTAACATGGACGAAGACGAATATGCAAAATTAATCCAGGGACAGTACAGACGCTGTCCGTACTATCATGACGGCGATGAGTACAAAATCGCCAGAAAACAATAGCATTTAATTTTTGAATTTATTTTATTGAAACTCTTTCAGGATTTTCAAAATCGCACTGCCGTACTTCCGGCATTTCTCGTCATCCTGGAATCCGTCCAGTTTTCTTAGTGCTGCAATTGTTCCAGGATTTGCCTGAATTAATTTGACAAGCTGGTCATTGTTGCAGATGATGTAAGGCTTAATATTTTCTTTCTGTGCCTGATTGTAACGATAAGAACGCAAAGCAGCATAGACTTTGGAATCTTCTACGGATTCCCCAGGTTTTACAAGCGGCTTTTTCTGCACAGGCTGTTTCATAGGCGCTGTCGGTTTTGGAAGATACTCCGCAAGAATCCGCAAAATTTCCGTGCCGTATTTTCGACATTTTTCATCAGATTCAAATCCGGGAAGTGTTCTGAGTTCTTTTAGTGTGCGAGGGTTTTTCTGAATCAGATTTACTAACTGCTCATTATTGCAGATCAAGTAAGGCTTGATCTTTTCTTTCTGTGCCTGATTGTAACGATAAGAACGCAAAGCACCATACACTTTGGAATCTTCCACAGATTTTGCAGATTCCTCCGGTTTGACAGATGTTTTCTGGAAATTTGTCTTTTTTGCCGGAGCAGAATTTTCCGGATGTTTTTTCACTGGCGGCTGTTCCGTTTTCGGTTGTGTTTTTTTGACTGGCTGAGATTTTTCTGTATCTTTTGTCAGGAAAAATTCTGCAATTTCCCGCATCTCTTTATCAGACATTTCAGGAACATGGCTGTGTTTATGTAACGTTTTAATATAGGAAACCAGCTCATCCGAACGCTTGACAATATTTTGGATTTCTTCTGGCGCTTCCTTCATGTTAATAATCGTTTTCGGATTGGCAAGCACAATTACTGACCGATAAATTTTCCGGAAAGCCCTGTCAAAACCAATTCTCTGAATTACATTTTTCTGTTCTGCCCGGCACATGGTATAAATCAATTTCAAATGCCGTTCATTCTGTGTATAGGGACTCTCCATTCCCTCCATCTGGGAATGATCGAAATTCAAAATCCGGATAAAATTGCCGTTTGCATTAATATAGATATGACCATAGAGTCTCTTGCATTCCAGTACAAGTACCAGTTTTCTTGTCACCACAAGAAAATCAATCTGTGCTTTGTAGTCCTCAAACTGTAAATGCAGATCATGTAAAATATACATGGGCATGTAACTGTTTTTCAATTGAAACAGGACTGTCTTTTCACCATCCAGACCATATTTGAAACTTCTGATTTTCGTTTCGATTTCTTGTTTTTCTTTCATGGAGGATGTCCGAGCAAGCTCCTGTTCCAATCTGTTCATTTCTGTCTCGGAACTATTTCCAATTTTCAATACAACAGGTGAAGTCAATTTTTTCATAATGAAAACCCCCTTTTTTATTTTTTGAATGAAATATCCGGATCTTTAACAATCCGGATATTTTTTTGCTACTGATTATTTTTATTGTCTTGTTTCTTATCTTTGTAATATAACAAACAATGACAATATCCCTCAAAATCCGGGTCAGCAATCTGCTCCCGGAATTCCTTGCACATGCACTTGTTTTCCGGCGTTCGTTCCAGACGGCACGGACAATAACCGCCAGTGCGTTTCAAGCCCTCCTGGATTTGTCTGACGATCTCAGAATCTTCATTCAGTCTTACGCTCATCAGAAATTCACTCCCTGTTGCCGGAACATTTCCAGAACCTGAGACGCATTGCGCAGACCAACGATAGTGTCAAGCGCCTGACCGCTGCGGAACATCATCATTGTCGGAATATTGGAAATGCCGAATGCTGCTGCTAATTCCCGGTTCTCATCGACATTGACTTTGCCGATTCTCAATTCCGGATGATCTTCATCCAGCGCATGGAGTACTTGTCCCTGTTTCATACAAGGCGGACACCATGTCGCCCAGAAATCCACCAGAATTGGTGCATCTTTCTGAACTTCCTGCGAAAAATTTTCCTGATTCAATTCTATGATCATAGAGAAAAGCCTCTTTTCTATTTAATTAATTTCAATTTTATTTCTATTCTTTACAGAAAATAAGATTTTATGCTTAATTTTCAAGATTTTCCGGATTTATCCCGTCTTCCGGTTCTGCATCCGCAGAAGAATTTTTCTTGCCTGTGCCGGAAATAATGAACCGCACTTCGACATTTTTCCAGGTTTCAAAGTCTTCCAGATTCACAATCTGTGCGGAATAGTTTTTCCGGATGTCAAGCGGATCACCGTCCTCATCATATAATGCGCCGTCCGGTGTCCGGGATTCCACAGGCGGTTTTGTTACCCAGGAATCGTATAAACTTGCCTTTGTTTCTTCGCCGTCCTCGGAAATCGTGTAATTTTTCGCTGATAATTCCAGTTCCGTGCCGTCCACGGCAACACTGTCAATCGAAATCACAGCACCGGGATAGAGTTTTTCCCCATCCGGGATGATCACAGATAAGTACCCAAGTCCTTCCGGCGTATAATCCTTTTTGGGATCGCCTGTCATATCAAACCGGAAACCGTCTGTATCTGCTGAAACGCTGACCACATAATAGCCGTCGCCTTTGATGTCCGCAATGCCGGCATTATAAGCAAGCATATAACCGTCTTTGGTCGCCGTTCCCCAGTATTGCACATCCCATTTGCTGTCAGCAATCGCAAGATAAGCCTGTCCGGATTCAGCGGAGTATGCCGGTTCATAAGCGGACGGCATGAATTCTTCCGCTTCGGCAAGTTCCGATGTATCTTCACTTAAATCGACATTTTCAATGCCAGCTATACCGGGGGATGTCTCCGGCGCTTCCTGCACAATGCTGGTATCTTCTCCGGAATTCTCGCCCTGTGAAGACAAATCTCCGTCAATTGGCTGACCGGAATTACAGGCAGTCAGAACAGCACTCATCATCAGAACCATTGTCAAACAGACTGTATATTTTTTTAGTTTCATCTGAAAAACCTCTTTTCATTTGTTCTTTTATTCTTTTCTCTAGCATCAATTATGTTCCCATTCAGGATTCTTCAAGCTGACAAAGTTCCAGAAAACAGGATTCTGACTGATTTTTGAGAGATTCCAGTTCCGCACAGACTTCCTGCATTTTCTGATAATCTGTGCAGATTTCCGGAAGGATCAATTTTTCTTCCTGTTCTGCGATTAAAATCTCCAGATTCTCAATTTCCTGTTCTAATTCTCTCATCCTGTTCCGGCGCATCGCATCCGCACTTCTCTGGGCTTTTGTCCGGTAGGAACTGACAGATGACTTCTTTTTCTTTTCTTCCAGGGCTTTCTGTTGTTCTTCCTGGAGTTTCTGCGCCTGCTGTGCCTGTTTTAATTTCGATTTTTCTTCAAGATATTTCTCAAATCCATACGGATGCAGGACAGCTCCCTCCGGCGTCAATTCCAGCAACTGCGTGGCAAGACGTTTCAGGAAATACCGGTCATGCGACACAAACAGAAGCGTCCCTGTGTAAGATTCCAAGGCATCTTCCAACACTTCTTTCATGGACAAGTCCAGATGATTTGTTGGTTCATCCAGAAGCATGACATTGGCATGTTCCAGCATGAGAATCGCAAAACAGACTTTGGCACGTTCTCCGCCGCTTAACGCAGATACCGGCTTGAACACATCCTCTCCGATAATCCGGACTTGTCCGAGAATGTTCCGGATCTCGCCGTCGAGCATTGCCGGAAATCTGTCATGCAGTTCATCAATCACAGTATTTGCCGGATTCAGATCTGCCGCTTCCTGATCGAAATAAGCCGTCCGGATGTTTTTATTAAATCTGATCAATCCTTCATGCGGCAAAATATTTAAAATTTCTTTTAACAACGTAGATTTGCCGATTCCATTCACACCGATAATGCCTAATTTTTCACCCCGGCGGACTAAAAAATTAACATCCTGCAATAATTTTTTGCGTTCTGCACCTGTTCCGACGGAAATATCTACATTCCGGACTTCCAGAACATCCAAAGGAGGTTCGATCTCATAATCGAATTTTAATCCGGCTTTTTTCTGCTTGGTTATGGGCTTTTCAATCCGTTCCATTTTGTCAAGCTGTTTCTGCCGACTTTTGGCGCTCTTGGAAGTGGATGCCCTTGCCAAATTCCGGGCGACATAATCTTCCAGTTTGGCAATTTCTTTCTGCTGCATGGCATATTCTTTTTCCTGTCGTTCCACAGCGAGTTCTTTCTGAACGGTATACGCAGAATAATTACCCTTGTACCGGGTTAATTTCCCTCGTTCAATTTCACAGATACTTGTACATAATTGATCCAGAAAATACCGGTCATGGGAAACAATCAATAACGCATTCCGGGAGGATGCCAGATAATCTTCCAGCCATTGGATCGTCTCAAAGTCCAGATGGTTTGTCGGTTCATCCAGGATTAACAGATTCGGCGATTCCAGTAATAATTTTGCAAGCGCAAGTCTTGTCTTTTCGCCGCCGCTGAAACTGGAAACAATCCGGGAAAAATCTGCCTGAGAGAATCCCATACCAAACAGAACAGTCCGGATCTTCACATCAATTTCATATCCGCCCTGACTGAGAAACCATGCTGACAATCTGTCATATTCTTCTGTCAATGCAGGATCATTTTCAGAAAGTCTGTGTTCTAATTCCCGCATTCTATCCTGCATCTGCAATAATTCAGAAAAAACGCTCCGCATTTCTTCCTGAACCGTCAGGGAAGAATCCAATGCGGCAGACTGTGCTAAATAGCCGACGGAAGTCTTTGCCGCCCGGATAATCTGTCCATCGCTTTCCAGTTCATGATCCGGCAGAATCTCACCTAACAGGATTTTTAACAACGTGGATTTTCCACAACCGTTTGCACCGATCAAGCCAATTCTGTCATTATCTTCAATCTGCAAATCAATATCTGATAATAATTTTACGCCGTTATAGATTTTATGGATTTTTACTGCTTTGAGCAACATCTCCTACACCTCAAAAATATCAATAATATCAATAAAATATAAAATTTATAAATTAATTTCCAGTCCCACAGGACAATGATCACTGCCCATGACAGACGGATAAATTTCAGCTTTGGTAATCCGGTCTGCAATCCGGTCAGAAACGAGAAAATAATCAATCCGCCAACCGACATTCCGGGTTCTTGCCTGGTGCATGTAAGACCACCAGGAATAAGCACCCTCCTGCGTGGGATGCAGATACCGGAACGAATCCGTAAATCCGGCTTTTAATAATTTTGTGAATTTTCCCCGTTCCTGATCCGTGAATCCGGCATTGCCAATATTGGACTTCGGATTTTTCAGGTCAATTTCCTGGTGTGCAACATTCATGTCACCGCAGATAATCAACGGCTTTTTCTGGTCTAATTCTAGTAACAGATTCCGGAAATCATCTTCCCACTGCATTCTATAATCCAGTCTTGTCAATGCTCTCTGGGAATTGGGAACATAGATGTTAATCAGGATAAATTTTTCATACTCTGCCAGGATTGTCCTGCCCTCTGTCATGTGATTTTCAAAATTAAAAGTCAGTTTCAGGGGTTCTTGCTTCGCAAACAATGCCGTCCCGGAATAGCCTTTCTTCACGGCGCTGTTGAAATACTGATGCCAGCCGTCAAATTTTGTAGTCACCTGCTCCGGCTGCATTTTGGTTTCCTGGATGCAGAACAGATCTGCATCAAAGGCTCTGAAATGCGTTTCAAAGCCTTTGCTGAGATTTGCCCGGAATCCGTTGACATTCCAAGATACTAGTTTCATGCGCAATATGAATCCTTTCGTTATGCAAGTCTGTCCAGTTTTCTGACAATTTCCTTGAGTTGTTCTTCTATTCCAAGGCTTCCGAGCATGGAAACCAGAACAAGATCCTTTGCGTCAGAAAAAGAAATTTCATGGTCTTCTGCAAAATTCTTAATCAGATAAAACAGATCTTCCGCATTTGCAGAAACAATTTTCATATCAAAACGTTCCAGATATTTCATATGCCTGTGTTTTCTTCCAGTTCTGCGACAACAGTTGCACAATGTGTGGAAACAGTCAGCACAACTCTCCCTTTTTTATCGGTAACAGTTAACATATTGTCACTGTCATCAATGGTAACGGATTCAAAATATTTTTCAAGCAAAATCTTATCACCGACATAAGCCGTGATTCTATAATTTCCATAACCCATGATTTACGTCTCCTTTCAGATTCAGGATTCCAGAAATACTCTGAACGCCCTGTAAGCCGCCCAGACATCCGTTTTTGCGACTAATTCATATGGCGAATGCATAGACAGAACCGGTACACCAATGTCGATCGTGTCAATGTTTAGATTGGCAATATATGCCGCAACTGTACCGCCGCCACCGACATCCACTTTGCCGAGTTCTCCGGTCTGCCAGATGACATTCTGGGAATCCAGTAAATTCCGGATTTCGCCGACAAATTCTGCCGAAGCATCCGAAGTACCGGACTTGCCTCTTGCACCAGTGAATTTCGTCACGCACACACCATGATTCAGATATGCACAATTCTTGCGTTCGAGAACATCCGGAAAAGTTGCATCAAATCCGGCATTCACATCAGCAGACAGGCATTTTGATGCACTCATGACAGTCCTGCCATTTGCACCGAAGCATTCCGCCAGATCGCAGAGAAAATACTTCAGATAAGCCGATTTTAATCCGGTATTGCCATCGCTCCCGGTTTCTTCTTTATCCGTCAGGATGACAACGCTTGTATGCTTGGGAGCAGGAACGTCCAGGGATGCCCGGAATGCCGGATAAGCACAGACTCTGTCATCATGTCCATATGCGCCGATCATACTCCGGTCAAAGCCGACATCTCTTGCCGGGAATGCCGGCACGGCTTCCAGTTCCGCAGAAATAAAATCATCTTCTGTGATCGCATATTTCTGATGCAGGATATTCAGAATCTGGAGCTTGACAAGATTACTGCCCTCATCGGATCTGAACGGCATAGAGCCGATGACGATATTTAATTCCTCGCCCTTGATACCCTGTGCAAGCGTTCTCCGCATCTGATCGTCAGCTAAATGCGGCAGTAAATCCGTAATATAAAATACCGGTTCAGAAGCATCTTCACCAATCCGGACAGTGAGCTTAGAACCATCCTTCCGGATGATGACACCATGCAGGGACAACGGGATTGCTGTCCACTGATATTTCTTGATGCCGCCATAGTAATGCGTCTTGAAATAACCCATTTCCGCATCTTCATAAACAGGGTGCTGTTTTAAATCCAATCTGGGAGAATCAATGTGCGCCGCACAGAGCCGGACACCTTTACGAATGTCTTCCGTGCCAATCGTTGCCAGAATGACGGATTTTCCACGATTATTCAAATAAATCCTGTCACCCGCCCGGAGTTCCATGCCGGGTGTGAATGGCTGATAGCCGAATTTTTCCAGTTCAGCAATCACAAAAGCATTTGCTTCCCGTTCCGTCTTGGCAAGATTCATGAACGATTTATAATCCTCACAGAATACATTGCAGTCAGCAAGTTCCTGTTCCGTCATGCGCTGTCCGGCGTGTTTGTTCTGGGAGAATAATTTCTCCTGAAGTGCTTTGACTTCGTTTTTTTCTGTCTTTTCTGTTTCATTTGCCATTTCAAAAACCTCTCTTTAAAAAATTTTTAAAATATAGTTTAATATTTTATTAAATTGGCTAATTTTCTGGATTTCTCCGCAAGTTCCTCCGTACCGGAATTATTCTCTATCACATAATCAGAATGCGAAATAAAATATTCTTCTGTGAATTGAGAATTCATCCGGTCAAGTGCAGATTGTCTTGTTAGATGATCTCTCTGCATGATTCTTGCACAACGGATTTCCTGACTGGCAATGACTGCAATAATCTGATCGCAAAACTGATCCGCTTTGCTTTCAAACAGAGTCGGTGCATCCAGAAGTATGAATTTTTCTCCGGCATCCGCAAAATCCTGGATCAGCTCCCGGATTGCCTGAATAATAAACGGATGTGTAATCTGATTTAATAATTTTAATTTTTCCGGATCTGTAAAGACAATTCCGGAAAGTGCTTTCCGGTTCAGAGAACGATCTGGATTTAAAATCCCAGACCCGAATTGCATTGCTAATTCCTGTAAGCATGGCGTTCCTGGTTCAACCACATCACGGGCAATCTGATCGGCATTGATGATTTTAAAATCCTGTTCTGCAAATATCTTTGAAACTGTGCTTTTGCCTGCACCAGTCTGTCCGGTCAGTCCAATCACAAGCGTATTTGTCATAATCGGATCACCTCAAATCCGGCGGCTCTCATCAGACGATTATACACAGATAAATCTGCCCCCGTCTGCCGGGGCATTCTCACATAGGCAAGCTGTGCGCCGACTTCATCCAGTTCCCGGAAACGAATAAATAAATCATGCGCCTGTGCAAGTCCTGTGTCACCGTAACGCATACAGGGGATGTCCGCAATTTCCGGATCAGAATCAAATAACAAGCAATACGTCCCATTCTGTGCATGCGATTTCACATAATCTGAAAAAATTTCAAAATCCGGCGCATCCACGGGGAGGATTTTTGTTTTCGGAGAATAATGCTTATATTTCATCCCCGGAGATGCTACTTTGACATCAGGAGAAATCTGTTCAAAAATAGCTTTGTCAATATAAATTTTTTCTGCAAACGGCTGTAAATCTTCCAGAGAAATACAACCAGGTCTTAAAATGTGAATCGTTTCCGGATCATCAAAACAGATCACTGTGGATTCCACACCAACTTCACACTGACCGCCGTCCACGACTGCGGCGATTCTTCCGTTCATATCCTCCAGAACATGTTTTGCTGTTGTCGGGCTTGGCAAGCCGGAACGATTTGCAGACGGTGCAGCAATCGGACAGCCCGACAATCGGATAATTTCCCTTGCCAAAGGATGGGATGGCATCCGGACACCGACCGTATCCAGTCCGCCGGATGTCACAGACGGGATCTCCGGACGTTTTTTAAAAATCATGGTCAATGCGCCTGCCCAGAAGGTTTCAGCTAACCGGATTGCAATTTCTGGAATTTCTAAAGCAATCTGTTCCAGCATGTCCAGATCTGCAATGTGAACGATCAGTGGATTATCCGCCGGACGACCCTTCGCCGTGAAGATTGCTCGGACAGCTGTTTCATTCCGGGCATCCGCACCCAATCCATAAACAGTTTCTGTGGGAATAGCGACTAATTCGCCGTTTTTTAGTAATTTTGCCGCAATCCGGAGATCTTCCGGACTATCATGCAGTAATTTTGTATGCATAAAAATTTGAGAAATCTGACTCATGCATTACACTTCCTGTCCTGCTAATTTTGCCGCCTGATCTGCTGTCGCTAAAGCATCAAAAATTTCATCCAAATCACCATTCAGAATGCTTTCCAATCTGTACAATGTAAGATTGATCCTGTGATCTGTCATGCGTCCCTGCGGATAGTTATACGTCCGGATCCGTTCGGATCTGTCACCTGTCCCGACCTGCATTTTTCGTTCCGAAGCAATTTTTTCACTTTGTTCCTGCTGCATGGACTCAAATAATCTTGCACGAAGGACTTTCATGGCTTTGTCCTTGTTTTTATGCTGACTGCGTTCATCTTGACACTCCACGACAACACCCGTCGGCAGATGGGTAATTCTCACAGCGGATTCTGTTTTATTAATATGCTGACCGCCTGCACCGCTGGAACGGAATACATCAATTTTCAGGTCAGCCGGATTAATTTCCAGTTCGACTTCATCCGCTTCCGGCAGAACGGCAACCGTAACCGTGGAAGTGTGGATTCTCCCCTGAGATTCTGTTTCCGGGACACGCTGGACACGATGCACACCACTTTCATATTTCAATCTGGAATAAGCGCCGTTCCCTTCAATCGAAAAACTGATTTCTTTGTAGCCGCCGAGTTCTGTAGGATTGGCATTCAGAATTTCCAGTTTCCAACGATGTGTTTCCGCATACATGCTGTACATCCGGAACAGTGAATTTGCAAATAAAGATGCCTCCTCACCGCCTGCACCTCCACGGATCTCAATAATGACATTTTTATCGTCATTGACATCTTTCGGCAGTAATAAAATTTTCAATGTCTGTTCCTGTTCTTCCAGCAAAGTTCTGGCTTCTTCCAATTGCACCTGTGCCATCTCTTTCAGTTCTGCATCCTGCCCGGATTCACTCAGAAGTGCCTGTGCTTCTTCAAAATCTTTCTGAATTTTCTGATAAACCGTGAATGCCTGGATAATAGGCGTCAAATTTTTATATTCTTTCATCAATCCGGCATATTTTGCATGATCTGCAATAATATCCGGATCGGAAAGCATTTCGTTCATGCTCTGATATTTTTCCTGCATGACGAGTAATTTTTCAAACATGTTGACTGTCTCCCTGTGTTTTTTTAATTTTTCTGATTTTCAGAATTTTCTGAATTTCCCGGAATCACTTGTCGGATATATTTTTCTAATTTGATTCTTGGTGTCATGAATTCTCTGCCACAGCCGGTACAACGCAGACGGAAATCCATCCCGGCACGAAGCACGAGCATTTCCCTTGCGCCGCAGGGATGATTTTTCTTCATGATTAACCGATCATTCATCTGAATTTTCATAATAGAATATACTTGTCTCAGCTCCTGTTATTTTTTAAATAAGATCACAATTAATA
>CAMWTO010000044.1 GCA_947177205.1 uncultured Ruminococcus sp. | reverse complement strand
ATATTATAATTATACTATAATTTAAAATAATAAAATAATTTATTATATTTTAGCATAATTTGCAGAAAATAGCAAGCGGATTTTTCATTTTTCTGAAATTTTCAGAAAATTTTCAGAATTTCATCCGGTTCATGCCGGGTTGGTGCATCCGGAATTTCAGCAGCATGACCTAACGCAATCAGTGCGGAGACGGTTTCATTTTCCGGGAGTTCCAGAATTTCCGCAATTTTTTGTTCGTCAAAAATACCCATGATTAAAGTTCCGAAACCATTGGCATAGGCAGACAGGCAAAATGTCTGTGCAGCAATACCTGCATCGAACGATTCCCAGTGTGTATTTTTGGAAGTCGTGAAACTGCCATCCGGATTGTAGCCGGATGAATGTTTGACACTGGTCAGGACGATCAGCGCCGGTGCATTCTGAATGTTTAACTTATTTTTGGAAAAATCAAGTGTTCCCTCCTCCGCAATCTGATTTTTCAGCTCCGGATTGAGAATCGCATAATATCTTCCCGTCTGAGAATTTTTCCAGCTTGGCGCAAACCGTGCCGTTTCCAGAATTTTTTTAATTTCCTGTTCTGAAACGGCTTGTTCCGTGTAATGCCGGATGCTCCGGCGTTTGGTAAGACCTGCCAATAAATCCATAAAAAAACCTCCTGAAATTTAATATTTAATTTATGATGGATTAACCTAATAATTTGACTTTCTGATAAATAATATTCATTTTCGGATTGGTTATCACAACACCGTCCCGATGATAGTGTCCGCAGTACCAGTATTTGTACTGTATTTTCGCAGCGATTTCGTCCAGGAAATCTGTTAAAATATTATCCGGATAAATCGCATTATCGTCGCCGAACAACTGTCGCTGCACACTGCTCGGCAGACAATGCGTGATGACATAATCCACCTGCATGCGGTGTCCCAGCAAATTAGCCCTTGCCTCCTGGATTTCCTGCCTGGTCGGAAGTTCCTGCTGCCACCAGCTAATGCCGGGAATCCGGAATTCCTTGTCATGGCTTTCTGCGCCGCCCATGGTAAAAAAGCTTTTGCCGTCGATTTCATAAATCTGCCCACGCATTAACTGCATCACACTGGGGGAGATTCTCCGGATTCTGCCGCCATTCCAGTTTTCCACGGGATATAACAGCTCCAGCAGGTCAAAATTTTCATGATTCCCGTCAACAAAAAGTGTCGTGAAATTTCTGTCTTCGAGCCATTGCAGCAGGCGGATTTCTTCCACGGAACTATCCCAGACAAGTCCGAAATCACCGGTAATAATCAGATAATCTTCTTTTGTCATGATGTCAAATAAATCCTGATAGACAAAAGAAAGGCGCTCGAAGTCCTGTCGATCACGCAGACCATGAATATCTCCTGTCACGAGAAACATGTCAGAACTCCTCTCTGTAATAAATTTTGTAATAAATTTTTGAATTTAAAAAATTTAATTTTATTAATATTTTACCAGTTTTTCTAGTTTTTGTCAAGAGTTTTTTAAATTTTCTGTGAATTTCTGTGAATATTTTTAAAATTTTTGATAAATTTCTCGTAAAATTTCCCTCTCAAATCATGAGATCTCACGATCTGAAAGGGAATTTGTCATTTTTAAATTACTGGATCTGATACATCCGGTTGCCGCCGTCACGCTTTGCCGCATGCAGTGCGGAGTCCATACGCATCAGGAGCGTATTGACATCCAGATTGTCGCTGGGTAAGTAATGATAAAGACTTGCCGAAACAGGTGCCTGTAATACAAGATTGCCTGCCACCATGGTCGGCTGTCCGATTCCAATCCGGATCTGTTCTGCAAGCTGCTGTGCCTGCGTGTCTGTGACATGCTCATAGAAGATCATGCAGAATTCGTTGCCGGTAATGTTGAACATTTCCGCATAATCAGAATATTCGTCTTTCAGACGTTCCGCAATCGTAGCGAGATATTCATCACCGACTTCATAGCCATACATATCATTGATATTCCGGAAATTATCCACATCAAAAACAGCAATGTTGAACTGGGCGTTATTAATCAGCTGAGACAGGTTCTCATCCAGGGCATAACGGTTCTTCATGCCTGTTAAAATATTTGTCATGGCAGAATCCAATAATTTTTTTCTGGATTTTGTCAGACGTGCGCTCGCCTCATTAAGTTCCTTTGTCTGGTTCTGGACTTCGATCAACGTCTTGATCTGTCTGTTTGCAAAGAAAATCAGTGTAATGATCAGGATAATGACCATAACAACCAGGCTGGCTTGTGCAATGCCATGATTTCTCGCAATTTTCACACGGTTCATCGCCGCTTCCCTGGATGTGATCTCTGTCACTGCACCGAGCATTTCATTGGCAACCATCCAGAGAGGATTTAGCTCCTGGACGTAAATTGAAACGGCTTCCTGACTGTCCATTTCAAGCAATCTGTCCTTGATATCATTGACCTTGTTTTCATATACATTAAGAGAATACACAACATGCTTGAATCTTCTGGTTGCATTTTCGGAAGAATCTCCTACAAATTCCAGAAAAGCTGCCTCCTGTTCGCCAAGTGTGACCATACCGTTTTCAATCTGGCGCAGTAATGCCTCTTTCTGCGGCTGGACATCCACAGAGGCAAGCACCAGAATATTCTGGTTAATTTTAGAAAATTCCTTCCGGATCTGCGCTACCTGATTGACGGATTCCAGATTGGCGTCATACTGATCTCTGGTATCAATATAAACAAAATTTTCGACAATCATATTAAATGCAATGAACACGACATAAATAATTCCCATCAGCAGATACAATCTGCTGATTTTCCGGATACCGGGATCTTTGCGGTGTTTCATATCAATCATATTTCTTTTGTTTCTGGCATTTCTTGCGTTTCTTCTAGCCATTTTCCCACTCCTTCCGTCTTAGTTGCCTGTCGGATTGACGAGGAACTGAATATGCTCCTCATTGATGTTATCCGCTGTCACGAGAACTGCGCCGGTGTCAATCGTCGGCTGTACTTCTTCGCCCTGGATCACACTTCTTGCTGTCCGGATGCCCATATAGCCCATGTTGTACGGATTCTGCACGATCACAGCATCCAGAACGCCACTTGTAATATAATTATAAGCACCATCAAAATAGTCAAATCCAACAAGCTGTACTTCGTCCGGCTGAATTGTCCCGGCATCGATTAACTCCTGAATTGCCTCACATGCGCCACGAGTGCCGGGCTGATTTGTGGTGTAGAGCAGATTCACATGCTGTTCTGTAATTAATTTCTTTGCCTGATCTTTGGAAATTTCCATATCGCCCTCGCCGTCTACACTCGCAAGGACTTTCACATTTGTTTGCGGAACAGTTTGTTCGGATGCAGGTTTTTCCGGCTGTGCATGGTTTGACTTAGAGCCTGCACCTGCCGGCTTTTCGGCGTTCTCATCCTGCGGCGGATTAATTTCTTCCATAAAGCCGCCCATACGCATATTTGCGGTGGAAGTGTCGCCATGATAGATGACGCCGACTGTGCCATCATTGTTGAGCAGTTCTTTGACACGTCTGCCTGCAATTGCCGCAGCGGATATGTTCTGTGTTCCGACATAACTTGCCCTGCCGTCATAATTAATATCCGAATCAATGGTCACAATCGGGATTCCGGCACTGGTTGCCTTGGAGAGCGCTTCATTTTCAGCGTCCGAGTCAATCGCAGCAAGCACAATGGCGTCTACGTTTGCAGAAATTGCCTCATTGATGTTGGCAATCTGTTTTTCAATGTCTTCCACATCCGGCGCAAGACGCAGTGTCTGAATCATCATTTCAGATTCTGCATCATCACATGCACTCCAGACGGACTGCCAGTATTCGTCTGTCTCATTCTTGCAGATCACGGCAATGGTAATATCCTGCTGTTGTGCATTTTTTGCAGCACAACCGGCAGCCGAGAGCATCGACAGAAGAATCATACCAACAGCCGCACCTCTCATCAGACTTTTTATTCTCAAAAAAATCAACCTCCTTCAAACTTGACAAACAAATAATATATCAATATAAAATTATTTTATAAAATATCCCGGAAATCTCCTGGCTTTCAGCAAACAGTCAGATTCTTACTTATTATAACATATTTTTCTGAAAAATACAAGTGCCAAATAGCACGAAATTCCATGTGTATTTCTGTCTATTTTTCCCTTGTCTGTTCCACTGTGCATGAATTTCTGATTTTTTTAATTTTTTTGGTGCGAAGTGCCATATTTTCGCTTGCCTTTTTTGTAGGAAATATAAAAAATCAGAAAATCCGCCTGCAATCTATTGACAATCTGCTGAATTCATGTTATACTTTTTGTAAATGCGTATGGTCTTTTTGCGGCTGCAATGCCGGAGCTGATCAACCGGTATTTCAGATCCGGTCACTGAAAAACTGAAAAGCCAAAAAGCCAACGTCAGTTTTTTTGTTTATTTTTTCAAGATCTTTTCAAGAAAGGAGAGGCTGCTCAGGAAGTGTGCTTGATATTTTAAAATTTAATTTAAATTATTTTCAGCATGTTCCTGAAATATGAATTTTATTTTAATAAATTAAACTAATTTATATTTTCAGCAGCAGGAATTTTATGGTCAATGTAGCAGGATTTGAAAACACGATCGCTGTTAGTCAGAAGCTAAAGGGTATGCTGCAACAATTCGGCAATGAAATTTTAAGTAATCCGGATCAGTTCATTTCTTTAATGAATGACTATATCCCGGAATACGAGAAAGAACGCCGTTTGTTGAAGAATGTCACGAAGAGCGGTGTCCTGACCGCTATGCAGAGAGGTGACAATCAGAAAATATCTGTCATGAAATCCAAAGAATACATGATGAACGAAATGTTCCTCTCCGAGGGCGCTGTCGAATTCGTTATGGTATGCTTTACCTATCTGCTTGACTGGCCTTATGAGACAACGATGCCGGAGCAGGGCGCAGTGGCAGCCCCGGCACAGGCATTCCCGGCACAGCCGCAGTTCGTCAATGCCAATCCGTTCAGTCCTCCCCCTGCTGCCGGCGGTTTCAGCGCACAGCCCATGGCACAGCCAATGCCGAATATGCAGACGGCAATGCCGCAGCAGCCTGTACCTGCGCCGCAGAGACCTGCTCCTGCTCCGCAGCCTGTCGTGGAAAATCCGATTCCTGAAATCGATGAAACACAGATCTTCAGAAATACCGATGCTGCACGTTCCCGCCTAAAGGGTACTGTCAAGATTCCGGGCGGTTACATGATGCTGGATAATTTCTGCTTTGATGGTTTCAAATTCATGAAAAACGTAGAACTGCCGTCCTCAATGGTTGTAATCGGACAGTATGCGTTTTCAGAATGCAAACGGCTCAAGAACATTGCCATTCCGCCAAGCGTCAGATCTATCGGACAGGGCGCATTCAGTGAATGTGCAAAACTCAACAAAATCAACATCCCTGCCGGTGTCACGGAAATCGCAGATATGACATTCCAGTTCTGCTATGATCTTGAAATTGTGGATCTGCCGAATACCATTATCAGCATCGGAAGCGGTGCATTCGAAGGCTGCGACAATTTAAGAAAACTGATGATTCCCGACAGCGTCAAGCAGATTGAAGAAGACGCTTTTGCACAGTGCAAAGGTCTGGTCATTAAATGCTATGACAAATCCTATGTACAGAGATACTGCATGGAAATGGACATTAAGACGGAGATCATCAACAGGAACGGAAGATTTTAATTTAAAAAATAATATTCCGGAATCCCCCGGATTCCGGGACTCCTAATTTTATCAAAAATTATAACTCAGAAAGGGATGAATTCAAATGGTTGAACTGCAAATCGGGCAGTACGTCGAAATGGAATATGGCGGCGCTGCTAAGGTCAAGAAAGTTCTTGGTCAAGGCGGTCAGGGCATTGTTTATCTGGTAGAATTCAATAATATGGATTATGCACTCAAATGGTATGATGTTGACAAGATGCGCAATCCGAAGGCATTCCGGCAGAACATTGCCAACAATATCAATGATGGCGCACCCAGCAGCAAATTCCTCTGGCCGAAATATCTCACAAAACCCATGGAATCCGGCGGCTTCGGGTATCTGATGAATCTCAGACCCCAGGGCTATGATTCTTTCGTAGATATTTTGAATACTTACAAACTGGACATTGATCCGCTCACCGGAAAAGCGATAAAAACATCCGTTCAGTTCAAGAGCCTGTATGCGATGATCACAGCCGTGATCAATATCGTAAATGCATTCCGTCAGCTCCACAGAGCCGGCAAGAGCTACCAGGATTTGAATGACGGCGGTTTCTTTATTAATATCAAGACCGGTGATATTCTCGTCTGCGACTGCGACAACATCGCCCCGGACGGCAGTAACTTTGGCATCGGCGGCAAACCCGGCTACATGGCGCCCGAAGTTGTCAAAGGTCTGAAAAAACCGGACGTCCAGACGGATAAATATTCTCTCGCCGTTGTCCTGTTCAAATTATTATTCAGAGGCGACCCGATGGAGGGTGAAAAAGTCGTGAAAGACATCTGTCTGACGGAAAGTTCTGAACTCAAACACTACGGACAGAACGCCGTATTTGTTTACGATCCGAATGACACTTCCAACCGCCCTGTCAGAGGCATTCATGATAATGTCATCAAATTCTGGAAGATCTACCCGACTTACGTCCGGGACGCATTTATTCACTCATTCACAGCCGGAATTTCTGATCCCAATAAACGCATTATTGAAAACGAATGGCAGAAAATGTTTATCCGGCTGCGTTCTGAAATTATCGCCTGCACCTGCGGCAGAACCAATTTCACGACCATGTTCCGCAAAGCAGAAGATAATCCCAATTTCTTCATGTGCCCCAGATGCGGCAATTATATTGCAAGTCTGAAATTCAACACAAGAGATTACAGAGTCCCGCTCTATCTCGGCTATAAATTCTATGCCTGCGAGACAGAAAAAAACTCTGATGATTTTGAGACAGTCACCGGCGAAATTGTAGAAAACAAACTCAGAGCCGGCATGCTTGGTATCAAAAACAGCTCCGGCAAATCCTGGCGTGTCAAGATGCCCGACGGCAATTTCTATATCACGCCTTCCGGCAAGGGCTTTCCTTTATGGGAAAAGCTGGAAATCAACTTCGGCGATGGCGTGATTGCCAAAATCGAAGAATAACCCCGGCAGAACACACATGAAATTTAAATGAATATTTCAGTAAAGGAGCTACTTAGTAATTATGAATGAAGAAATGGAAAACGACCTCAGTTTCGACGATGATCTCGGCGGCGGTTTCAGCGATGGTCTGGATGACTTCGATGATTTTCTGGACTTCGATGATGATGATCCGCTCAACGCCACAGGCGTCTCCAGAAAAAGCCTGGTCATCTTTTTTCTGATTGATACATCAGGCAGTATGAAAGGCACGAAAATGGGCGAACTCAATGCCGTCATGGAAGAACTCATTCCGGAAATCCGCCGTGTCGGCGAGGCAGACACAGATGTGAAAATTGCCGTTCTCACGTTCTCCACAAATGTGATGTGGATGTACTCAGAACCAATTTCCATCGAAGATTTCGAATGGACGAGACTCCGTGCAGACGGCGTCACCAGTATGGGTGCTGCCTTCAAAGAACTGAACATCCGGATGTCTCGCAACAGCTTTTTAAACTCCCCCTCCCTGTCCTTTGCACCAGTTATGTTTCTCATGACAGACGGCTATCCGTCAGACAATTATAAAGAAGGTCTGGCTGCATTACAGCAGAACACCTGGTACAAATACGGTCTGAAAACAGCACTTGGTATCGGCAAGGAAGCCGATGATGACATGCTCGCTGAATTCACCGGCACAAAAGACACCGTTGTACATGCCTATTCCGGCGGTCAGCTGGCACATCTGATTAAAGTCATCGCTGTAACTTCTTCCCAGATCGGCAGCAAGAGCATGACGCTCTCAGATGACTCCGGTCATGAACTGGGCATGGAAGATGTATTTGAAACCAAGCAGAAAATGCTGGGTCAGCAGATTCAGGAGATTATCAAATCTGAGGGCTACGGCGACAACGTTCCCTTTGATGCAGGCTGGTAATTTTTATGGTCATGAAACGGAAAGAACGGAAAGGAGGCATGCACAATGTATGAAGGATTTTGCCATTCCGTGATCGGCGCAAGCCATGTCGCAAAAGGTACAGTTTGTCAGGATTTTTCAAATTTCCAGTCTACTGAATTCTATTCGATTGCTGTCGTTGCAGACGGACACGGAAGCAAAAAACATTTCCGGAGCGATGTCGGTTCCCGTCTCGCCGTCCGGGCAACACTGCGTACAGTGCGTAATTTTTACAGAGACCCAGAGGAGTTTGAGGAAAGTTTCCAGGAAAACCCCAAAGATATTATTACCAAGATTGAAAAACAGATCATTTCACGCTGGAATCGTGAAGTTTCCAAACATTACCGGAAAAATCCGGTCACTGACGAGGAGAAGTCCCCGTTCACCAAGGATCAGTATGAATCCATCAAAATGGAATCCATGTATGGCACAACGCTGATCGCCGTTGTCATGGGCAGGGATTACGTCTTCGGGATGCAGATCGGTGACGGCAGTCTTGTGATGATTGATGAAGACGGCGAAGCAGAAATGCCCATTGCAGATGATGAATCCGCACCTGCCAATCTCACGGCATCCATGTGCAACTCCAACGCAATTGACATGTTCAGCAGTTTCTATCTGATGGACAACCCGATGGCAGTCTTTGTTTCCACAGACGGTCTGTTCACATCATTCCGGAGCGAAGATGATTTCCTGGATTATCACACGATCATTGCAAGTCATCTGGAACAGATGCCGGATTTTGACAAAGTCGTTGTGAGAAATCTCACCAAGAGAACCAACTTCGGCACACAGGACGACATTTCCCTGTCCTGTCTTTATAATAAAGAAATTGTGGCAGAGGGAGCGGAAGCCCTGAAACGCCAGGTAGAGAAAAACAAAGCCCGTGCAGAAATGCGCAAGGCGGAACATCAGGCAAAACTGGCAAAACAGCGCCTGAAAAATCAGCTCCGCAGAAATCCGAATCTGGCAGTCGAAGAATAAAATGAAATTGCGCTGTCATGGTGCTGACAAATGCTGACAAATCCAGACCCCGGCGCTCTGCCATGACATTATCAGGCATGTATGAAAAAATTTACAAAAAACGGATGGATGCAGTTTGTTCAGGTTCAGGCTTTCTTATCATCGAAAGCCTGCCTGTCCTATTCTATTATATATTATAGCATTATACATAATAACATCCTGCATACCGGAAAATCTGATTTATTCTACAAAAATTAGGAAAGGCAGGTAATTTCATGGAATCTAAAGATTTTTATCATCAGGCGATTCAATTCATGAATGATATTAAAAATATTGAGCCGCAGTTGGTTTCTGGAAGTGACTCTGAATTCTGTCTGCTCAAAACGGACAAGCAAACGATCTATGCAGGTGTAACCAGTGTCAGAATCCGGAACGGGCAGATTATGCGTGCTTGCCCGGAATTCAATGCTGTCATGACAATGATTGCATCCGGCGAGACGACAGTCGAAGAATTAATTACTGTTTCATTCAGCAGCAAGGAAGTCAGTCAGCCTTGTCCGGAATGTCTGAAACTTCTGTGCGACACAGATCCGGAAAACAAGGACACAGAAATTTACGTAGCACCGAATCAGCATGTGAAAGCGTCGGAACTGCTTTCACCCGGTGCTGCAAATTTTCAGAAAAATCAACCGGAAAATCCTCAGAATTCCCAGAAACCTGAAATTTCTGAAAAATCCGGAAATCCTGCAAAACAATCCCTTGCAACGGGATTTGCGGCTGTTTCAGAAAATGTCCCCCCACCTGCCGCTATGAGCCAGGCACCAAAAAATCCGCTTCCTTCTGCCAATGACTTTGCCGGCTTTGCAACAGATGGCGAAATAGGGGATTTCGGATTTGAGGCAGCCGAAACGCCGGAAGAAACAGAAGAACAGAACGAAAACGAATTTGAAGAAAAAGCAGCGGCAAACCAGGACAACCCATTCTATGCACCACCTGCACCGCAGAATCCTGCACCCAACATCATGCAGCCGGGCGGTTATCCGCAACAACAACAGCCAATGCAGCAGTCTTATTATCAGCCACAAGCGGCACAGCCTTATTCGCCGCAGGCAGGTGTGCCGAATTCCTATTATTATAATCAGCCTTATGCACAGCCGCAACCTTATCCGCAACCACAGCAGACGGGCGCTCCGGCATCTTATTATTATCAACCGCCGCAACAGAGCATGTATTTCAATCAGCCACCGCAGCAACAAAGTGTATATTTTAATCAGCTTGCGAATCATAGTCAGACGGTTTCTAATTATTACGGACAAGCACAGCCGCAGTCAAGCTATTATTCCTCCCAGATGGCACCAACAGCAAGAAAAACGGAAAAATCCGCATTCAAGAGTCGCCTGGCGAATTTCATAGATGATGATACCGCCGCAGGCGGATCGGATTCCGGTGAAACAGGGACAATTTCCAGGGAAGAAACTCTCCGCCTGGCAAAGGAACGCAAGAGGCAAGCCAAACTGGATGCTAATTCACGGAAAAATAAGCGAGGCTTTTAATAAAAAACTCTCACATCGGAATTTTTCGCCGGTGTGAGAGAATTTTTTTAAATTTATATATAAAAACCCTGCCGGAGCAGGGTTTTTATTCTCAAAAATCAGGATTCCAAAGAATCAAGATTGTCAATCAGATGTACCAGATAACGCAGAACGTTCATGGAGTCAGCCAGTTCAATCTTGCCGCTTCCGTCAATGTCTGCATTTATCAGACCCTGAGCGGTTACTTTATCTACACCGACATAAACTCTGTTCATCCGTACAACGTCACTGATGTCAATTTCGCCGTCTTCGTTTGCATCACCTTTCATCGTGTTGCCTGTTGATGTGGACTCACTTGAAGTTGTCGGATCAGGATCTGTGGAATCTGTTTCAGGCGGTTCTACCGGATCTTGTTTGCCATCTCCGATTCCGGGCGTTGTCTCCTGCGTCAGACCGGATGCCATATGATAACCCAGTGTTGCATATGTGCCGTTGGATACTGTTTCTGCAAAACCTGCCGGTTTCGGAGATCCATCCGCATTTCTCCACTCCGTATGGAAGTCTGCGCCCATTGCCGGAACAGTCAGATTCATGAAATCGGAGTCTGCCGGTGTCACAACATCACCCAATTTTGCACCATTGGTCATTGTTTCACTCTTAGCAAAATAATACTTGCCGCTATTGTAATACAGAGAATTTTTCATCTCACCAACAAATTTGTCACTGGAGAGCTTGATACCTGCCGCATCTGTCTTAGAGACGTTGGCTGTATTAGTATATCCCATCAGATTATCAAATTTTGTCGTTGTATCTGTACAACGATATACAGAGAAGTTCGGCTTACCGTTTCCGCCGATACCATTGTTATAAGCTGTACAATCTTTCAGGCTTCCCAGTAACGGATTATTATTATCTGTGAATCCGCAGTTGAGATTTTCAAATGCCAGACAGTTCTCTACAACATGTGCTGTACCAACACCGCCGCCGCCAAGCTTGAAGCCGTTGCCGTCGCAGTCGCCGTAACCTCTGCCGTCCTCTGTAAAACCGTTGCGGAATGCAATGCAGTTTTTCAAAGTAACAACACCGATCGGTCCTGTTTCTGTTTTCGCATAGAGATCCCAGCCATCATCGGAGTTATTATAAGACATGCAGCCGTCAAAGACATTACCTTCACCGCAAGTCAATTTTGCCGCAAATCCATCTGCATTCTCCATCGTCGCATCATCACAGTTATTTTTCGCTGTGCAGTTCTTGATCAAGTTATTTGTCGGCCAGTCCGCAATCTTTGCCGCATCCGTTCTGTAACGGGAAATCTGCAAGCCGGTATCCTGGTTGGATGTGAACTGCATCATTTCAATGATGTTGTTGTTACCGGACAGGAGCATGCCATTATCGCCGGCTTTTGTGATCTCGAAGCCGTAGAAATACCAGTAAGAACCATCCAGGACAACGCCTCTGTTTGCGCCGTCAACTGCCATTGCAGAGAAGTCAAATACAACTTTCGCATTATTATAAGCTGTAATTGTCTTGTAAGCGTCTTTCGTGCCGGAATTATTCTGATCGATCAGAATTGTAGAATCAAATTTGTAAGTACCCTCCAGCAGATAGATGACACCGCCTGCCGGAACATTCTGGATCGCATCAAGAACGCCTGCTGGATCGTCTGTCGTCTTACCAGAACCCTTGCCGTCTGGAGCAGCATAGATCACAGAAGAATAGAACGGTTTCACAGACGGATTGGAATCCGTAGGGGTCGGATCTGTGGGCTTGGGCGCCTCTGTAGCATCTGTTTCTGCGGGCTTGGACTCTGTCGGCTGCGCCTCTGTCGGTGTCGGTGTGGTTGCCTCTGTTGCAGACGGATCTGTAGAATCTGTAAATCCGCTGCCGATGGCAACTATTCTATCTTTGTAAGCAACTAATGTATCTTTCAATGCCTGGTTGACAGCATAGCTTTCATCATCTACGGCATTATCAAACTGCCAGTGAATATCACCCTGCTGGACACGACCTGCATTTGCCATAACAATTCCAGGAACATCCTCGGCTTTATCCGGCGTGTAGCTATACATGTCGCTTGCTGTATCAAAATTGTTATAACTTGTACCGCCCTTCTTGCACTTGACAGAATCCGGAACTTTTTCATCTCTGGAAGATGCCTCATACGCATCAAATTCCACAGAATCCTGCTGATATGTCACATAGCCCTTTCCGCCGTCGACGTAGTTGCCATAAGATTTAATCATACCGCCGTCCTCGCCGGAGAATGTACCCTTCTCAGTATTGGTAACAATATCAGAACCCTGCATAGCAATCAGCATGGGATATTTGCAGCTTCTGAAATAGTTATTTTCGACAAAAGCAGATGCGCCAAGCGTCACACCAACACCATATTTTGCATTGCCGTCATAGTAATTATTATAAATATGCACGGTGCATGTTCTAATTCTCGGATGACGGGAGTCAGAATGATCGTACCAGTTATGATGATATGTCACATAATTTTCAGTTGTCTCATCTTTCATGCCCTGGAGATTGCACTTACCATTATCAATAAAATGATTGTAAGAATGTGTCACATAAGTGGATTTTTTGGTATCCAGTGCGCCGTCGCCCTTTACCTGGTCAGCGTCAGAACCTGCATCGCCATAATAGAAATCGCAGTTGTGAACCCAAATGTGATCATTATCCTGCTGGAGTCCGCAGTCATCACCCTCTTTGCTGTTGCAGTTCATGAAGGCAAAATTTCTGACTTCCACATTGGAACAGTTTTTCAGGACAATCCCGAAGCCGTTTATTGTCGTATCTTTGCCGATACCCTCAAGTGTCAAGCCACAAGTAACACCATCAACATATAAATCGCCATTGGGCATTCCCTCCGGGTCTGTGATATTGCCAATAAATCTGATTACAACAGAACCTGCTCTTTCATTGCTTTTTAATCCTGCAATAATATTTTGCACACCCACTAATTCAGCATCTTTGCCTTTTTTATCCGGCAATGTTACTTTTACAGTGTCTTTGTTTTCTTCCGTGACATAGATCACAGTTGCATCGCTCTTGAGTGTGCCGTCTTCATTGTAAGCACCGGAAGAAGTACCGTTTACAAAACCGAATCCGGAACGGTCATGTGCAATTGCTGTTGCCTTTGTCTCGGCAGCCTTGGAAGCATCTTCCTTGCCGTCGATCACGGGAACAACTTTGATGGTATGAGAGCCTGCCTTGAGCCCTACAGCATCGGCACGGAAGCAGTCCGGATACTGACGGATGAGCATACTATCAATTTTTGTGCCGTCTACATACACAACATAACCTGTTGCCTTGCTGACAGCAGACCATTCTGCATAGACACCTTCACCAAAGCCGCCCTGGTTTGTGAATTTCACGGAGCTTTCACTTGCCATAGCCACAACGCCGCTGACAGCATTGTCGGTGAGTGCCTGTGCGGCTGTCATGCCAACGGAGCAAGTAATACTTGCCATTGCAACGATCACTGCAAGACAGCTTTTCCATTTTCTGAACTTCATCTGAAAATTTCCCCTTTCAAGTTTTTTAATTTTTTCTGAATTTTCTCAGAAAAATCAAGATTTAAAATAATAGCAAAAGATTTAATCTGGTAATATTAT
>CAMWTO010000043.1 GCA_947177205.1 uncultured Ruminococcus sp. | reverse complement strand
AAATATAATTTTATTTTAAATTTTAGTGATCTTCCTGTATCTTGCCATCAGTTTCTTTTTGCCGACTTTTTCAAACGCAATTTCCAGCAGATAATCATTGCCTGTCGGCTCAGCACGAAGAATCTCCCCATCACCGAAAATTTCATCATGGATTCTCTCCCCGACTGCAAAATGCAAATCCAGATTGCCAACAGACGGCGGATGATTCCGGATGCCGGATGCCTGGGGATGCAATCCGGAATGCTTCACAGAATTCCCGGCAGATTGCTCCGGGATCTCGTGAAATCCGGATTTTTTATTTTTTATCTCTTTCAGTTCTTTTGGAATTTCCCGGATAAACCGGGAAATTGTATTATACTGATTTCTGCCGAATAACAGCCGGCTGTCTGCATGAAACAGATATAAATCCCGTTTTGCCCTGGTAATCGCCACATACGCAAGCCGGCGTTCTTCTTCCAGTTCTGACGGATCATACAGACAGCGATAGGATGGGAAAATATTTTCTTCCATCCCGGCAACAAAGACATTCCGGAATTCCAGTCCCTTCGCAGCATGGATCGTCATCAAAGAAACAACATCCCCGGAAGATGCCTGATCGGCGTCTGTATACAGTGCCATCTCTGCAAGAAATCCCTCCAATGACGGCTGTTCTTCCCGACGGATATAGTCCACAATACTCGAACGCAATTCCTGGAGATTTTCAAGCCGTTCCCGGTTTTCTTCATTCTCCTTGCCGTTTTCTTCTAGCATTTCCTGATAACCTGTCAGCTTCAGCAAGCTATCAAAAAATTCATCTAATGGCAGTTCTGTGAGTTTTTTCCGCAGTTCCGTCATTGTATAAGCGAACTGAAGCAATGTCGATGCTTTTCGTCTGAGCTCCGGAAAATTCTGACAATTTGCCATTACTTCCAAAAATCCCATGTTTTCAGCAGTTGCCGTCTGGATAATTTTCATGATTGTACTTTCCCCGATGCCTCGACGGGGCGTGTTGACAATTCTTTCAAAACGGATCTGATCCGAATCATTTACGAATAGGGACAAATACGCAAGAATGTCTTTCACTTCCTTGCGATCCTGAAACCGGATTCCCCCGTAAATCCTGTAGGGGATCTGATTCCGGATCATGACTTTTTCCAGATTGTTAGACATGGCATTTATCCGGTACAACACAGCAGAATCTGCATAATTTCCGCCGGCTGCGACAGATTTCCGGATCTGATCTGCAATGAACTGCGCTTCCCTAGTTTCATCCGGAATTTTTACAATATGCGTTAATGTACCAGTTTCCCCGGCTGTCCAAAGCGTTTTACTCTTGCGGTTTTGATTATGGGCAATCACAGCATTGGCAGTTTTTAAAATATTCTGTGTGGATCTGTAATTTTCTTCTAACCGGATGACTTTGCAATCAGGGAATTCCTGTTCAAAATTCAGAATATTTTCAATAGTTGCTCCCCGGAATTTATAAATACTCTGGTCGTCATCCCCGACAACGCACAAATTCCGGTATTTCCCGGCAAGCAGGCTGATAAGCCGGTACTGTGCGAAATTTGTATCCTGGTATTCATCAACCATGAAATATTGAAAACGATTCTGATATTTTTCCAACACATCCGGATTCTGTTCAAACACCCGGACAGTCAGATAAATTAAATCATCAAAATCCATAGCATTGGCGGCTTGCATTTTTTCCTGATAATGCGAATAAACCCGGCTTGCCATCCTCTTTTTTGGATCTGGTTTCAGATCTGTTGTAATAAATTCTGTGTATTCTTCCGGAGACAGCATTTTGTCCTTGGCTTGGCTGATCTGGGTGAGCAGATCCCTTGGCGGATATTCTTTTTCCGGAATTTTGAGCTCTTTCATGCAGGATTTCAATAATTTCAGGCTGTCATCCGTGTCATAAATCGTGAAATGTGTATCATAGCCAATCCGGTCACTGCAAGTTCTTAAAATTCTGACACATGCAGAATGAAATGTAGATGCCTGAATCTGACTGGCGATCTCTCCCAATGTTGCGGACAAACGGTTTTTTAGTTCCTCTGCGGCTTTATTTGTGAACGTAATTGCCAGAATCTGCCACGGTTTCACAGGATTCACAGCAATGCTGTTCCGGAGTTCTTCTGTACTGATACCAACCCCGTTTTCTGCATAATCCTGCAATTTCTGAATTGTCTTCGCATCCGGCACAGGAGAATCCTCATGCAAAGCATTCCCGAACAGAATCATGTTAGCAATTCTGTGAATCATGACCGTTGTCTTGCCGCTGCCTGCACCCGCAATAATCAGGACAGCGCCATCCACAGTCGTGACAGCGTCAAACTGCTGCGGATTCATCCGGGCGAAAAATTTCCGGATCACTTTTTTCTTTAATTCTTGAAGCTCCTGGTGCTGCAAATCAATCCCCTCCGAATAGTTATATATATTTAATTACTTTGATATCTATATAATCATAGCATATTTTGAGCGATTTGTAAAGCCTTGCAGAAAATTTTAAAATTTTAGATCAGATTTGTGGGAATTTTCTAAAAGCACTTGCATTTTTTTGAAAAATATGCTATGATATAATAAATTATAATTTGCATTTTTAAAATTTCATTCCAGAAAGGCGTGAATACAATCTATGAAAATTAAATTTATCGGCGCAGCACACGAAGTCACCGGCAGTTGTACCTATCTGGAAATTAATCAATTCCGGATTCTGGTGGATTTCGGCATGGAACAGGGTCGGGATGTCTATGAAAATGCCCAGATTCCCTGCGCTCCCGGAAAAATTGACTATGTGTTATTAACCCATGCACATATTGACCATTCCGGCTTGCTTCCCCTGCTGTATGCCGGCGGTTTCCAGGGAGAAATCCATACAACGGATGCCACGGCATCCCTTTGTAGCATTATGCTTCGTGACAGCGCCCATATCCAGGAATTTGAAGCGCAGTGGCGCAACCGGAAAGCCCAAAGAAACGGCGAAGAACCTTATACCCCACTATACACAATGGAAGATGCCGTTGGCGCAATCAGCTTGCTGAGATCTCACAAATACAGTCAGAAATTCATACTCTGTGAGGGCGTGGAAGTCCGTTTCATTGACGCCGGGCATTTATTGGGTTCTGCAAGCATTGAAATCTGGGCAACGGAAAACAACCAGACCCGAAAATTAGTCTTTTCCGGCGACATCGGCAATCTGAATCAGCCATTGATCCGTGATCCTGAATACATCACCCAAGCCGATTATGTCATCATGGAATCGACCTACGGCGACCGCAAACATGAACGTCCTTCGGATTACGTGACGGCTCTGGCACAGGTACTTCAGAGAACATTTGATCGGGGCGGCAGTGTCATCATTCCGTCATTTGCAGTGGGCAGAACACAGGAATTATTATATTTTCTCCGGCAGATCAAAGAACGGAATCTAATCCGGAATTATTCTGATTTTCCGGTATTTATGGACAGTCCGCTTGCGATTGAGGCAACCAGTATTTTTCTGAAAAATCAGAACAGTTGTTATGATGCAGAGGCGTTGCACTATGTGGAGCAGGGCATTAATCCGCTAACATTTCCAGATTTGATTCTGGCAACGACACCGGAAGAATCCCGTGCAATTAATTTTGACAAACGCCGCAAAGTAATTATTTCTGCATCCGGCATGTGTGAAGCAGGCAGAATCAAGCATCATCTCAAGCATAATCTGTGGCAGCCACAGAACATGATTTTATTTGTGGGCTATCAGGCATATGGAACACTTGGACGTTCCCTTGTGGAAGGCGCAACAAGTGTGAAACTGTTCGGAGAAACTATCCAGGTTGCCGCAGAAATTAAACAGCTCCCCGGCATCAGTGGTCATGCGGATGTAGATGGTCTGACAAAATGGATTTCCCAGATTCAAAATCCGGAACATGTATTTATCATCCATGGAGAAAGCAATGTCATGGATCGTTTCACGGCGCATTTACGGAATGATCTGAAATTAAACGCCTATGCGCCTTACAGCGGCACAGAATTTGATTTACTCACAGGTGAAATCCTGCTGGAGAGCATTCCCAAGCCGGTTCAAAAAACAAAAGGCACAGCCAGAGCGAATACAATCTATCAGAGACTGCTTGCGGCTCTGGAACGGCTGACAATTCTAATCCGGAACAGCCAGGGACGGACAAATAAAGATCTTGCAAGGCTCACGGATCAGATTCAGGAATTATGCAACAAATTTGAAAAATAATTAATTACATTATAATGGAGAAATATAAAATGGAAAGAATTACGAGTTTTACAATAAATCATTTGAATCTTTTGCCGGGGCTTTATGTGTCCAGGAGAGATTATCACGAACAGTGCGTTGTGACAACGTTCGACCTGCGTATCACAGCACCCAATCGTGAACCGGTGATGGATATGCCTGCACTGCATACTATCGAACATCTGGCGGCTACTTATCTGAGAAATTCAGAACACAAAGACGAAATCGTGTATTTTGGTCCTATGGGCTGTCGTACAGGCTGTTATCTTGTAATGTTTGGTGATTTCAATTCTGAGAATATTATTGATCTTGTAATTGATCTGTGTGACTTTATTATTGACTACGAGGGTGAAATCCCTGGTGCGAAACCGGAACAATGCGGAAATTACTCGGAACAAAATCTGAACATGGCAAAATTCTATATCCGGAGATACCGGGATTCACTGATGAATGACAGGCGATTTGTCTATCCGGAATAAAATATATAAATTGATAAAAAATCAGAAAAATAACAACAAACAAGCACCGTCCCGAAACAGTGCTTGTTTTTTTATTTTTATTGACTACGAGGGTGAAATCCCTGGTGCGAAACCGGAACAATGCGGAAATTACTCGGAACAAAATCTGAACATGGCAAAATTCTATATCCGGAGATACCGGGATTCACTGATGAATGACAGGCGATTTGTCTATCCGGAATAAAATATATAAATTGATAAAAAATCAGAAAAATAACAACAAACAAGCACCGTCCCGAAACAGTGCTTGTTTTTTTATTTTTATAAAATTAATTAGATCTCGGAATGTATCTTGCAACTGCGGATGCCATCTGCGCAATTGGCATGGTCTGCAACCAGATATGACCCGGACCTGTAATCTTCGTATTGAAGAATCCCTCACCGCCAAACAGAGCATTTCCCACACCCTTGACGGTTTCAATCGCAATGGAACATGTGGCATCCATTGCCGCAAGATAGCCGGTATCTACCAGGATTGACTGATTCGGTGCCAGATCATATTCCACGACACTGCCATCAATTTCCAGAAGAAGCGTGCCAGAGCCTGAGAATTTCTGCATGATGAATCCTTCACCGCCAAAGAAACCCGAAGAAATTTTCTTCTGAAAGAATAATTCATAATTGACACTCTGTTCAGATGCCAGGAATGCGGATTTCTGTGCGACGATTGTCCTTGTAGATGAAATCTCAATCGGCAGAATCTCGCCGGGTGCAGAAGACCCGAAAGCGATCATGCCGTTGCCGCCCTTGGCTGTGTAAATATTCTGAAACATAGATTCACCGCTGAAAGCACGTCCGAACATTTTTCCGATACTGCCGACGGATGTCTGCATCTCCATGTTCGGACTCATCCACGTCATTGCACCTCTCTGGCAGACAACATTTTCACCACCCTGGAGATAAACCACAGCAACCGGATAGGGGCTTCCCTGAATTTCGTATTTCATAATTTTTTCCTCTTTTCTGATAAAATTAAATATTAAATAATTCCAGATTTATCATGCAAGCTGATTCTGTTGCTTGAATGCTGTCAGTGTATTCTTCATCAGCATGGCAATCGTCATAGGACCAACACCGCCGGGAACAGGCGTGATCCAGGATGCTTTCGGTTCAACCTGTGCAAAATCCACATCACCGCAGAGTTTACCATTTTCCAGACGATTCATGCCGACATCAATCACAACAGCGCCGTCCTTGACCATGTCCGCTGTGACAAAATTCGCCTTGCCGACTGCGGCAACAAGAATGTCCGCTTCTCTTGTGACAGACGCCAGATCCTGCGTCCGGCTGTGACAGATTGTCACTGTGCCGCTCCTGTGAAGCAATAACATTGCCATGGGCTTGCCGACAATGTTACTCCTTCCGATGACAACGCATTTCTTTCCGGAGATTTCCACACCTGTCGAATCAATCAGCTCCATGACGCCTGCCGGTGTACAAGGAAGAAACGCATAGTCTCCGATCATGATTCTGCCGACGTTCTCCGGATGGAATGCGTCAACGTCCTTTTCGGCGCTGATTGCGTTAATAATCGCCTTGTCGTCGATCTGTGGCGGCACAGGGAGCTGCACGAGAATTCCGTTCACATTAGAATCAGAATTGAGCGTCTGCACCAGTTCCAATAATTCTTCCTGTGTGGTATCTTCCGGGAGTGTATACTCAAACGACTGGAAACCGACCGTTTCACAGGCTTTTTTCTTATTATTGACATAAACACGGGATGCCGGATTATTCCCGACAATCACGACTGCCAGTCCAGGACGCTTTCCGGATTCCTGGACTAATTTTTCTGTTTCAAGCCTGACCTGCTCTTTTACCGCAGCAGACACCTGTTTGCCGTCAATTAAATTTGCCATAATTCATAAATTCCTTTCTGAAAAAATAATCATTATTTTTCTGCCATTTCTGATTCTGCCAGCAATTTTGCAGATTCTTCCTTGTCCCGATAAAGCTTGTAAGACTCGCCTTTCTGTTTTACAATTACCAGAAACACCGGAACCAGGATCACAGAAATGATAAAACAAAACAGAGCAAATACTTGTGAAACACGGAAATTACCGGCTGTTAAACTATCCGTCCGCAGTCCCTCAATGAAAAATCTGCCCAGTCCGTACCACCCGATATACATCAAGAAAATCTGTCCGTCAAATTTCCGGTGCTTGTTCAGCACATAAGCCAGGACAGCAAATCCGATCAGACACCATACGGATTCATAAAGAAAACATGGATGCACCATATAATCCGGATTTAACTCTTCCGGCGTATAATTTTCCGCAATCCAGTATTGAATCCTGCCGCCGGACATGCCGAAAATCGAATCCGTATTTGACCCGAATGCTTCCTGATTCGTGAAATTGCCCCATCTGCCAATTCCCTGTCCTAGCAGGAAACCCGCACTGCAGACATCGAGCATTGGCAAAATCGCTACTTTCCGGATTTTACAGGTAATCATACCAATCAGAAACGCACCAATGACACCGCCATAAATAGCAAGTCCTCCCTGCCGAATATTGAGAATTGCTTTTAAATCCCCGGCATACTGCGACCAGTTGAATACGACATAATACGTCCTTGCGCCCAGAATCCCGGCAATACAGCCCACAATGACCACATCCCAGCAGCGGATATAATCCAGTCCGACTTTCCGGAAATGCTTTGTTCCAAAAATCAGTGCCAGCAGGACGCCTAGCGAAATAATAATCCCGTACCATTGAATATCTAACCCGAAAATTGAGAATGCCGTCGGATCAATGTCAAAATCCAGTCCCAGTCTCGGAAATACAATTTCATGATACCCCAGATTGTCATAACCCAGTTCGCTCACACTGGGAGAATCCGCCCTAAGCATGGACAACGGACAGCACGGCATTGTCCGTGCGGACTTCATTCCGGAGAAATTCCCAGGCTTCTTCATAAGTGATATCTGCAAGCACGGAAATATTCTCAAACGGTCTTGTACTGGTCATATAACTGTCAAGCAGCATGGACGCATTACTTTCCACATAATTCATGGAAGAAATCATGTGACCGTAAGTCGATCTTCTGACCCGTTCAAATGCCTGTCTGTCAAATCCATGTGCTTTTGCCTGTTCAAGCACTTCAAAGATCCTGTCACGGACTTCATGCGGATTCCGGGATTCTCCCCCCAGACCAACAGAGAAATAACCGCCGCCGCTGAATGGCATATCTGTGCCGAATTCAAAATTAATCAGATTCTTGTCCAACATTTCCTGATAAAATGCAGAACTGGAATTGAACAGCGTCCGCATTGCCAGATTGACCAGAAGTTCTGCCTGGAGCAGTTCACTGCCCTGTTTCCTTGGACGAAGTTTAAAATCCACGCTGAATAATGGAATCCCGACAGGTGCTGTGCCTTCCATTTCCGGACAGCAGATCTGTTCCGGTTCTTCTGGGAAAATCTGTTCCAGCCCCTGATCTTCACAGGGAATTAATAATTGATCGCAGATTTCCAGAATTTCTTCTGCTTTCACATCTCCGGCAATGGCAAGCGTCATATTGTGCAGATTATAGAACGTCCGATAACATCTATATAATAAATCCGCATTAATCTGTGCAATGCTCTGTTCTGTCCCGGCAATGTCAATCCGGACAGGGTGCTGTGCATACATCCCCCGGAGCGAATTAAAAAATAATTTCCAGCCTGGTTCATCCTGATTCATGCGGATTTCCTGTGCAATAATCCCCTGTTCTTTTTGGACGGTCTCTTCTGTGAAATACGGATGCTGTACAAAATCCAGTAAAATCTCCAGGGACGGCTTGAAATTCTCCGAACACATGAATAAATAGGCTGTTTTGTCAAACGAAGTATAGGCATTGGCAATGGCGCCGGTCTGTGCATATCGTGCGAATGCATCACAGTCTTCATTTTCAAATAATTTATGCTCCAGAAAATGAGCAATTCCCTCAGGGACTTGCGCAAAATCCTGTTCGCCTTTTAATTTGAATCTGGTATTGACAGAACCGTATTTTGTGCCGAACAAGGCATAAGCGCTGTGATAACCAGGCATTTCCATAATATCAATGTTCAGTCCCGTGGGATGTTTCACACGCAGACAACTTTGACTGCCGTAAGGCGCTTTGATGATTTCTGAATCTTTCAAATTTTTTAAATAACTCATGCTTTGTCCTCCTGTTCCAGAATATATACACTGTCTAACTGCAAAGCATTTGCTGTCCGGATGATGTCTTCTCTGGTGACCTGTTTAAACAGAGCAATTCTCTGGGGAATTCCGGCGTGATCCTCCCGGATATACCGCTCCAGGGATTCCGTCATGCAGGATGACGGCGTGTCCCCGGCAAGCCGCAGAGCATTGATGACATAACGCCTTGCATTCTCCAGAAGATCCAGTTCAAATTCGCCGTTTCTCAGCAATTCCAACTGATCCAGAATGGCTTGTTTCGTTTTTTCCAGGTTCTCCGGAGACACCCCGGATGATACGACTAACGTATTTTTCAGTGAAATATCTTTACTGGAGCAATAATAACAAAGACTCATTTTTTCACGGATATTCGAAAATAACAGAGAAAAGGGCGCACCGCCGAAAAGCAGACTTGTCATCCGGAGCTGTTCCGGTGTCATATTCTGTTCTGTCCCGGTATCTTTAATTTTGAACGCCATGAGCAGTTGCGACTGGTTTACATCCATGGATTCCCGGAGTGTCCGGACTTCCGGCTTACAGGGACTTGGCACGGCATAACGACGTTTTGTAACTGTTCTAGGACTAAACGCATTCCGGAACAGATCTTTTAATTCCGGAGCATCCTCTGCGCCGACATAATAAATTAAAATCTCAGACTGTTTTAATATTTCTTTGTATGCCTGATAAACAGATTCCGGCGTGAGTGCAAGAGCGCTCTCCTTTGTGCCGTAATAGGGATACGCTGCCACTTCGCCGGAAAAGGCAATTTCCCGGAGTTTTTTGGACGCATAGGATCTCTTGTTGTTGATCTCGCCGTCAATGGCGTCAAGCAGATTCTGCAATTCCATCTGGAATGCCCGTTCTGAAAATCCGGTCTGTTCTGGATTCCGTAACGGATGCAGAATGCACTCTAATAATAATTCTGCACTCTCCCGGCGGAGCGTTTCCTGATGGAGCGCATAGACATCCGCAATGGCACTGACTGTAAAATGCAACTGAAAGACATCCCCCAGAATGGTGATATTACTGTCAAGATTCGCACCATACAGCTCCTGCATCTTTTCAGACATTTTTGCAATACTGGGATATTTTTCACAGGAATTCAATAAAATACTATGCGCAAGATTCCATCCTGCATATTTTTCGGGCTGTGCCGGCATGGACATGATGACTTTGATATGACTTGTCTTAAATTTCGGCTCTGTGAGCAGAATCAACTGTACGCCGTCACATAACTGCTCTGTAATTTCTTTCAATCGCAATCCATCCTTCCAAAAATGATTGAAATTATTTAAAAAACTAATTTCAGAATTAATTTTAAAATAAAAAATTAATATAATTTATTATAACATAATTTTTTTGAAAATGCAAGCATAATTTCATTTTAAAATAATTTAAAAATAATTTTTATATTTTTTGGGAAAAGCTTGCAATTCCAGGAAAAATATGTTATAATAATCCATGCAGGCGTGATGCGCATGACATGCAGAAAGGATGATTTGATCCATGAAATTTACAAAAATGCACGGTATCGGCAATGATTATGTCTATGTCAATTGTTTTGAAGAACAAGTTGACAATCCGGAGCAGCTCTCCATCCTCGTCAGTGACCGCCGAAAGGGCATCGGCTCAGACGGATTAATTTTAATTCTTCCGTCAGACAAGGCAGACTGCCGGATGCGGATTTTCAATGCGGACGGCTCGGAAGCGATGATGTGCGGCAACGGCATCCGGTGTGTCGGCAAATATGCTTACGATCATGGCATTGTGACCAAACCGGAACTCTCCGTGGAGACCAATTCCGGTATTAAGTATATTCAGCTCCAGATCCAGGATCACAAAGCCATTGGTGCAACTGTCGACATGGGAAAAGCCATTCTGAAACCGGAACTGATTCCCATGATTCCCGAAAATGCTAAAAATTCAGAAAATCTGAATTCTGAAAGTTTCATCCGGCAGGAATTGTCCGTGGGAGATCAAACTTATCTAGCAACGGCTGTTTCTATGGGCAATCCGCACTGCATTGTATTTCTGGAAGAAGAAATCCAGAATCTGGATCTGGAAACAATCGGATCTATGTTTGAATTCCACAAAGCATTTCCGGAGCGTGTCAATACGGAATTTGTCAACGTCCTGGATAACCACACGTTAAAAATGCGTGTCTGGGAACGTGGGAGCGGTGAAACCATGGCTTGCGGAACGGGCGCTTGTGCAGTTGCTGTCGCATCCGTCCTGAACGGTTACTGCAAACAGGAGCAGGCAATCACGGTGAAATTACCCGGCGGTGATTTGCAGATTGTCTATCATGCTGACCAGACTGTCACCATGACCGGTTCTGCAACAGAAGTCTTTACAGGAATCTGGGGAGAATCTTAATTTTAAAATTAAATATTTCTGCCCCTATATTATGACAGGAGGATTTTTTAAGATGGTAAAAATTAACGAAAATTATCTGAAACTTGAAAAAAATTATCTGTTCATCCGGATTGCGGAGAAAGTAAATGCGTTCCAGAAAGCTAACCCGGATGCAAAATTAATCCGCATGGGCATTGGTGATGTCACAAGACCGATTGCACCGGTTGTCGTGGATGCGATGAAAAAAGCATGCGATGAAATGGGCGTGAAAGAAACATTCCGTGGTTATGAGGACAGCGGTGCAGGGTATGACTTTCTCCGGAATGCCGTCTCGGATTATTATCGCTCGTTCGGTGCGGACGTTCCGGCATCCGACATCCGAATCAATGACGGTGCTAAGAGCGACTGCGGCAATTTAGTGGACATCTTTGGCGATGATAATATTATTTTAATCACAGACCCGGCTTATCCGGTTTATGTGGATTCCAATCTGATGAACGGCAGACAGATTGTCTATGCCGATTCCAATGAGGAAAACCAGTTCGCTGCTATGCCTGCGCCGGATGGCTATGAACTGAATGGACAAAAAGTATTCCCGGATATTATTTATTTATGCTCCCCGAACAACCCCACCGGAGCGGCATATTCCAAAGAACAGCTTGCAGAATGGATTGCTTATGCAAAACAGCATGGCGCTGTGATTCTCTATGATGCCGCTTATGAGGCATTCATCAGTGAAGACAACATTCCCCGGAGCATTTACCAGATCGACCGCGCAAAGGAAGTTGCCATTGAAATGTGTTCCTTGTCCAAGACAGCCGGTTTCACAGGTGTTCGCTGCGGTTATACAGTCGTTCCTTCTGAACTGAAAACAATGGCATCCGATGGCACAGAAGTTAGCCTTGCACAGCTTTGGAACAGACGTGAGGGCTCAAAATTCAACGGCGTTTCCTATCCGGTACAGCGTGGTGCAGAAGCCGTCTTCACTCCGGAGGGTCAGAAACAAGTCAAAGAAAATATTATTTATTATCAGGAAAATGCCCATGTCATCGCTGAAACCCTCAAAGAATTGAACATCCCGTTCACAGGCGGCATCAATTCACCTTACATCTGGTTCAAGTGCCCGTTCGGCATGGACAGCTGGACATTTTTCGATAAAATGCTGAATGAAATCGCTGTTGTCGGAACGCCCGGCGCAGGATTCGGCAAGAACGGCACAAACTGGTTCAGACTCACAGCATTCGGCGATAAAGATCTCACGATCGAAGCTATGAACCGTCTGAAAGAACTCGTGAAAAATAGTCAGTAATTTAAATATAAACTTACCCACCGTCGAAAGCCGGTGGGTAATTCATAAAATAATGAAAAGAGCTGAAACATATGGTATCAGATTCCACACAAAAATTTATCCGGAAAGTAATAGAACGTTCTAAAATTGCGGAACCCTATCCAAAAGATGTATGGGATAATTTACCGGATGAAATTTTTACCATCTCCGGCAATGAAAATCCGCTTGACCAACGCAGAATAACTGCGACACTTGCAAAGATTACACTAGATAAATATTTTAAACAACATCCTGAAGAGTCTATTGATAATTATATAAATTAGTCGCTTATGAAATCTTACTTGCTAAGAAGTATAGACTTCGCCTGAAAACAATAAAAAGAAACCGGAACAGAATTACTGCTTTGGTTTCTTTTTGTTGTTATTTTTCTGCAAAATATAATCACATCATGTCAAACCGGATTGACATGGATCATAATATGTTTTAGTTTCGGGAATGTCTGTTCTACAGCATCATGTACCTGTTCTGCAATCGCATGACTTTCAAATAGTGTTTTTGTACCGTCAATGCTGATTTCAATATCTGCATAGATCCGGTTGCCGAATACTCTCGTCCGGAATACATCAATGCCAAGCACTTCTTCATGTGCAAGCACACAGTCCCGGATTGCCTGCTCTGTCTCCGGTTCGCAGGAATGGTCTACCATTTTATTGACGGCATCCGCAAAGATCTCATAAGCCGCTTTCAGGATCAGCAGACAGATCAGCAGACTTGCCACGGATTCCAAAATCGGATAACCCTGCCTTGCACCTGCAATACCGATCAAAGCACCTACAGAGGATAATGCATCACTTCTGTGGTGCCAGGCATCTGCCAGCAATGCACCGGAATCAAGCAATCTTGCATAATGTCTCGTGTACCAGTACATAGCTTCTTTTGTGAGAATAGAAACAATTGCTGCGGCAAGCGCAAACTTCCCCGGAATGACAAACTCAAATCCTGCCGTATGTACATACATGATCTGTTCCAGTGCATCCCGTCCGATGAAACAGCCTGTCATCAGCAAAATCACGGCTAATACAATTGCGGCGACACATTCCAGGCGTTCATGTCCGTAAGGGTGACCCTTGTCGGACTGTTTTGCCGAGAGTTTCACGCCAATGATAACAATCACACTGCTGAATACATCTGAGGCAGAATGAAATGCGTCGCTGACCATTGCCGAAGAATGCGCCAGAATACCGGTGATTAACTTGAAAACGGATAGCACCAGATTAACGATTACGCTGACTAGCGAGACTTTCACGGCAATCTGTTCTGTCTGATTCTGCATAAGAAATCCTCCTGTGATAAAACTATACAAAAAAAACGCAGGACAGTGCTTAAAATTTCCTGTCCTGCGGTACATTCACCGCTGTTGCTATGCAACCCGAATAGCATAAATAGTATGCCTTCTGTTCAGATTATGATTTCATTTAAATTACTTTATTCTAACATATTTTTTAGCATGTGTCAAGTAGTTTGCTTGACTTTTTTTATTCATCATGTTATAATAAATTAAAATTTAGAATTAGAATGAAAAAGGGAATAAAACTATGATACGTTCTACTATAAAATTAGTAATAAAATTAATACTTAATATTATTTGTCATGTACTTTGTGCTGTTATTATAATAGTTAATATCATTTCAATTAATGATATTAATGGTATATATTGTTGGAATATCTGTCTTTTTGAGCTTGAAGATTTGTCAAATACTGGAGAATTTTTCACTGCATTGATAATCGTTCTTTTATTTCAGATTCCTATGCATAAAATTTGTAAAGTAAAAAATCTTGACAACTCTACATACAAAATCATATATTGGATTGTTTCAGTGATTTGTAGTTGTTTCATTCTGATATTTTGGGATAGAGTTGCTTGGGAGGTGTTTGATTTAATAGGTTCTCTCTTATTCAGATAACAAAAAAAGACTGAAATATCAGTCTTTTTCTGCTCTAAAAAGAGGCGCCACCCGGATTTGAACCGGGGATCATGGTGTTGCAGACCAACGCCTTACCACTTGGCTATAGCGCCGAAAAAAATGGAGCGGATTACGAGGCTCGAACTCGCTACCTCCACCTTGGCAAGGTGGCGCTCTACCAGATGAGCTAAATCCGCATTGACGACCTGGATGAGACTCGAACTCACGACCTCCGCCGTGACAGGGCGGCGTTCTA
>CAMWTO010000042.1 GCA_947177205.1 uncultured Ruminococcus sp. | reverse complement strand
AAAATAAAACAGACATCCCAAAACGGCATACTCCGTAAAATGCGCTGCTTTCCGGACAATGAACGTCAATCCGTTCGTGATAATTTCCCGGATTGACAAATCATACAAGTCATAATCCGGATAAAGCAGTCTGGCAAGCAGGATGCAAAATCGGGAACTTGTTTCCGTGCTGTCATCAGCCGGTTGTGCCGAGAAATAAAAAATCAGAATCATCAGTAAAACGCTAGATATTTGTAAAATTCTCTTTTTCATCATGATTTCATAATTTATAATAATTTATTATCTGTCAGACTCTGCTTCGTAAAACATCCGGTGTTTCCGGACATTGTGACAACGTGTGCTGTTGACAAGTCCAATTGCTGTATACATGCATACAACGGCAGTACCTCCGGCAGTCAGGAACGGCAGTGGAATGCCGATCACCGGCATGACTTTCAGCACCATGCCAATATTCATGAAGCAATGTGAGAATATCATCCCGAATGTGCCGATACAGATTAATTTTCCCTGATGATTTTTTGTATACAGACTGTCCGTGAGAACTTTCAGACAGATATACGTCAACAGCCCCAGAACGAGCAATGCGCCGATTAATCCCCATGCCTGCCCGATATAAGAATAGATGAAATCGTTATGCATTTCCGGAACGCTGACATAACCATTTTCGCTTTGCAGACCTGTGCCATAGATCTGACCATTTGCAAGTGCGGCGATTCCCAGATCCTGCTGATACTCCAGATTCTCCGGATCAGTCCCCGGATGTAGGATCACAAGAATTCTTTGCCGGTGCATATCCGAGAGCAGGAAATTCCATGCAAGCAGACCGACTACAGGCGTGGCGACCAGGGCAGCAATGAGATACCGCACGGCAATTCTGGTACTCAGCATTTCCGCCACGAAGATAATCACGAATACAATTGCCGTGCCGTAGTCGCCCTGTTTTGCGACTAACAGAATCGGAACAGCTGCATGGAAGCATAACAGCAGCATCTGCCGGAGCTGATTCATCGTTTCCTCGACTTTGGACAAGTGCATAGAAAATGTTAAAATAAATGCAAGTTTTAATAATTCAGATGGTTGCAGATAAAAATCACCAATTGCAATCCATGCCTGGTCATCTGCTCCGCCTCGCCGATATCCTAAACTTGTAAACGTTAATCCCACAAGCCCGAGGGCGACAGGTGCATAAATCCACCATAATTTTACAAGCTTATTATAATCAATTACACTTAAAATAATAATGATGATAAAACCCAATGCACTTGCAACAATTTGTGTGCGGACTGTACTTAAATCACATCGTTCAAGCAGTTCATTCTCGGCAATGCTCCAGAGCATGACGCAGCTGATTGCTGAACACAGCAGGGATGCCAGAATCAGCCCTGTATCAGACGCCCGGAAATACCTGTTGATTGTGCCAAAAAATTTTTTCATAAGAAATCTCTCTTTTCTTTTGTTCTGATTTTTGAGGAATTTAATTTTGATTTATTTTAAATATCTGCTCTCAAATCCATGGAACTGCACTGCCACGGCGATATCTTTTTTGTCAATTTTTTCATTTCCATTCAGATCCGCTGAGGAACGTGCGACTTTCCTGATTCTTGTTCCGATTCGGGCACTCATTTTATAATGTTGGTACATCCGGGCAAACAGATTTTCTGCCTGTGGCGTCATCGGACAGAATTCTTCCAGAAGATGATCCGGAATCATGGAATTACAGTAAATATCCAGTCCCGCATAACGCTTTTCCTGCTGTTTTCTGGCAAAATTCACACGTTCCCGGATCTGTGCGGAATTTTCTGTCGGCTCTTTGGAAGAAAATTCTTCATAAGGGATCGGATCCACATCAATGTGCATGTCAAACCGTTCCAGTAATGGACCTGAAATCCGGGAAATGTATTGCTTGATCTGCTTGTCCGTACAGGTGCATTTATGATAGGGAGATCCGTAATAACCACACGGACACGGATTCATTGCGCCGACAAGCATAATATTGCACGGATATTCTGCTGTGCCGGATGCACGGGAAATCACAACTTTTCTGTTTTCCAGCGGCTGACGGAGCATTTCCAGTGTGGAACGTTTGAATTCCGGCATTTCATCCAGAAACATAACACCGTTGTGCGCCAGGGAAATTTCCCCCGGCGTCGGAATTGTTCCCCCGCCGACCAGTCCTGCGCCGGAAGTGGTATGATGAGGAGAACGAAACGGTCGCCGGACAATCAGCGGACGATCCGGGGGGAGTTCTCCTGCAACGGAATAGACATTGGAAGTTTCTAACACTTCTTCATGTGTCATTTCCGGAAGAATGGTCGGAATTCTGTTGGCAAGCATACTCTTGCCGCTGCCTGGACTGCCTATGAGAAGAACATTGTGTCCGCCCGCCGCCGCCAGTTCGATACCGCTCTTGGCTTTGAACTGTCCCCGGACATCCTTGAAATCCATCATGCCTGCAAGCGGATCTGTCATATCTGGAACATACAAAGGCGCAGGACGGAGGACTTCCTGGTCAACCAGGTGGGACATCAGCATATCTACATCCGAAACGCCGTAAACCCGGATTTTATCAATCACAGATGCTTCCTTGACATTTTCCATCGGGACATAAATTTCATCAAATCCGCTGTTACGTGCGAGCATTGTCATGGACATGACACCTCGGACACCCCGGATTTTTCCGTGGAGTCCCAGTTCACCGATAAATACGCTGTGTGGCATCCGTAAGGGGAGTACATCCGTTGCCTGCATCAGGGAAATAAAGATTGCCACATCGAACGAAGATCCGGCTTTTCGGACATCCGCAGGCGCAAGATTGATCAATACTTTCCCTTTCGGGAATTGCATCCCGATCGAAGCAAAGGCACTCCGGACACGTTCCCGGCTTTCCCGGATGCCGACATCCGGCAGACCGCTGATTTCAAATTGTGGTGCGCCCCTGGTGACTTCTGCTTCTATTGTAACGGAGAATGCATTCATGCCGTACATACCAATACTGTTAGTAATTGCAAACATAGTATGATCTCCAATCCTTTCTTTTCATATTTTTTAATCATTATTTTGCATTTGTTTTGTTAGTGTCAAATCAAAAGATCTTGTTTCGGTTATATCCTGCATTATTTCCGGAGCTGCTGTTTTTTCTGTTGCTGTTAAATCAGAAGATAGTAACTCTGGTCTATCTTCTGCAAATTTTGGAATAGAGGGCATTTCTGCATCATGTAAATTATCAAATTTATGTTCTGATTGATAGTCTTTCTTAAAATTTTGCGTTTGTTCTGTCAATCGTTCATTAAAATGCGGATACCCCTCTTGTTGTTCAAGCCAGATAATCCGTTTTGTTTCTGGAATCTGCAAAAGAAAAAGTCCTAGCATAATCATTCCAAGATGCCAAGCAATCCAACCCAAAATCATGCCAATAAAAAGCAAAATACAAGTAATTGCTAATAATTTGGGCTTTTTCGGCAAGACAAACACACCAATTATTAATATCATTGCAAAGTATAACAAAATACTGAAAAATTCCCTAAGAGAATATATCGTTTCTTCAGCTTGCAAAATCACAATTCTCCAAAAAGCATTTTCCAACATAGCAAATGTAATAAGACCAACTCGCAACTTATGATATTGCTTCTGTTTTCTCATTAGCGTATGGCATTTGCCATAATGCGAAGTACCGGGTATTTCCATAGCAAAATCTTTCTTTTTTTTCAGAATTTTAAATATTGATATCATTTTTCAAATGTTTCATCAAAATTCTATCTGTCCCCAAATCATTATTTTGCATTTGGTTTGTTTCTGGTATATCCTGCGCAAATTCCGGAGCTGATTTTACTTCTGTCAGATTAGAAATTGCAGGCTCTGTAATATTCTGCATCATTTCTGGAATTGCTGTTTTTTCTGTTGCTGTCAGATCGGAAGATGACAGCTCCGGTATATCCGGCATAATATCCGGCATTTCGTTCACGACAAAATCAGGAGAGGGCATTTCCGGCATATCGGGCATTTCTGCATCGTGTGAATTATCAGAATCAAAGCCATATTCCGGCTGATATTCTTTCCCGAATCTTCCCATCTGTTCTGCGAACCGTTCATTGAAATGCGGATAGCCCTCCTGCTGTTTAATCCAGAGTGCTTGTTTTGTCTCTGGTATTTGCCAAAGAAACAGCAGTAACATAGGGATTCCTAGATAGGGTGCAAGCCATTCGCCAAGAATGCCCGTCAAAAGCAGAATGCAAGTAACAGCTAATAATTTTGGCTTTTCTGGCACGGCAAACAAGCCAATGACCAGCGTAATGACACAATAGATCAAAATACCAACACCAAAGAAAAATCCCCAAAGATAAAGTCTTCCTTGGTCAATAGGTGAGCGTATGACTTTCACATAGGCATTAATCAGCATGAGAAACATAACAAGATTGACTCGTAACATATGATTCTTTTTATGTTTCATCATCATTGTACGGCATTTATCATAATGTGAAGTATCAGTTTTCATTTCTGTATCTGTATTTGTATTCATAAAAATCCCCCCAGAATTGTTAAGATATTTGAGATATGGAATTAAGTATAATTAAGTATACCATAATTAGAAACATTCGTCAAGCGTATTATGCAAGAAAAAGCGTCTGCAAAAGATTCACAGACGCTTTTTTGATATTAATTATTTTTAGAAGATGGCGTGTAGACTGTCGGAAGTTCCGGCAGATCGTAGCCCGTTCCCAGGAAGTAATCTGTGTGCGGCGGCTGATTGTAGCCGTTATTCTGGGATGCAACCTGCACACGATATTGTGTATTATGCATGAGTGTATAGATCGGATATTCGCTTGCATAAGTCGTTGTGAAAACACGGAGTCCTGTGCCGTCACTCTTACGGAAGATCATCTCTTCCCGCCAGTCGCCCATTAGATCACAGGTAATGCAGGCATTGGACTTGGATGCATTATTATAGCTGACGCCGTCTCCTGTGAAAACTCTGCCTTTGCCGTACTGGTCAATCATTGTCCGATCAAGGACGGCTCTTTCGAGCGTATCCGTCCAGTAGACAACGGAATTCTGTCCCCATTTGGTGATGTCTAACCACTGACAAACGATTTCGTGATTTCCAGTTGTTGCATAGACATTTCCGGAATGAGAACCAACCATTTCGGCACTGTCGTTTCCGGGGATCAGATTATCCGCTAAGCATCTGCCTGTATCATCTCCGGCTGTTTCCCGGAATAATTCTTTGCCGGTTGCAGCATCCCGGAGCTGTACACCGAAATTGATCTTCTTGCCATTCGGATGGACTTCATCTTCAAGACACTGAAAAATTTCCAATCCCGGATTAGACAGGTCAAAATCACCAATATGAAGGGAATCACCATGCGCATTGCCTGTGGTATACAATAATTTACCGTTATCATCCACGACAGCAGAACCGATCACAACTTCATCTTTTCCGTCATTGTCAACGTCCGCCGCCATACAGTGGTGATTGCCGTCGCCATAACCGTCAGTTGATTTATTAAAACCAGTGTCCCAAGTCCAGCGTTTGACAAGCTTTTTATCTTTGACATCCCAGGCGGCAACAACGGCTCTGGTATAATAACCACGTCCGAAGACTGCACTCGGATGTTCGCCGTCCAGATAAGCCACGCATGCCGTGAATCTGTCTACACGGTTGCCGTAATCATCGCCCCAATCAGTGAAATCGCCTCTTGCGGGATCATAATTCTGTGTATCGAGTGCTGCACCTGTTTCACCATCAAAGAGTGTGATATATTCCGGACCTGTGAGGATTCTTCCGGCAGAGCTTCTGTAATCCGCTTTGGCATCGCCGATCGTCTTGCCTTTGCCGTCAACTGTGCCGTCCGCAGTTTTGCAGATTACTTCTGCTTTACCGTCACCGTCAAAATCATACACATTGAATTGCGTATAATGCGCACCGGCACGGATGTTTTTGCCTAAATCAATCCGCCATAACATTTTGCCGTTGAGTTTATAGCAATCCAGATATACATTGCCTGTGTAGCCGTTTTTGGAATTATCCTGCGAATTGGACGGATCCCATTTGACAATGATTTCATATTCGCCGTCACCATCCACATCCGCAACAGAACAGTCATTCTCTGTATAAGTACAGGTTGTGCCGTCCGGCATGGTCAAATCCGCCGGTTTCTGCGTGGGAATGTCGAAATATGCACCGCTCTGTCCGGAATTTTTAGTCGCAAATACTGTTGCAGGATTTGCAAATTCCGTCATTTTTGATCCTACAAACGTATCAATTGTATAAGTATCTTCTGGTTTGCCGCCGTCAATGTAATAATTGCTCGTCTGTCCGGAAGGAATATCTGCGACAAGTTCGCCGTTTCTGTAAAGTTTAAAATGTGTGTCGGAGCTGTCAGTCGCAAGTAATCTCCACGAGATCAACATTCCTGTTCCGGTATTGGCTGCGACAACGCCTCTGTTGAGATCTTCCACCTGTCTGCCAACGCCATATTGATTATTCTCATTAAGATCCGCAGGCTTGCCCTGGAGGGGGGAAATTTCCTGAGACGGACTTGCTTTCTGGTCAGATTTTTTGATTGTAATATAATCAATATTGGGTGCGCCGTCCGATGTCTGGGATGTGAATGTAATTTGATTCATGCCGGACTGCAAGGGGAGATATACTGTTTCTTCCTGCCAGTCCGTCCATGCACCAGTTGTCTTGCCCTGGAGTGTCCAGGATTGAATCTGATTGCTGACGGTCACAGCAACGGATCTGTCTGTCGTCCCGCCGTTGGCATATCTTACAGTGACGGCATAGATGCCGTCAGAATCCGCAGAAACAGTCCAATTCACACTGGTATTTTCTTTGTTGTCCAGATTCAGATAAGCAGATTCTGTAAAGCCGGTGTTGGTTGTTTCAGAAACGCCCTCTGTGTAATTCCCATCAATTGCAGCATAGCGGCGTTCTGCACCTGTATCCTGTTTTACTAATTTTTCCTTGCCGTGCAGATACTTTTGCAATGCAATAATATCCTTGACAGCAAAATTTCCGTCACCTGTGACGTTTGCATTGCGTTTCTGTTCTGTTGTACCCTTGCCGGAAAGCAGGATTTGTTTGGAGATCAGCCAGTCATAAATATTGACAATTTTGTCATTGTTGAGATCGCCTGCAATGTAGTCCACGCCGCCGGTAACCGTGACTTTTGTTTCCGCCGGATTACCGGACAGGACGTTTACAGGGATCAGCTCCCAGTCCTGGCAGTTAATCCCATTAAGTTCCCATAACTGGACGTTTGCGCCGGGTGTCGTATCTGCATTGATAATTTCCACAGCTTTGCCGGTGGATTTACTAACAATCCGGAAACTGCCGTCAGCATTTGCGTCCAGGCTGAACAGTTGTTCATCCTTGCCGGATGCCTTGGCAATGCTTACATTCCCGGATTTGGTATCTGCCTGGAGCGCACTGCCATCCAAAGACAGAAACTGATAATAGCCGCCGGATTCTTTTAGTTGCCAGGTGTTGGAATCTTCTGCTCTGGTGAGCGTATTCTGGATAATATTATTATCCTTTTCGATGCTCATGTAGATCTTACTGTTGACATTGCGAATTACATAAGTACCGTTCAGCGTATCTGTATCTTTTGCTGCTACAGAATCCGTATTTTGTGAAATCCCCACAGGAAGAGCTGTCAGCAGCATGACAGTAGCAAGGAATGCTTTTATTTTTTTCATAAATTAAATTCTCCTGTTCTGAAACAAGATCAAAATCACTAACAAATCTTTATTATTATTATACATAATGTTCTGAATTTGTCAAGAGTTTTAAATTAATTTCTCCAAATTCTTGTTTTTAATAATATAAATTATGAAAAATATCTATAATTCTAATAAAAATATTATTAAAATTATGAATTATCACGAAAATTTCAATTTTTTTAAAAAAATTTTAAAAAACATGTCAGGTTTTGTACGCCCAGATTGTTTTATTATTAGAACTGCAAAAATTCTGAGAATTTCAGAAAAATTAATATTTGATTAAGATTTACCTAAGAACCATGAAAAAACGGTAAAATCTATTGACAAATATGCTATCGTGTGTTATACTATTTCGTGTATTAATGTGAATAGTACACCAATTCAGGAGGTTTTTATCATGAAAAATAAGAATACAAAAAAATTTGTTCAGAAAAGCGTGACTGTCATGCTCGCATCTCTGATGCTGACTTCTGTTCTGACAGGATGCTCCAAAGAGGGGGATGCAGATAATTCCAGCTCCGGCACATCACAGTCTTCCAGTAATTCCGGTGATAAGTCCGGAAATAAATCTGGCAAAACAACTGCACTGGATATTTCTTTCGATCATTCCTATTCGTCCGAGGAAATCAAAATTGATGGCATGAAAGGATACAACAATTTTTATGCTATAGGAGAAAATTTTCTGATTAATGGCTATGATGAAGATTATGAAAGCAAAATGGTGCTGTATCATCCGGCAGACAAATCTATTGAAGAAGTAAAGTTCGCTTATCCTGAAACACTGGATGAAAAAGTAGAATGCTATCCCATGATGAATTTTGTGAATCCGGACGGCAATCTGACGTTTATCTTCAATGCCTATTCCTGGGATGAGGAAAACGAAGAAAATCCCTACCAGGATCTGGGGTATACGATGGAAGTCTATGATGCAGATATGAATGTCCTGGAGACCAAAGACGTGAGCGATATGTTCGGCGAAGATACTTATTTCCAGACGATGCTTTGTGATTCTGCCGGGAATTATTATGCTGTTGTCGAGGTTATCAATAACGATATGAGTAATAGTGCCCTTGCAGTTTATGACAAAGATTTCAAGAAGACAGGGGAGATCAGTGGTGATTTCCAGTATGTCAACTCCATGTTCCTGACAAAAGATAATACAATCTGTATTTCTTATCAGGACAATGAATGGAATTCCTGCTTCGGAAAAATCAACACAGAGTCTCAGACAATTGAATCCATTGAAATTACGGATATGCCCTCATGGTTCAACGGTACATTTGCCGGGAATGGTGGAAATTATGATTTTTATTTCTATGATTCTACAGCCATCTATGGTGCAAATTTTGCAGACGGAAAATGTGAAGAAGTTGTGAATTTTTTAAATTCTGACTTTATGGGCGAAAGTGTCAACCAGATTACCATGCTGCCGGACGGGCATTTTATGATCTCTACTTATGATTATGACGGGAGCGATGACGCAGGTGTTTATATCCTGACAGAACGTGATCCGAAAGAATTTGAAAATGTCCAGATGATTACGCTTGCGACATGTTGGACTTCCTCCTCACTTAGCAAAGCGGTCAGAAATTTTAACCGCCAGGATTCCGGCTACCGGATCGGTATTGTGGATTATAGTAAATACAACACAGAAGAAGACTGGGAAGCAGGCATTGCGAAATTTGAAAGCGATATGACATCCGGCATTGTCGCAGATATTATCTGCACAAGCAGTATTTCTTATGAAAAATTTGCCAATAAAGGTATTTTCCTGGATCTCGGCGACTATGTCAGCACATTGAATCCCGATGAATATTTCATGAACGCATTGGACTCGCTCCGATATGGCGATACCCTCAACAGAATGGGATTCAGTTTTAATGTCCAGACATTGCAGGCAAAAACAGAACATGTCAACGGCAAAAGTGGTATTTCTGTAGCAGAATTTATGGAATTGATTCAAAATCTTCCTGACGGCATGGAAGCATTCCAGGAGATGTCCCGGGGCAGTGCACTGTACCAGCTTTGTACGGGAAATCTAAGTTCATTTATAGACGTGGAAAATGCAACATGTACTTTCAATACACCGGAATTTGTGCAGTTGTTAGAACTGTGTAAATCTTATCCGGATGACAACAGTATGAAGGATGATAAAACACAGGAAGAATGGGATGCCTACTGGAATGAATATGAATATCAGTATATTAATGATAAAACTCTATTCCATCAGTTTTATATCCACGATCTTAAGCAGACTCTTCGGGAACGGTACCAGTATTTTGACAAAGCAGATGTCACACTTGTCGGCTATCCCACAGTAAAAGGAAACAGCAACGGCGGAAGATTCAATTTTGATTACACGCTTGCCATTTCTGCCAATTCTGCAATGAAAGACCAGGTGTGGGGATTCTTTACAGATATGTTGTCCGAAGAATCTCAGGAAAAATTAGGCTGGAATCTCCCTGTCCGGAAAGAAGCATTTGACAAGATAGCCGAAGAAGCGATGCAGCCGGAGACTTATACAGACCAAAACGGCGAAACGCAGTTGGTTACCTGGTATCGTGGTTCGGAAGAAATGGAACAGGTTATCCCAACACAGAAAGATATTGATGAAATTAAAAATTACATCATGAACATTACAGAAATAGCGTATTATGATGATCAGATTTATACAATCGTTCAGGAAGAAACAGAAAAATTCTTCTCTGGTGACCAGACTGCCCAGGCGGCGGCAGACATGATCCAGAGCCGTGCAAGTCTGTACTTGTCTGAGCAGAGCTGATTATTATAATTTATAATAAAGCTGGTAACAATTTCCTCCTAAGAAATTTTATCATAAAAAACCTTGCTGAAATTACGGGTTCAGCAAGGTTTTATTTTAAGTAAATTTACTAATTAATTCTTAGTTACTATGACTTCGTATTGATCATTTTCACATGCACCAATTGTGACAGTGTAGCCGGTGTCAATGGATTCTAATTCATCATCTGCATACCAGTGAAAACCGGAAATGTTATCGTCCAGGATGTCGCCCATCCGGAATACGTCACCGCCTTCCAGATCATTCACAAGCCGGATTAACCGGATGCCTTCATCATCCTCGTTTGTGAATTCTGAACCGTTCTCAAATGTGAAATGTTTCCACCAGCCATTGTCATGAATATCCGCTTTGACATGATAAGCCCGGATGCCGTTGCCGACGGTTATCCATGGATAAATACTGCTGCTGTTATTGGCTTCCGACGTGATATATTCTAAAATGATATATTCAGAAGTGTAATTTGTATCTTTGTACGGCAGGATCAGGCAGTTTCCGTCATCCGTCTGTGCATTATGTAAGATAAACTTCTGTTGGCCGCCCTGATCCGGATCATAGACAGAAATCTGACTTTCTTTGTACCAGCCAAGCATTAATTTTGAGAAACAACAGAAATCTGTAGACGCATCCGTGTCCATCAGTTCTGTGCCGGCTGTGTCAGTTTCCCCATGAAATCCCTCATTATCTTCGGAGTAATATAAATAATAATCCGGCAGACCCATGCAGTGACCCATCTCGTGCAGATAACTGGATGTGAAATTTTTATAATCCGTTGCAGAGTTGATCTGTGCATTGCCTGTGATAATATGTCCGATCCGGACATCATCCGGCATGTAGTCATAGATTCCGGAATCCCCTGCACAAGGCCACCAGTTTTCTTCTCCGGCTTGTTCCGGGACAGTAAACAGAGTGGCATCAATGATGGAATCACCGTCTCCGTCGAATTGGCTGAAATCAATCACATCATCAAAAGCGGCATAACATTCCTGGATGAGTTTTGCTTTATCTGTATCATAGGCAGATTGATTTTCTTTTGTGGTATACCGGAATACTGTTCCGGAAAGCTGCATGGTATTCTTAGAAGAACGCCCATAGAATGCAGAAAAGCTCTCAAATGGATAATTCGCATTCTCAGAATCCGGATTCCCGAATGCGATTTCTGTCAGTTCTTCTTCTGTTGGTTCATAAGTATACTGACAATCCGGGAAATCCACATAGAAAATCACAAGATTCGCATTGCCCTGTGACGGCAGGGAAGCGTCAATTTCTGCAATTGGTGCAGAAATAAAAAGATCTGGTTCATCCTGCGGCGGTTTATGACGGATCATTGTCCATTCTCCGCTTAGTACAACACGTTTGAGCAGGACAAAATCATAGATATTGACAATTCTGTCAGAATTCAGATCTCCGATCAGGAATTGTTCTTCTGTGATCTGTTCCAGTCCGAGAAGATACTTCTGCATCAGAATCAGATCTGTGATTCCCACAGAAAGATCCTGATCCAGGTCACCTTTATAGAACCAGAAATCTGCCGGGAGCTGATCCGCATCCGGATTTTCCGCAAATGCGGACAGATTCGTAATATTTGCCGGTGTCAGCATAAGAATGCCACAGATTCCGGCGAGAATTTTTTTAATTTTCTTAATTCTTGTCATGGAAAACCTCCCATATTATCATTATTTTGCTTAAATTTTCATCGTTTATTTTTTATGTATTGCTGTTTCTTATTATTTTTTTTAGATTTTTGCAACCATTAAAAGCATACTTGCTGATATTTGTCACACTGTCGGGGATGGTGATGTTTGTAAGATTTTTGCAATCTTGGAAAGCATGGTCGCCGATACCTGTCACACCGTTGAGAATTATTATTTCTGTAGCGATGCCTGTGTATTTTGTCAGCACACCATATTTATCAATCTTAAATTCCATACTATTTCTTCTTGATTTTATGATAATTCAAAGCCTTTTGCATCACCACGACCCATTTCCACATGATAGCCAACAGATTCCACACGTCTGGCAAGTGCCCGGTACTGCTGTGCCGATTCATCCCCTGTGCAGATCTTGTTGTCATAAAGCATGTATTTTCTGCGTACACTCATAGGAGAAAGATTCGGCATGATGACATTTGCGCCCATCTGTAAGCCGAGTTCCCGTCCCTCCGGGTGGAGCGTTCCCAGTGCCGTTGTTGCCGGGAGCAGGACTTTCGGGAACATCAGCCGGAGAATCCCCAGTAATTTCAAGACGGATTCCAGTTCGCCGTTATGGAAATCCCGGAACGGCGTGTCTTTATGAGATAAAAATGGACCAATTCCAATCATTTGGGGATTTAATTCCTGCAAAAACCGCAAATCTTCTATGAGATGATCCAACGTCTGATACGGTGCGCCGATCATCATGCCTGCGCCGACCTGATAGCCGATTTCCCGGAGCTGAAACAGACAGTTTTTCCGTTTTTTACAGGACATCCCCGACGGATGGAGCTTTGTATAATGCGCAATGTCTGCCGTTTCATGCCGGAGCAGATAACGGTTTGCACCGGCATCAAAATAAGCCTGATAACTCTCCCGGCTTTTTTCGCCGATAGATAATGTAATTGCGCAATCCGGATACTTCACACGGATCACAGAAATGATCTCGCAAAGCCGTTCATCCGTAAAATAGGGATCTTCTCCGCCCTGGAGCACGAACGTCCGGAAGCCGAGGGCATAACCTTCTTCACAGCATTCCAGAATTTCTTCTTTTGTGAGACGGTAGCGGACAGCGTTCGTATTACTATGGCGTATACCGCAATAGAAACAGTCATTCTTGCAGTAATTGGTGAATTCAATCAGTCCCCGGAGATATACAGCCGTGCCGTACTGTTCCCGGCGGACAGCATCCGCATGTTGTGCAAGGATTTTATTGCAGGTATCATCCATAAGCAGCAGTCTGAATTCTGTATCTGTTAAATTCCGGGATTCTCGGAGTTTCTGGATTAATTTTTCTGAATTTCGCATCATAAACACACTTCCTGATGATTTAATATTAATATTAATATTTTACTATAAATTCCGTGATTTGTCAAGAAAGGGGGAAATATTTCTTGCTGAAAATTCTGATTTTCAACAGTCTGCTGATTCTGACAGAAATCATTTTTTATGCCGGGAAATTTCTGAATTCGGAACAGAAATTCATCGCCGGGCTGGTGGGCGTGATTCTGTTCTGGAGTGTGAATTATTATTTACTGCGATTGCAGGATCTGTGGAAATTTTCCCGGTGTCCCCAGAATATCCGGGATTGTGAAAATTCTCTGAAATACTGGCTGAGCCGTTCGAATCCGTTCCGGGAAGAACTGAAAACAGCACGGAATCAACTGGAATGCTTTCTCCAGAAACAGACGGCATTACGGGAGCTGACTGCACAGAATGCTGTATTTAAGGATGTGAGTCTGGATGCAGAGAAATATTTATTACAGAATTTTCGGAAAATTCTGACCCGGATGCGGATTCTGGATTTTCAGCTGAGTCTGAAACATCCGTCGGGAATGCAGACGCATAAAATTTATTTTTATCAGATTTTAGAACAGAATCAAGAATTTTTGCATCAATACGAAAATTTCGTGATAGAAATTTCACAGCTCGGCGCAGAAGAAAACAAAATGCCTTGTCTTTCCCTGATGACAGAGGCACTCCAGGAATTGCGCAATCAGGATATTTAAACATTATTTCTATAATTAAAAAAACTGCTGTACCAGGATTCTGACACAGCAGTTAATTTTGATGATTACTAATTATACACCGTATTGCGTCCGGTAAGCAAGCATTTTGTCAAGATATTCCTTGCCAGGGATGATTTCGTTCTCAATGGCGGAGATAATGTCAAGCATTGTCACAATCGGATAGACCGTCACACCGAATTCCTGTTTGACTTCCTGGACGGCGGATAATTTCCCTGTGCCTTTTTCCATCCGGTCAACGGTGATTACCATACCTGTAACGTCCACGTCCGCTGCGGATTTCAGCTTTGGCATGGATTCCCGGAGCGCCTTGCCGGATGTCATGACATCATCAATAATAATCACTTTTTCATGATCCGTGAGCGTCTTTCCGACGAACATGCCGCCCTCGCCGTGATCTTTAGCTTCCTTTCTGTCAAAACAGTAAGACACATCAATGCCAAATTTATTGTGCAGTGCAACAACTGTGGAAACCGCAAGCGGGATGCCCTTGTAAGCAGGACCAAAAAGCGTTTCCACCGGGATCTGATTTTCATGGATGCACTCGGCATAGTATTCGCCCAGTTTTGCAAGCTGTGCGCCGGTCTTATAATTGCCGCAGTTGATGAAATACGGCGCAATCCGTCCGCTTTTCAGCGTGAATTCTCCGAACGTCAACACACCGCAGTCCACCATGAACCGGATAAAACTTTCTTTGT
>CAMWTO010000041.1 GCA_947177205.1 uncultured Ruminococcus sp. | reverse complement strand
GGTTAAGGCAGCTCTGCATTTTGATCTGATCATAAATAATTTTATTTTTTCTCCAAATCAACCACTTGTTGAATTCCGGCAGCTAGCCCGGCAAGTCCCTGAATCTCGCTCGGAATAATAATTTTTGTTGCCTTGCCGTCTGCGGCTTTTGCGAATGCTTCCAGTGCTTTCAGTTGCAGAACTGCCTGACTGGGATTTGCTTGATTCAGCTTTTCAAGGCTTTCCGCAAGCGCCTGCTGCACAGCAGCGATTGCCTGCGCCTCACCATCTGCCTCCCGGATTTTCTGTTCCCGGACAGCATCCGCACGGAGAATCATTGCTTCCTTTTCGGCTTCAGCTTTGAGAATTTCGGAACGCTTTTCTGCCTCGGCACGTAGAATTTTTGATTCTTTTTCAGCTTCCGCAACAAGCACCTGGGATTTCTTTTCACCTTCTGCCTGGAGAATCTTCTCACGGCGCTCCCGCTCCGCTTTCATCTGTTTTTCCATAGATTCCTGAATCTCATGGGGTGGCAGAATGTTCTTGAGTTCTACCCGGATAATCTTGATGCCCCAGCGGTCTGTTTCTTCATCCAGGATTGCCGTGATTTTATTGTTGATCGTATCACGGGATGTCAGAGTTGCATCCAATTCCAGTTCACCGATCGTATTCCGGAGCGTTGTCGCTGTAAAATTCTCGATTGCCATCATGGGATTCTCAATTCCGTATGTATAGCGTTTCGCATCCGTTACCTGAAAAAACACGACCGTGTCAATCTGCATTGTAACATTGTCTTTTGTAATAACCTGCTGCGGTTTGAAATCGACAACACGCTCCTTGAGGGAAACTCTCTTGGAGACCCTGTCGAAGAACGGCAGCAGAATGTGAATCCCCGTCGACCACTCGGTGAGAAATGTCCCCAGTCGTTCAATCACGAACACATGTGCCTGCGGAACAATCTTGATACAGTTCACAAACAGAATCATCAGAAAAATAACAATACCAAGAATTACATAGCCACCCATAAAAAACCTCCTGAAACAGTTAAATTTTAATTCATTATTTAAATTTTTACTCTGGCAACATAAGCCGTCGTGCCGGAAATCTGTTCTACACGGACGGTTTCGCCTGCCTGACAGATCATATCGTCCTGTGACATTCTGGCTTTCCAGTGCACGCCGCCGATCCGGACACGTCCTGTATCGTCGGCATTGCTGATCTGCTCCGTCACAACGGCAAGCCTGCCGATTTCCGCTTCTGTATTAGTCGGGAGAACGTTCCTAACCTGCAATTTTTTCAGCAATGGTCTTGTCACGCACAGCAGAAGCGCCGAAACGGCTGTAAAAATAATCATTTGACTCAGGACGGAACACCCCAGCCATGCCATAATCAACGCAGCCAGTGCTCCGGCAGCAAACCAGATTGTCACAAGCTGCAATGTAAGCGATTCTGCAATCAAGGCAGCCACCAGAACCACAGACCAGATCAGCATCCAAATATTCATAAAAAACACATCCTTTCAGGATAACCGGGATTATTTTTTAAGTTTTAAAATTAAAATTTTCTAAATTTATGTAAATAAAATTTACAGATCCGGTTAAAAAAAGCTTTCTTTCACTGCCTGCAAGCTTATTATATCACATCTTTTTGCATTTGTCAATAGATTCTGACAGATTTTTGCCCAGAATGTAAATATTTTTTACAAATTTTCTGAATCCATGAAAAAAATAAAAAAATCCGCAAAATCCATTGACGACATAGCTTTTTTGTGCTATAATAGTAAAATATGAAATGAAAAACACAGAAATCAGGAAGTTTAAAAATGAAATAATTACAATTAAGCAAGATTACTTGAGAGAGAGGAGAAATACAATTTGTTTCAGATTGTCAAGAAAAGAATTTTAAATCCGTCTGTCACATGGATGGAAGTCACGGCGCCACACATTGCCCGGAAAGTCCGGGCAGGACAGTTTATCATTTTCCGGGTCGATGAACACGGAGAACGTGTGCCTTTGACAGTTGCCGACAGCAACCCGGATGCCGGGACAATTACACTGATTTTCCAGATTGTGGGATGCTCAACTATGAAACTGAATGCTTTGCAGGAGGGAGATTCGATTCTGGATCTGGTCGGACCACTCGGACTTCCCACGGAATTGCCGGAAGCCGCAAAAAAAATTTGTGTCATTGGCGGCGGTGTCGGCTGTGCGATTGCCTATCCCCAGGCGAAAATGTTTCACAAAGCCGGTCTGGATGTGGATGTCATTGCCGGTTTCCGTTCCAAAGAAATTGTCATTCTGGAAGAAGAATTCAAACAAAACTGCTCCGAATTGATTCTATGCACGGATAACGGCAGTTATGGCAGAAAAGGATTTGTTACGAATGCTTTGCAAGACCGGATTGACGCCGGAATTTCCTATGATACAGTCATTGCGATTGGCCCAATTCTGATGATGAAATCCGTCTGCGAACTCACAAAAAAATACCAGATTCCTACCATCGTGTCACTTGATCCGATTATGGTGGACGGAACAGGTATGTGCGGCGGATGTCGTGTTACTGTCGGCGGAAAAATCCGTTACGCTTGTGTGGAAGGTCCTGACTTTGACGGTCATCAGGTGGACTTTGATGAATTAATCCGGCGAAACGGTGTTTTTCGGGAACGTGAAAAAGAATGCCGCATGATGCAACTTGCTGACAATAAATCTTAATTATTTACGGAGGGAATTTCATGCCAAATATGTCGAAATACAAAACACCTGTACCGGAACAGAATCCGGAAGTACGAGCGAGAAATTTTGAAGAAGTCACGCTTGGTTATACAGAAGAACTTGCACTTGCAGAGGCAGCCCGCTGTCTGAATTGTCCGTCAAAACCATGTGTGTCCGGCTGTCCGGTCGGTGTCCGGATTCCGGAATTTATTAAAAAGATCACAGAACAGGATTATGCAGGCGCTTATGAAATCATTCACAGCACCAATGCGCTTCCGGCGGTCTGCGGTCGTGTGTGTCCGCAGGAACGGCAGTGTGAAAGCCGTTGTGTCCGTGCAAAGAACGGCGAAGCCGTCGGAATCGGCAGATTAGAACGGTTTATCGCAGATCTGCATCAGGATAAAGACCAGCACGACGCAATTATTAAAAAAACGGATTCTAATCATCATAAAATTGCCGTTGTCGGCGGTGGTCCTGCCGGACTGACCTGTGCTGGAGATCTTGCCAAACTGGGCTATGAAGTCACGATTTTTGAAGCATTTCACGTTGCAGGCGGTGTCCTGATGTACGGCATTCCGGAATTTCGTCTGCCAAAAGCGATTGTACAGCAGGAAATTGAGAATTTAAAATCACTTGGTGTCACAATCCTGACAAACATGGTGGTCGGAAAAGTCTTTTCGATTGATGAATTAATAGAACAGGGCTTTGAAGCCGTGTTCATCGGATCAGGCGCAGGTCTTCCCCGGTTCATGGGGATTGAGGGCGAAGCCCTTGTAGGTGTTTGCTCTGCAAATGAATATCTCACAAGAATTAATCTCATGAAAGGCTATCGGGAAGACTATGATACACCCGTCCTGCAATCGAAATCCGTTGCCGTTGTCGGCGGCGGCAATGTTGCAATGGACGGCGCACGGAGCGCACTGCGCATGGGTGCGGAGCATGTGTATATTATCTACAGAAGATCTGAATTGGAAATGCCAGCCCGGAAAGAAGAAATTCACCATGCCAAAGAAGAAGGCGTGGAATTCCTGACACTTCAGAATCCAGTGAAGATTCTGGGAGATGAGAACGGACGTGTTTCCGGTATTGTTTGTCAAAAAATGGAATTAGGTGAGCCGGATGCATCCGGCAGAAGAAGTCCCGTCCCGATTGAAAATTCCGAATATGAACTCCCGGTTGATACCGTCATTATGGCAATCGGAACGTCTCCGAATCCATTAATCCGAACCACAACACAGGGACTGGAAGCCAATCAAAGGGGCTGTTTGCTTGTGAATGAATCCATGATGACAACAAAACAGGGTGTTTACGCCGGAGGAGATGCCGTCACAGGTGCGGCGACGGTCATTCTTGCAATGGGTGCAGGAAAATCCGCCGCAAAATCCATTCACGAGTATATCCAGAAAAAAGGCAAATAAATTTATAAAAATAAATTTATTTTTAAATTATGATTCTATTCTAACATAATAATCCGGAGGTAGATTTATGAAAGGTAAAAAAATCATCAAAAAACTGGCTCTGCTGATAAACACGCTCGCTGTCTATACTATCTACACAATGAGCAGCGTCACGGCATTTGCAGAAGAAGCAACCGGAACGGCAGCGACGGCATCCGGTGAAGAACCATCCGCATGGGGAACGCTGATTTCTACTTTCCTGCTTCCGATTCTGCTGTTAGTGTTCCTGTATTTTATTATGATTCGCCCACAGCAGAAACAGGAGAAAGCTACACGGGAAATGCAGAAAAATCTCTGCGTCGGTGATGAAGTCATTACCATCGGCGGCATTGTCGGAATCGTCCTAAAAGTCAACGAAAACACGGAAACAATTGTCCTTGAAACCGGCAGCGATCATTCCCGAATTCTCATGAAACAGGATGCCATCAAGGAAAATATCACAGCAATTGAGACAGCAGAGGCAGAAAAGGCAAAATCCGCCAAGAACAAAGCCAATCCGCTGAGCGTCGGCAAGCCGAAAGACGAATAAAAAGCGAATAATTCCGGAAAGATTCCGCATAGACTGTATTATCAAAAGAAAATTTAAAATTTAATTTTTTAAAGTTGGTGATACAGTTGCGGCATTTCAGTATCTGGAAATCCCGGACGGGAAAATATCTGCTCCCCACATTGGAGGGGCTGTTTTGTCTTGCCTGCGGCGGACTGCTCTGTGCCGGACTGCTTCTGCTTGGTACAATTCCGGCGCTTGTCATGACATGGCTGATGCATGGACTGTGGGCATTCAGTGCGTTCTGCGCCGGACGGCGAGCTGGTCTGCACGGCAGAACGAACGGCATCCGCACAGGATTGATCTGTAGTTTCCTGCTGTGTGCGATCCTGTGCGCCGGCTGTCTGATTCTGGAGGAACTTCCGACGGAACGGATTCTGACTCGATGTCTGCTGATGTGTCCGGCAGGAATCACAGGCGGGATCATCGGTGTGAATACGAAACTCCGGAAACCGCCATATTAAAAATTATGAAAAAATTATTTTAAAAATAAACGCCCTTTCAGGGGAGGAATTCTGATTTGACAAAAAAATATAAACAATCCAGATCCATGTTATTCATTGCATGGAGCATTTCTGTCCTGCTGACAGGGTGCGGATTCCAGGAAATTGAAAATCTTGAAACAGAACCGGAGATTCACATTGCAACTATTCCGGTGCAGACAGAACAAAAAGAAAATACAGCACCGGAATCCGGAAAAGCAGAGAGCCTGGAAAATCGAGAAAATTCCGAAAATTCTGAAAATTCAGAACAGAATCCTGATTCTGATTCAGATCCCAATCCAGAAGAAGCGTTTGAAACAGAATCTGAAACAGAACCGGAAGTCATTCCCTATTCTGATTATGATTTTGAAAAAGCAATTTTTGCCGCTCTCCTGGACGGGCTCTGTTGTAATACAGCCATGCCGTCTTTCGTAATGGCAGACACAGATAGGGATCACTATGCTGAATTCATGATTTCGATTCCCATTTCAGAGACTTCCAGTCAGAATGTTGTCCTGGAAAGTCCTGCGTCTTCCGGTGTCTATTACTATGATGCTACCGGAATCCGGAATGATTTTTTTGTGATTGATCCGGAACAGAATCAAGTATTTCTGAACGAGAACACCCGTTCTGAAGAAAATCCGGATTCGATCATCTCACGGGAATATTTCAAGTGGGCGGGCAATCAATGGGAAACCGTTTCGCTGTTATACGGCAATCACTGCTACTGGAATAATGCAAACGTCAGCACAGACGAATTTTACGCCAATGCAGAAAAATTAGTAGAACTTTCCGGCTCGGAAGATGTATTTAATATTTATCTGACCAATGCAGAACTGAAAGAAGTCACCAATGCTTTCTATGAATATCTTTCCCGGTATTATCAGCCGTCAAAACCCATTGCGGCGGATATTAACGGCGATGGCATGTCAGAACAGATCATTTCCGTGCAGAATTTGTCGAAAAACTGGGTTTCCAATCTGCATAATCTCTATGAAACAGACGGCGTTCTGGATGTAACCGGACTTAATGCTATGCACACAACCTGTTTTGTATTGGATTATATTGGCGAAAATGTCCGCATCCGTTCGGAAAATTTTGACAGACGCTATACGTTCTCACAATCCAGCGGAATGCTCTTTGCCCAGGATGATACCAATGCCATGCAGACAATTCAGTACACGAATCATGCGGACGGACTGGGAGAACATTTCATGTCAGTGATGTGGGGATAACGATCGGGGATAATTTTTTCTGAAAATGCTCTTGCATTCTATGACGAAATATGCTATAATAAGAAAAACGGGTTTTATAAAATTTATAAATTTTGATCACCCGACAGAAACGGAGGGAAATTTTTATGAAGCATGTTGTAACACTCAATCAGGCAAATCTGGTGGAAAGTGCAAAAAAAGGCGGCTGCGGCAAATGCCAGGCATCTTGTCAGTCTGCTTGCAAGACATCCTGCACCGTTGCAAATCAGAAATGCGAAAAAGAAGAAAAGTAATTTAAAATTTCATTATTTTTCTCAGGAAAAAATGCCCTGTACCCATACAGGGCATATTTCTTGTAATAAATTTAAAAAATTCAGAAAATTCAGAAAATTTAGAAAATTTAGAAAGGTGAATTCTGATTATGAATCTCAATGAAAATTTTAATAAATCTATTCATAAATATCAGCTTGGCGGTCTGAATCTTGTACTGGATGTCAACAGCGGCGGTGTGCATGTTCTGGATTCTATGACATATGATCTGCTGGACTTCGTTCAGCCGCCGTTCTCCGAGACATGTCCGGATGAAATTTTACATGCCATGCAGACAAAAAATCCGGAATACGCAAAATCCGACATTCAGGAATGTTATCAGGAAATCCGGGAATTGCATGCCAAAAAAATTCTGTTTTCAGAAGACGAATATGAAAAATTCGCAAAATTTGCAACTTCTTCCCCCGTTAAGGCAATGTGTCTGCATATCTCCCATGACTGCAATCTCAGATGTCAGTATTGCTTTGCATCCACGGGTGATTTCGGGACGGGCAGAAAGCTGATGTCCGTAGAAACCGGAAAAAAAGCCATTGACTTCCTGCTTGAAAAATCCGCAGACCGTCAGCAACTGGAACTGGATTTCTTCGGCGGTGAACCTCTCATGAATTTCGATGCCGTCAAAGAAGTGGTTCTCTATGCAAGATCCCGTGAAAAAGAAACCGGCAAACATTTCCGGTTTACGATCACCACAAACGGTATGCTCCTGAATGATGAAAATACAGACTTTATCAACCGGGAAATGTCGAATGTTGTCTTATCTATTGACGGCAGAAAGGAAATTCATGACCGGATGCGCCCCACTCCTAACGGCAAGGGCAGTTATGATGTGATTCTCCCGAAATTCAAGAAACTTGTGGATCAGCGTGACAAAAATCTGGACTACTATGTCCGGGGAACGTTCACAAAATATAACCTGGATTTCTCAGATGATGTATTCAGCTTGTATGATGCTGGATTTGATCAGATTTCCGTGGAACCCGTTGTCAGTGACAGCAAATATCCCTATGCGCTTACAGAAGCAGATCTGCCTGCTGTGTCCGCAGAATATGAAAAACTTGCACAGCGTCTGCTCGCACAAGACAGAGCCGGAAAACATTTCAATTTTTTCCATTTCATGATTGATCTCAACGCAGGTCCTTGCGCAATCAAAAGATTAAAGGGCTGTGGATGCGGCAATGAATATGTCGCAATTTCTCCGGAAGGTGATATTTATCCTTGTCACCAGTTTGTCGGGATGGAAAATTTCAAAATGGGCAATCTGGATGAGGGAACATTCAATCTGGAAATGAAAGAAACATTTGCGCAGTCGCATATCTACAATAAATACAAATGCCGGGACTGCTGGGCAAGGTTCTATTGCAGCGGCGGCTGTAATGCGAACAATTATCAATATCAGGGGGACATTCTGGAAGCGCACACGCTCTCGTGTGAACTGGAAAAGAAACGTCTCGAATGTGCCATTATGATCCAGGCAGTGAAACTCCTGGAGAACAGGGCGGATACAGACACAGATCTGAAATCGTACAAGCACTGTTAATTTTATGATAATTCATCTCATGAATCCTCTGTCTGTTCTGGCAGGGGATTTTATGAATTAATTTACAAAAGATTTGCAAAAAATTTACAAAAAAAGATTGCATTGATTGTGGTATTATGATAAAATGGTAATAACATCAAGAGGAGACACAAAAATTATAAACCATGAAAGGAAGTCGATTACATTGAAGTTAAAAAGCAAGTTGAAAACTGTTGTTTCGACAGCTATTGCAATGAGTGTCGGAGCAACCATGTTACCGCTTTCGGTGTCAGCTGAACTTGCTGAATCCGCCGAACCTTATGCGTCCACGGGGTATTATGATTCTCGTGATGTCAATCGTGACGGCGAAATTGATATTAGGGATGTTGTACTTTTCAACAGATGTATGGTAGGCGCTGAATATATTTCAGATTTCAAACAACTGGACGCAGATACAAACGGCATTGTCAATTTTGCTGATTCATATTGTATTCTAGCCTATACAGTTGGTTCGTCTTACAGCTGTTCTGTGGATGGTCTTTGGTCTTATACAAGTGGTAAGGTATCTAGCGTACCATCCCCCATATCTGCTCCGACAAGTGCCAAGTATAAGAAATATACTTATGCAACTGGAACAACTACTGAATATACGCTGTCATTGCCTAAAGCATATACAGCAGAAAATTCAATTAGCACCTATACTGTATTTGGTGATGATGATCGTAAATACATGACAAATCAATCTGAATTTACAGGTATTGTCAATATAGAATTAGGAACACAGGATGCTCCTAAAGTCTACAAAGGAACTGCTCGTTCAACAGGTTTTATCGTAGGAGATCACCAAATTGCAACGGCAGCACATTGCGTGTATAATCAATATGCAGGAGAATTTCAATATGGCTATTATTTTCTGAATAATCCTTATGGAGGAAATAATATCTATTTATACGATGAAGACGGAAATCGAACAGGAGAAAAAATAACACCTGTGGAAGTGCACATTCCAGAAGAGTATTATTCAAAAGTAAGTGAAGTTGGTTCTGGGAATTTACCCTATTGTGATTATGCGTTAATTACTGTTAAGGAAGATTTGAGCAAGTATACGCATTTTAGTTTGGGACTCACAAAAGATCCGTATGCTCCTGCATTCTCAAATGCAGATATTTACATTTCAGGCATACCAGATTATGCGGCTTCACAAGACAACAGTACTGCAAAAAAGATAGCAAAGGGAGTTGGAAAAATTTACACAGGTGAGGAAAATAATCGTGATACTGTTCTATACTATAATACAGATGAAACAAACGGAAACAGTGGCTCACCAGTCTATACAATCACAAAATATAAAGTAGGTAACACTGAGTATTGCGATTACACGGCAATTGGAATTGTAAAAGGTGGAAATTATACTAGAAATAGGGGAACAAGAGTAATTCCCCTTATACAGAAATTTTATCAAAACAATCCTAATTTTTCTTATTAAGGAAAGGAGAGGTTTTTATGAAAAAAAGACTACTTGCACTCTTGACAAGCGCAATCTGTTGCTGTGCCTGTGTGGGAAGTCTGTCCGCATCTGCTGTGGACGAAACTTTCAACGAAACCGATTTTTATATCGTTTCAAAAGTCAATCCGGATTTTGACCGTTTCTATGTATATTCTTACCTGGAAACCCTCCGCAACACAAATTTTCCGTTTGTGTATGAAGCAGAGGATATCAATGCAAGTTTTCAGGAAGTTTCCTCTGCGATCACCGGTGAAAAACCATCCAGCTTTGCTTATGGCGATATTCTCCTGATTGATAATAACAATGAAGGAGTTTCCACAGATGACTGCTATCCGCCTGTCCATTCTGTTTCGGACATTGAGAGTGTGCAGTATCTCGGCAATTGCAGGGATATTCTTGAAACAAAAGAGCTGACTTTGACAAAAAAAGAATTTAAGTACTATGATACGGATTTCCTGGAGCATATTAAATTCAATTTCACGGATGAAAACGGTGAAGAGTATTATTATATTTGCTATTATTATCGTGGCGACCCAGAAATTGACGTGAATACCTGTAATGTCGGTGACAAGATCCTTGCGTCTGTCTATAAAGATGCTGTCATTCTCCCATTGGAAGTCTATCCCGACACGACCGAGAATCTCCCCGGAGATGTTGACGGAGATGGAACTGTTGATATCACGGATATTATCCGGATGAATCGGGTTTATGTCGGATGTCAGAAATTCACTCCCGAACAGATCAAAGCCGGAGATATCGACCATGACGGCAAAATCAGTCTGAGCGACTCCATGCTAGTACTCCGCTACATTGTCGGACTAGAAGAGACTCTGGGTGCATAAAGGAGGATTTTAATGAAAAAAAGACTGTTAGCACTCCTGACAAGCGCAGTCTGTTGCTATGCCTGTTTGGGAAATCTGCCTGTATCGGCTGAAAAGACTGAAGGACTTGAAAAATTCTATCAAAAAGATTACTATGTTGTTACTTTTAATAACACAGATCCGGAAGAGAATTATTATATACGTTGTAATTCCAAAGCAGTGTATGGCAGACAATGGTATACCTATCTTGATCCAGATTCTGTTACAATTACTGGCGAAAAAACATCCGGCTTTTCCTATGGTGACATTCTTCTGATGGATGCTTTTACTATAAAGCAGACGTCATATCCACCAACGTATATTACGTATGCTGATAGTGCTGAGTATATTGGCAATTGCAAGGATGTCCTCGAAACCAAAGAGTTGACTTTAACAAAAAAAGACATCACTTCATTTTTTGACGAAGATTTAAATTTTAACTGTCTGGATCATATTGAATTTGGTTTCACAGATGAAAATGGTGAAGAGTATGATTATACTTATTACTATTACAACCTTGGTGCAGAAGTTGACGTGAATACCTGCAATGTCGGTGACAAGATCCTTGCATCTGTCTATGAAAATACTGTGGTTCTCCCCCTGGAAGTCTATCCCGACACGACCGAGAACCTCCCTGGAGACGTTGACGGAAACGGTACTGTTGACATCACGGATGTCATCCGGATGAACCGGGTTTACGTCGGATGTCAGAAATTCACTCCCGAACAGACTAAAGCCGGAGACGTCAACCATGACGGCAGGATTGATCTGAGTGACTCCATGCTAGTACTCCGCTACATTGTGGGATTGGTGGAGACCCTGGGAGCATAATCAGATCAATTCGGATCCGAAATAAATATTACTGATGATATACATCCTCTGCCTGTTTGGCAGAGGATTTTTTAGGCATTAAAATTTACAAATTATTTACAAAAAAAGGTTGAACTAGTAAAAAATTATCTGTTACAATGTAATAAATTACAATTAAGGGGGACTTTATCATGATGAAGAAAAGATTGCTTGCACTCCTGACAAGCGCAGTCTGTTGTTGTGCCTGTGTGGGAAGCCTGTCCACATCTGCGGTGGATGAAACGTTCAATGAAACGGATTTTTATATCGTTTCAAGTGTAAATCCGGATTCTAATCATTTCTGTTTATATCCTTATTTGGAAACTCGACGCAACACATATTACCCGTTCGTATATGAGGCAAATTATGTTACTGTGTATTTCGAACCTATTTCCTCTGCAATCACTGATGAAAAACCCTCCAACTTTGTTTATGGTGATATTCTCCTGATTGATGCCGGAATTGAGGAACAGTTCATATATCCTCCTAATAGGGGTCTTGGAAGATACGAAAATGTCCAGTATCTCGGCAATTGCAGGGATATTCTTGAAACAAAAGAGCTGACCATGACAAGCAAAGAAATCCAGGCTTGCTGGGGTGAGGAAGAAACTTTTGATTTCATTGAGCATATCAAATTTAATTTCACAGATGAAAACGGTGAAGAGTATTATTATATTTGCTATTACTACAACGGCGACCCTGAAATTGACGTGAATACTTGCAATGTCGGTGACAAGATCCTTGCGTCTGTCTATAAAGATGCTGTGATTCTCCCCCTGGAAGTCTATCCCGACACGATCGAGAACCTCCCTGGAGACGTTGACGGAGACGGAACTGTTGATATCACAGATGTCATCCAGATGAACCGTGTTTACGTCGGACGTCAGAAGTTCACTCCCGAACAGATGAAAGCCGGGGATGTCAACCAGGATGGCAGGATTGATCTGAGTGACTCCATGCAGGTGCTCCGCTACATTGTGGGATTGGTGGAGACTCTGGGGGCATAATCGGGATGTACAATTTGAACTTTTCTTATTAAAGAAAGGATGATTTCAGTGAAAAAGAGACTGTTAGCACTCCTGACAGGCATACTCTGTTGTTGTGCCTGTGTCGGAAATCTGCCTGTGTCGGCAGTTGACGAAACACTCGGCGAAACAGGATTTTATGTTGTTTCAAAAGTGAATCCTGAATTTGAACCAAGTTGGTATTGTCTGCATTACTACTCTGATGATGAGTATATGTGTGAGAATATCTATAATCCTCTCACAGAACCGATAGAGGGAGAAAAAACAGAAAATTTTGCATATGGTGACATACTTCTGATTGACAAAGACTATTTCTTGATAGATAGCTTTGGAGATGATCCCCTATTTATTGATAATATTGAAAGTATTAAATATCTTGGCAATTGCAGGAATGTTCTGGAAACGAAAGAACTCACACTGACCAGAAAAGAAAATGAAAGTCGCTCCCGGATAAAATTTTATTTTACGGACGAAAACGATGAGGAATATTATCAAATTTCTTATTATTACACGGAAGCCCCAGAAATTGACATGAATACCTGCAATGTCGGCGACAAAATCCTTGCGTCCGTCTACAAAGACGCCGTGATTCTCCCCTTGGAAGTCTATCCCGACACGACCGAGAACCTCCCCGGAGATATTGACGGAAACGGAAATGTTGATATCACGGATGTCATCCAGATGAACCGTATTTACGTCGGATGTCAGAAGTTCACTCCCGAACAAATGAAAGCCGGGGATGTCAACCAGGATGGCAGGATTGATCTGAGCGACTCCATGCTAGTACTCCACTACCTTGTGGGATTGGTGGATTCTCTTGATGCATAACCAGGATAAAAAAATCCGGTAATTTATGCAGAATCCACAAAAATGCTGCCCGGAATCTGGAACAGTCACCAAATCTAAAAAATATCAAAAAAATTTTAAAAAAACTATTGACTTTTCACAAATCTTGTGCTATAATAAAATCATGATAAGAATTGCAATTCAAAATCAGTTCTTCGCAATATATTTTTTAAACTATTGCGAAAATCCTGTCAAGGAGGCGAAACCAATGGAAAACCTGGATTCACAGCAGACGGCGGTTTCGTCAGCCGCAGTTAAGTAGCAGGTTCTAAATCCTCTGCCGGTTCGTGAAACGGCAGTGCTCCCTGCGATGTGCGTGACATCATCATTCTGCGGTGTGCCGAAAACCCGTCCCGTTCTGATATGTCTTCTGTGTTTCTAAAATAAGCCAGCATATCAGAACCCATCTGCTAAGGCTGATCTCATGGCTTAGAAACTTTTATATAGTTCATTTCTTTTACTTACTAATGGAGGGTACTCCAATGAGAACTTCAATATCCTGATCAAGAATTTTCTCAAAAACTCTGCTGAAAGATGTGATTTATTATGAAAGGTGCTGTAAAACTCGTATTCAAAAAACCTTAGTAGGAAAGGCGTGTGTGACCAATGCACAATTCAAATCTCCAGACGGACTTTACAATTGAATAGCAGACAGCTCCCGGCATCGTGAATTTTTCGCCGGGAGTTTGTTTTATTATCATCATCAAATTTTAGAATTACCAGGAATAATTATTAAGGAAATATTAAAAATGCGAAAAAAAACAAAAAACAGAAAAATACTTATTATCAGATTTTGTATTCTTGCTGTATTTCTTATTGTAGAAGACTGGATTTTATCCATCATGATCTATCAGGCAAATTTCAACCGGCGTTTTGAAATTTCGGAAGAACAGGAAATAGATATTGACGACTTTGACGGATTACAGCGTACAAAATACAAGTTCAGTTCTGATAAAAATCAAAAATTAACAGGATATATGTACAGTTCCGGAGAGAATCAGAAAGGCATCATTATCCTTGCTCACGGTTTCGGTTGCGGAGGACATAATTTCTATATGAACTGCATTGACTGCTTTGCGCAGAACGGATATTATGTTTTCGCTTATGATGCAACCGGAAATGGTGAAAGCGAAGGCAAAAATATTGGCGGACTTCCGCAAGGCGTAATTGATCTGAATCATGCCATATCATTTGTAGAAGAAAATACTGAATTTCCCAATTTGCCGATTGCCTTGTTCGGTCATAGCTGGGGCGGCTACAGCGTTTGCAGTGTTCTTACCTATCACCCTGAAATTGAAACAGTGATAGAATGTGCAGGTTTTAATTATTCTTCCGATCTTCTGGAATTTGAGGGAAAAAAACAGGTTGGCATCGGTATTTATATTATGTTACCATTTATGAAACTGCATGAATGTATTAAATTTGGTGAATATGCTTCTAATAGCGCAATGGACGGTATGGAAAATACAGAAGCAGATATTATGATAGTACACAGTCAAGATGATGATACTGTTCCAACTGCATATGGTTACGATTTATTTTATGAAAAATATAATAACAATCCTCGTTTCAGTTTTGTTCTCTACGAAGAAAACGGACATAATTACTTTTGCTTTGATCAATTTGTTGATTTTTATAATACACATCTATCA
>CAMWTO010000040.1 GCA_947177205.1 uncultured Ruminococcus sp. | reverse complement strand
AATGAATGAAACGGGTATTAAAAATCGGGGTGTATTCTTAAAAATTCTGAAAAAGAAGGGATATACATGAGTAGTTAAAAAATAATAAATGATTCACAAAAAACACTTGACAAATTCATCAAAATTGTGTAAAATAATTAATAGCTTACAATATTTAATTTCAAATAATTTAAAATAATGAAATTAAGGAGAGATTATCTATGTTGGATTTCCGGATTGCTACGTTCCTGACGCTTTGTGAAACCAGAAGTTATACACAGACCGCCAAAATGCTTAATATCACACAGCCCTCTGTGACACAGCATATCAAACATTTGCAGAAGAAGTATCACTGCATTTTATTTCATTATGAATCTAAAACGCTCCGTCTGACACAGGCAGGGGAATATCTTCGGGCACATGCCGAGGAAATGACCAGAATGAGCGCAAAAATTGTCTCAGATCTACAGCGCATAGGGCAGGAAGAAGAATTGCTTCGTCTGGGTTGCCCGGGAGAGTTGGGAGAAACTGCTGTTACCAGAATTACGGCGAAAATGATGAAAGCCGGTTTTGGGAAAATTTCACTTGTGATCCGTGACACACCGGAATTGCTGGCAATGCTCAATAATAGTGATTTAGATCTTGTGCTGACGGATGCCTGCTATCAGGACAGTCGTTTTCAGGCGGAATCCGTGGGAGAAGTGCCGTTTGCCATTTATGCCGGGATGGAACTTGCTGCAAAGTATCATCACTGCAAACTGGAAGAATTATTTGTAAATCCGTTGTTATTACAAAATCCGGGGACATCTGCAAGAGGAATTCTGGAAAACTGTCTGACAGAACGGGACGCATTCCCGGAGTCATTCGCTGACAAGATCACTGCCGGAAGCGATAATTGCTTATGTGAACTGGCATCGTCAGGAATGGGAATTCTGTTTGCATACAGATCCAGTATGAAAGATGCTGTGGATCAGGAAAAACTTGTGGAGATTGCCGTTTCCGATTTTTCTGAAAAGCGTTCTCTGGTATTCCAGTACAAGAGAACCAACCAGGAACAGGGAAGATTCCCGGCATTCTTTGAAAAATTCAGGAAACTATGGTCTGAAAGCATTTAAAATTAATTTTAAATTTAAATCAAATAACCAATAAGAAGAACAAGCGAACCGCCGGAAGCAGTTCGCTTGTTCTGTTTGCAGAATATCTGATATATGTTTATATTTCTGGGTTCTTTCTCTTGTGTTTTTCTTGCTGTCTTGTTGCCTGACAAGTTTTTTATCAAAAATTTATTTTACAATATACTTGTCAATTGCAGAGAACAGATCCTCTGCGTCTTCCGTGTGTGCACGAAGTACAATCGGATTGGACAGATCCAGGCTGTAGATACCCATGATGGACTTTGCATCCACGATGTAACGACCGGACACCAGATCAATGTCAAAGCCGAATGTCATAATGACATTCACGAATGCCTGCACGTCAATGAACGTGTTCAGTTTGATTTTTGTTTCTGTCATAAAACCAAGCCTCCTTAAAATCTCTTGTTCTTTTCCGGAATTTCTCCGGAATGTTTCGGAATTTTCTTTCTCTTTTTTCCTTGTGTACAGCTTTTTCTCACTGCACCTACAGCATAACACAAATTCAGGATTTTGTCAAGAGCTATTTTTAAAATTCAGCGTTTTGTAAAATACAATTCTCGGAACTGCGAATATTCTATACATGTTTGATAGAGATCTGAAATGCTTGACAATACTTGACAGAGATCCGGAGAATGTGCTATAATGATAAAAATATTCTGAAAGGGATCTGAAAAATTTGGAAAATTTAAAAAATTTAAATGCTTTTTTACAGAATTTCGGCTGTAAAGTCAATGCCACGGAAACAGAGAGCATTGCCGCTCTGTTGAAACAGGACGGATGGACGATCACGGATCAGCCGGAAACAGCAGATGCTGTAATTCTGAATTCCTGTACTGTGACAGCGTCCGGCGATCAGCGTATGTTGCAGGCAGTCCGGAAACTCCGTGTAAAAGCTCCCCCAAACGCTGTGTTCCTGCTTACTGGCTGTTATGTGCAGGCATTCCCGGAAGATGCTGCGAATATCCCCGGAATTGATCTGGTTCTTGGCACAAAAAACCGGATGCAGATCCCGGCATTGCTCCGGAATTTCCTGGATGCAGGAGAATTTATCAACGCTTATGAGCCTTTTGCGTCCGGAGAAATGTTCGAGTCTCTGCCGCAGGGTTCTGATCCGACACATACCAGGGCTTTCCTGAAAATCCAGGACGGTTGTAATCGGTTCTGTTCCTACTGTATTATTCCTTATGCACGTGGACGCTGTCGTTCTCTGGGATTGCCGGAAATTGCAAAAAAAGCAGAGCAATTAAAACATTATCCGGAAGTCGTTCTTTGTGGGATTAATCTGGCATGTTACGGCATGGGCACGGAGCTGTCCATTGTGGATGCTGTGAAGTGCCTTGCAGATGCAGGAATTCCCAGAATCCGGCTTGGTTCTCTTGAACCGGACGGACTCACGAATGCCGTCCTGAAGGGATTGCAGGAAATTCCGGCATTCATGCCGCATTTTCATATTTCCGTGCAGAGCGGCTGTGACCGGATTTTAGAAGCGATGCACCGGAATTATACTTGTGCAGATTATGAAACATTAATTTTAAAAATCCGGAAATTATTTCCGGGCTGTGCTGTGACAACAGATCTGATGACGGGATTTCCTGGCGAGACGGAACAGGAGTTTTGTGAAACACTGGAATTTGTGAAAAAAATTCAGTTCAGTCAGATTCATATTTTCCGGTATTCCCCAAGACCGGGGACTTTTGCCGCCGGGATGCCGGAACAAATTCCGGAGTCGGTCAAGAAAAACCGTGCGGAACAACTCAATCAGCTTTCCGGACAGCTTCACGAAAATTATTTAAAATCCTGTATCGGCAAAATATTCTATGTGCTGTGGGAACGGCAGAAACATCCGGATTATCATACCGGCCATGCAGAGAATTACATGCTTGTGGAAGTTCCTGCGAATCCGGGAGAGCATTTTCGTGGAGAAATTCATCCAGTGAAGATCACAGGCATCCGGGATGGAAAATTAACCGGAGAACAAATCAGCAATTACTAAATTTTAAAATTTTTTTAATTCATGTTTAACTCTCAGAGAATAATTTAGATTCTTTGAGAGTTTTTTATTTTTAAATTTTTTAAATCACTTCTTTTCTTTCTGCCTTTTCCGACATGCCCGGTATGCTATAATAAATTATAAAAATTCAGAAAGGAGCTTTTTTTACAATGCAGATTGCTTATGACCTACAGGAATCACAACTGTCTGTGGAACTTACCGGGGAAATCGATCATCATCACGCCTCCGGAATCCGTGCGGAAATTGACACGGCGCTCTATGCCCATATGCCTCGCATCCTGATCCTGGATTTCCAGAATGTCACGTTTATGGACAGTTCCGGAATTGGGCTGATTATGGGTCGCTACAAGATTCTACAGCCCCTGGGCGGCGAAATCATTCTGAGAAATCCACCGCCGCACATTGCCAGAGTTCTGCGCCTTGCCGGCATGGAACGGCTTGCCCGGATTCAGATTCATTCGCCTGAGGAGGTTGCTGAGTTATGAAAGTCATCAATGAATTTAAATGCACATTCCCGGCAGTTTCTGCCAATGAAGCGCTTGCCAGGTCGGCGCTGTCTGCATTCCTGATCCCGGCTGATCCCACTGCACAGGAATTAGCAGATTTAAGAACTGTTATTTCGGAAGCCGTTACCAATGCAATTGTCCACGGCTACCGGAACGCTACCGGTAACGTGTCCGTCTGTTTAAGAATGCTCCCGGACAGAATGCTTTACATAAAAATTTCAGACAAAGGCTGCGGCATTCCGGACATTCCCCAGGCTATGCAGCCGTTATATACCTCTGCACCGGAGGAGGAACGGGCAGGACTGGGATTTGCGATTATGCAGGAATTTACGGATGATCTGCGTGTCCGGAGCACTCCGGATCATGGCACAACGTTAATTATGCGCCGTCAGCTCCGGCAGATCCATGCAGAAGAATAATCCGCAGCGTCCTGCGCCGGAAGATCATCTGGGATTAGTTCACCTGTGCGCTAACCGTTTCCGGAATCGGGGAATTGCTTATGAAGAATTGTATTCCGCCGGGTGTGAGGGACTTGTCAAGGCGGCAAGGGCATTCGACACGGAACGTGGTGTGCAGTTCTCAACTTATGCCGTCCCGGTCATTCTGGGAGAAATCAAGAGACTGTTCCGGGAGAATGGTGTTGTTCATGTATCCAGAGGGCTGAGAGAACTTGCCATGAAAGTACAGCAGATCCGGGAAAAAATTTTGCAGGAAACAGGGATTGAACCGCCTTTGAGTGTTCTGGCACAGCGGGCAGGGGCATCTGTGGAAGATATTTCCATGGCATTGTGTGCCGTCAGTCCGGTGATTTCCCTGACAGCGCCGGATGAGAATGAAAGTCAGATGGATATTGCCGTAGAAGCGCCGGACGAAAAAATCAGCGACAGCCTGGCATTACAGCAGGTGATGAATCAATTAGCGCCGCAAGACCGGAAATTATTGGAATTGCGCTATTATCAGAATTTCACCCAGGTAAAGACGGCAGAAAAACTCGGCATGACACAAGTGCAGGTGTCACGCCGGGAAAAGAAATTATTATTATATCTCAGGCAGGAATTATTAAAATAATTAAAATAAATTTTCCAGAAAAATCCGGAATGCTGTCGGCAAGGAATATGCTGCATGTAATTGTTCCGGCGTAATCCAGAGAAATTCTGAATTTAAATCCGGTTCACATTCCAGGTAAATGCCCTGCATATCCCAGGTGATATGCGTGAAAACATGCTTTTTCGGCAGAATTTTTAAAAATTCTTTCGGCTTGCTTCCCCAAGCACTGCATTGTGAAACAGCTTCTTCTGGTGTCAGAAAATTTTCCAGATTCGGCAGTTCCCATAATCCGGCTAATAATCCGGATTCGGGGCGTTTCCGGATGGCAATCCGGCAGGATTCTGGATTTTGCGCCGGATTGCCGGCAATTAAAATAAACACTGTTTTTTTCTCTGTTTTCCGTTTCTGTTTTTTAATCCGGACAGGGAGCAGGGAAGTACTGAAATTTTTCTTTGCCATGCAGATTTCTTTCAATGGACAGATTTTACAAGCCGGTCTTCCGTTCGGAATGCAGACTATTGCACCGAGTTCCATGAATGCTTGTGTTAAAAAATTGCTGTTCTCCGGTGTGTAGATTCTGGCAAGCTGTGCAGTCAGTTCAGATTTCAGTTTCTGGTTCAGAATATTCCGGAAATCTTCCCGGATTCTTGCCATAACCCGGAGTACATTCCCATCCACGGCAGGTGTGGACATCCCGAAACAGATAGAACAGATTGCCCCAGCCGTATAGTCCCCGATTCCGGGGAGTGCCCGGATTTTATCATAATCTTCCGGAAATTCTCCCTGATAATCTGTCATGAGAATTTTTGCCGTCTTTTGCATATTCCGGACACGGTTATAATATCCCAGACCCTCCCAGAGCTTTAATAATTTTTCTTCGGGACATTCCGCAAGCGATCGGACATCCGGCAGAGCGTTCAGAAACCGGATATAATACTGTTTTACGGCTTCCACTCTGGTCTGCTGGAGCATAATTTCTGAAATCCACACATGATACGGATCTGTGTCTTTTCTCCAGGGCAGATCTCGTTTGTGTTCCTGATACCAAGCCAGTAACGGCGCAACAATTTCCGGCAGAATTTCTTGTTTTTGATTTCGGATGTTCCTCATACGGCTGATAATTTTCTGATAAATAGGAATCATATGAGATTCTGTACAGAGTTCGGGTATTTTTTCAACAGGAATCCACTGCACATTCCTGTTTTCATCCGGTTTATCGGCAATTTTCTGATTTTCGGGGGCAATCAGTCCGTAAGTGATATTATAATGCAAATGCGCCGGGACAATTTTTCCATGTTTTTCATGTTCCGGGACGGGCAAAGCATCCAGTGACAGAATTTTTCCGGAAATGGGATAAACTTCTTTTACGGATGTTTCCTCTTTGGCTTCCCGGAGTGCCACGCCAAGCAGATCCGGATCACCGTCCGCATGTCCCCCGATCCATCCAACAGACTGGTAAATCAAATGATACGCCATCAGTGTGTGTTGCAGATCCGGTGAGAGAATGATCCCGGAACAGGTGATATGTCCAGCCGGACAATCTCTGTCAAGTATCTGGTTCTGATATTGCTTCATCAAGGAAATCAGTCTGTTTTTAGAAATAGATTCCTGTTCTGTATCAGGCTGAAAGTCTGTGATTCTTTCCAGTAGATCCATTAAAAACCCTCCATATATTTGACAAGACCGGGTGCAGGACACAACTATTCTGCATGATCCGGTCTTGTAATTTTATTAATTGCTAATAATTAATTATCATATTCGCAGACATAGCCGATCTTTCCAGCATATTCCGGCAGTGTGGAGATTAATTCATCCGGTGCGGCAAATAAATAGATTTGATCTGTTTCCGGATAATATTTTAAAATCCCACATTCCTGTGTTTCAAATTCCGGTTCAATAAAACTATAATCCGGTGCCTGATACTCCCAGAAATTAATTAAATTCCCGGCAGGGATTTCGCTCTGATCCGCCAGAATCCAACGTTCCGGATTGACCTGATAGCCCACGAAAAATAAACTTTCTGTCAGATTCTGTTCTTCGAGCTGTTCCAGAATTGTCCGGCGTTCTTCGGGCGCTGTGATGACAGCAAGATAACCGCCGTTTTCCCGGCACAATGCTTGTGCTTCCGTCCAGGATACATCTGCCGTGATAAATTCATAGCGATGTTCCGCAGATGTATGCATTCCGGTTTCCAGAACGGACAAAATTTCGTCCACGGGATACCATTCCTGCGGTCGGATGCTCCGCTCTGTATCATAAACAGCATTTAAATTCTGGTCAAATTCCTGTTCTGATACGGATTTGCCCTCCCATTCGTAGGCATTTGCCGGACGGTTCCGGCTGTCCATTTCGATTTTGTCATTATTGGCTTTTGCGCTGTCCCACCAGTAAGCGCCGGATGCAATTTTCTCAAACACGCCGTTTCTTAATGCATAGACTGTCGCAGGGGAATTGGTTGCCTTGGAAGGATGATGATACAGCAGATTGGATTTTTCAATATAATCTGCGGCGCTTGTATTAGATAATCCTAACGTGACAAGATGTTTCTCATGCCAGGTTGCAACAGATTCGCCGATTGCATCCGAACAGCTTAAAAAATACAGTTCCGGAATCTGTTCTGGATCGTCATCCAGTTGGATCAATGCAAAGCGATAGTTATTTTTAGCAAATTCCGGATCCGGATTTTTTTGGATCAGATAATCAATATAGACAGCATAGGCTTTCTGCCAGGTGGAAAATTCTGCGCTGAGATCCGGCAGGATGACCGGGGATTCTGTAGATAAAACAGTTTCTATCTGTGCAGAGTTTTCCATCAGTGAATCAGATCTTTTTTGAGAATCAGAATTGTCTTTTTGACAAGCACAGAATCCGGTCTGTGCCAGAAGTATCAGACTTGCCAGAAAAGCGGTTTGTTTTTTGCGCATTCTTGCTTACACCTGCCTTAATTTTTCTAATTGTTCTGCTGTTAGATAATGTTCACATTCGTGGCGGTTTGGTCTGCCCATTAATTTGCGCATGGACGCTCGGACGTCGCCGTGTGCAAACAGAACATGATATAATTCTTCCGTAATCGGCATGGAAACGCCCAGTTTCTGTGCGAATCCATAGGCGGCTTCACAGCAGTAATAGCCTTCTACTGTACCGATTTGTTTCACGGCATCCGCCGGAGAAATGCCCTGTCCGATCAGAATGCCTGCTCTTCGGTTGCGGCTATGCATACTGGTGCATGTCACAATCAGATCTCCCAGACCGCTTAATCCGGAGAACGTGTCCATTTCCGCACCAAGCTGTAAGCCGAGTGCCGTAATTTCGTGAATTCCTCTTGTCATGAGGGCGGCTTTTGTATTGTCGCCGAAACCTAATCCATCACTGATACCGGCGGCAAGTGCCATGATATTCTTCATTGCACCGCCGATCTCGCAGCCGATCACATCCGCATTGACATAGAGCCGGAGCGTCCCGGAAGTGAAAATATCCTGGATATATTCGGCATTGCGGACATTTTCGCCTGCAACGGTGACTGTTGTGGGGATTCCTCTGGAGAGTTCTTCCGCATGAGACGGACCTGTCAGGACGACAATCGGATTGGACGGACATTCTTCGTGAATGACCTCGCTCATGCGTTTGTAAGTCCCGGATTCCAGTCCTTTGGATGTATTCACAAGAATGGTGTCCGGGATCAGGAAAGGAGCTGCCTCCCGTACGACGTTCCGGACGAACGGCGTGGGGATACCGATTAAGACAACATCTTTCCCGGACACGCAGGAAATTTGTTCTGTCAGAATAATATCCGATGGGATCTTTACGCCCGGAAGTTTCCCGGCAAGTTCGCCGGTTTTCTGAATTTCCTGGATCTCCTGGGGAAATTTTGACCAGACAGTCACATCATGCCCCATATTCCGGCACATCACGGCGAGGGCAAGACCGAATCCGCCAGAACCTAAAATTGCAATATCCGCCATAAGTATCACATGCCTTTCTGTTTGTCATTTTATTTGTTAGTAACAGATTCAGATAAAATATTACAGGAATATTTTGATATTTATTTTTTTTCTCCTAATTTCCGTTCTGTCCCGGCTCTGAGTCTTTCAATATTAGAACGGTGCATGAAAATAATCATGCCTGCCATGATACACTGTAAGCCGAAATGTACGAGCAGTTCCGTGAGAGTGTATTCCGGATGCCAGAAATATTGCATGATGAGTGTTGCGAACGGACAGCACGCTGTGGCAATAATGGAGGATAAGCTGACGTATTTGGAAATTGCTAGTATCACAGCAAAAATGCCGATTAAAATTAAAAATATTTTCCAGTCCAAAATCAGGAAAATGGACACACCTACAAGAACGCCCTTACCGCCTTTGAACTGATGATACAGAGGAAAAACATGTCCTAGGATTGCAGCAATTCCTGCCAGGCAGCCAATCATGTATAAATCCGGATCATCAGTTCCGGGGATTTGCAACGAGGCGTAAGGAAAAGGCGGGGGCATCAGCAAAGTTGCAAAAAGTCTACTCAGGAATACGGCAAGAACACCCTTGCCAAGATCTCCGATCAGTGTCAGGACGGCACAGCCCTTTCCGAAGCAACGGAGCGTGTTCGTCAGTCCGGCATTGCCGCTGCCAAAATTTCGGATGTCTTCATGTTTGAGTAATTTCACCGTCAGAATCGCTGAATTGATACTCCCGAGCAGATAACCAAGTGCCAGTGCAATGACACATGCTAAAAAGATCATAAATACTGCCTCCGTGATTAATCGTCTTTTCGGTTGCGTTCCCGAATGATAAATCTCACGGGCGTGCCATCCAGTCCGAATGTCGTCCGGATCTGATTTTCGATATATCTTTGATAAGAAAAATGAAACAGGTCGGAACGGTTGACGAATAATACAAATGTCGGCGGTTTGGAAGATGCCTGCGTCATATAGTAAATTTTTAACCGACGTCCCTTGTCAGACGGCGGCTGGACTCTCGCCACGGCATACGCCAGAACGTCGTTTAACATGCCGGTGCTGATTCTCATGGAATTCTGTTCGTAGACATGATGGATCAGATCAAATAATTTTTCTACACGCTGTCCGGTTTTTGCTGAGATAAAAATAAATGGCACATAAGACATGAAACCGAAATCATTTTCCAGTTTCTTCCGGTATTCCTGCATGGTCTTGTCCGTTTTTTCCACAGCATCCCATTTGTTAACTGCTACAATGCAGGCTTTTCCCTGTTCATGGGCATAACCGGCAACTTTGGAATCCTGTTCTGTAAAGCCGGCAGTGGCGTCAATCATGATGACACACACATCCGCTCTGTCGACTGCCATGTAAGCTCTCAGGACGCTGAAATGTTCCACACGTTCTGTAATTCTGGATTTTTTTCGGATGCCAGCCGTATCAATAAAGACAAAACGCTTTTCGCCACGTTCTATGATCGTATCCGTTGCGTCACGGGTTGTCCCGGCAATGTCAGAGACAATCACACGTTCTTCTCCGGCAATCCGGTTAATCAGGGAAGATTTTCCGGCGTTCGGCTTTCCGATCACAGCCACTTTAATATCGGATTCGTCGTAATCCTGTCCGGCATCGTCCGGGAAATGGCTGATGATTTCGTCAAGCATATCCCCCGTACCGTGACCGTGAACGGATGAAATCGGAAACGGTTCGCCGATTCCGAGATTATAGAATTCATAAATTTCCATGGGAATCTGTCCGAGTGTATCGCATTTATTCACGGCAAGTACAACAGGTTTCCCACTTTTCTGAAGCATATCCGCTACAGCGTAATCATTCGCAGTGACACCGGTTCGCACATCCGTTACGAATACAATCACATCCGCATGAGAGATAGCAAGTTCCGCTTGCTGTCGCATAAGCGTGAGCATTTTGTCATCTTCTTTGGGTTCAATACCGCCGGTATCGACAACCATGAATTTATGTTCACGCCATTCGCATTTAGAATAAATTCTGTCACGGGTGACACCGGGCGTATCTTCTACAATGGAAATTCTCTGTCCGACGAGTTTATTAAATAGTGTAGATTTTCCGACGTTCGGTCTGCCGACAACGGCAACAACGGGTAAAGGCATAAAATTTCCCTCCTGTTTTAAATTAAAAAAATTTTTAAATATTTAAAATTGCATCCAGCAAATCGTAGCCGTCATTTTCAACAAGCCGGATTCTGGTATCTAATGCTTTTTCGACATCCTGGATTGTGTAATCATCCAGGAAGATATTTTTGTCCCAGCGTGTCATACTGGAGGATAATAACAATTCTTCGCCAATATCCTGATTTTTTAATTGTGTTATAATATCCTGTGCCGTAAGCAGTCCAGTCACAGTAATACTTTCCCCGAAAAAATAATTTCTGATACAGAAAACCTGACATATCAGTCCTGGCAATTTCTGTTCTGCTTTTCGAATCAGATTTTTTAGAAACGGATAGACACTTACGCCCGTTGCAATCGAAATTTTCCGAGGATTTTTCATCAAATGTTTCTCTGTCAGATCTGCAAGCGCCATTTCAAATTCATCTGCAAGAGAACGCAGCATCCCCACGCCGTTTTCATACTGGGGATAGTCCTCATAGTAATCCGCAGCCGGGATTTCCCGTTCCGCAAGCAGAAAAAATTCATCAGACGGGAATACAGCTCTTGTGCCGAATTTTTCTAAAAATTCCGTCTGGAAACGTTGAATTAAATCAATTGCCGCTCCGGCAGTTTTCTTATTAAATATTGTCAGGGGATAGAGATTTTCCCGGAATTTGGACAATCCCACCGGAACAACAGCAACGCTTGTCAGGTGTGGAAGCATCTTGCCCAGATCCCGAAGTGTCCGTTCCAATTCTGAACCGTCATTCAGTCCCGGACAGAGAACAATCTGGCAGTTAAGCTGAATGCCGGCATTTGCCATCTGCCATAGATAATCTAATTTTTGACCTGCAAAACGATTCTGCATCATCTGACAGCGCAAATCCGGATTAGTTGTGTGCACAGAAACATTCATGTTTAATTTCATCTGGATAATTCTGTCAACGTCTTCCTGTGTCATGTTCGTGAGCGTGACGTAATTGCCCTGTAAAAAAGACAGTCTTGCGTCGTCGTCCTTGAAATATAAAGTTTCTCTCATGCCGGGGGGCATCTGGTCAATGAAACAGAACACGCATTTGTTCCGACAGCTTTGTTTCTGGTCCATCAGGAAACTAGCAAATTCCAGACCAATGTCATCATATTCGTCTTTCAGAATTCTGATTTCACGCTGATTTTGTGCAAGATCCTGAATCACAAGAGAAATTTCCGTTTCCGACGCATAGAACATATAATCCAGAACATCTCTGACAGGATGCTGATTAATCGAGATTAAAAATTCGCCGACCCGGATGCCAGCTTTTTCTGCCGGGGAATTCCGGATCACGCCAGTAATTTCAGTCAAACCAAAATTGCACCGCCTTTCTGAAAATTAATTAAAATTATTATAAAATAAAAACAGAGAGAGGTCTCGCCTCTCTCCGCCTGTTTCTGTTCTTACAGAACTTCCATCTTCAGAACCTCTACGCCTTTGTAAAAACCGCAGTTTTTGCAGACTTTGTGCGGAGCTTTCAGCTCACCGCAGTGGTCGCATCTGCACATTGCCGGGGCATCGAGCTTCCAGACGGCACTGCGTCTCTTGTTTTTTCTTGCTTTCGAAGTTTTTCTCTTTGGTACTGCCATTTTAAGACACCTCCCTCATATTCTATCATTCAAATAGTATTTGGCTCATGCAGTTGCATTCCGTCGTGTTCTTATCACAGCCGCACACCGGACACAAGCCCTTGCAGTCTTCCTTGCAGAGCATTTTGGTCGGCAGTTCCAGCAGCAGATCAGACAGAGCGATTTCTGCAAGATCAATGCTTTCCGCTTTTGCGATGATATAATTTTCCTCGTCTTCTTCCGGATTTTCCAGACGTCTCACGACAATATGTTCCGGATTGTAAGAAAACGCCTGCACAGTCTGTTTCAGACAACGGTCACAGGTCACAAGCAAAGAAAAGGAAATATGCAGGGAGAGCGTGACAACGCCGGCATGGTTGGCAATACTGCCGGTTACCTGTACAGGCGAGGCAAACTCACAACTGCGCACGAGGGCGAGACGTTCTTCCGGCACAGTGAAATCAAACTCTTCACGAGTACCGGGAATATTCAACAATTTCTTGATCTGCATTATCATAACTGATCTTCCCCGTTCTTTGTTTTTTACTCTTTATTTTTCAAGCGCATCAAGCATCACAAATATTATTATAGCGAAAAAAAACTGATTTGTCAAGTGTTTTTCAAAAATTTAGAAAAATCAGCAGATTTTCACCAAAAGCCGGCTATCTGTGCAACCGGCTTTGGGGATTTTTTAATATTTATAATAAAATTATAAATATCTTGTCACGGATTCCGGCAGGTCGTCGTTGTCCGCAGAAACTGTGAATGTCACCATAGTGTCTTTGCCGGTCAAAGCGTCAATCTTTGCGAACATTGCACCGAGTGCATCAAAATCCGCACCGCCGATTTTGAGAATGCCGTCCACGAAAATTTCCTTGATGTCATAATTGCCTGCGAGCATTCCGGCAATGAAGCCATAGAAATTTTCATAGCCTGCAATATCAAACTGTTCCACGCCGACCCAGCGGACTTTGTAGCTGATGGAGCGTCTGAGTGTTTCGCCTTTTTCAATGCAAACCAGACAGCCGTTTGTCTCTGTGACAGCCGTGTTGATTTTGTCGATCAGGTTTTTGGTCTTGCCTGTGCCTTTTCTTCCGGTGATAATCTGAATCATAGTCAAAAAGCTCCTTTTTTAGTAATTTTTTTAAAAATTTTAAATAATAATATTATTTTTTGATAATAATATATTATATTTAAATTAATAGCCGAGTTTGGCTTCCAGTTCTGCCTTTGCGCCCTCGTAACCCGGTTTGCCCAGTAATGCGAACATGTTGGATTTGTAGCTTTCCACGCCGGGCTGATTGAACGGGTTCACACCCAAAATGTAGCCGGAAACAGCGCAGGCTTTCTCAAAGAAATAAATCAGATAGCCCAGGCTGAATTCAGAGCAGTCTTTCAGTTCCAGAATCATATTCGGAACGCCGCCTTCTGTATGTGCCAGGATTGTGCCCTCAAATGCCTTTCTGTTGACAACGGACATATTCTGACCGCACAGGAAATTCAAGCCGTCCAGATTGTCTTCTTCTTTTTCAAGATAGAAATCCTGTTTCGGCTGCTTGATGTCCACAACTGTCTCAAACATTACACGAGAACCCTCTTGAACAAACTGTCCCATGGAATGCAGATCCGTGGAGAACACAACGGATGCCGGGAAGATACCCTTGTTATCCTTGCCCTCGCTCTCACCGAACAATTGTTTGTACCATTCGGACATCATCGCAAATGCCGGGTCGTAAGAAACCAGCATTTCGACAGATTTTCCCTTTCTGTAGAGAATGTTTCTCAGCGCCGCATACTGGTAGCAGTCGTTCTGATCGAAATCTGCCATGTAGTCCTGTTGTGCCTGCCGTGCACCTGCCATAAGCTGTGCAATGTCACAGCCAGCAACTGCAATCGGGAGCAGTCCTACTGCCGTCAGAACGGAGAATCTGCCGCCGACATCATCCGGAACAACAAAAGTTTCATAGCCTTCAGCGTCGGAAAGTTCTTTCAGTGTGCCCTTTGCCTTGTCTGTCGTTGCAAAAATATGATTCTTTGCTTCTTCTTTGCCATATTTTTCTTCGACCAGTTTTTTGAATACACGGAATGCAAGCGCTGGTTCTGTGGTTGTGCCGGATTTGGAAATCACATTCACGGAAATATCCTTGCCCTCGCAGATTGCCAGAATTTCATTCAGATAAGTCGGATTGATATTATTGCCGACATAATAAATATCCGGCGTATCTTTCTGCATGTTGTTATAAAACGGCGATTTTAAAAATTCAATTGCAGCTCTTGCACCCAGGTAAGAACCGCCAATGCCGATCACGATGAGAATATCAGAATTTTCCTGAATTTTCTTTGCAGCAGATTGAATTCGTGCAAATTCTTCTTTATCGTAATTTGTAGGAAGTTCCACCCAGCCAAGGAAATCCTTGCCGAGTCCGTTTTTCGCATGGAGCGTCTGTGCAGCAGTTTCTACCTGTGCTTTGATGCCAGCAAGTTCGTCCGGCTTGACAAAATTTTCCAGATAATTTTTGTTAAGTTTCAGCGTCATATTTAATGCCTCCAAAAAAATCAGAATTCACTTATTATTGTACTATAAAAGCAAAAATTTTGCAAGCATATCTTGCCTTTTTTTACAATCTTGTGAAAACAGAACAAATT
>CAMWTO010000039.1 GCA_947177205.1 uncultured Ruminococcus sp. | reverse complement strand
TTAGCATATTAACAAGTCAAGAATTGGTTTCTCAAATTTGAGAAAATTTACGAAAGCAAACAGGTGTATCAGAACTATTATTCTGGAATACCTGTTTTTAATAATTTTGTACTGGTAATTGATCATCCTTAATACCCAGTTCCATTTTCTTTCTTTGTATTATTCGGCGAAGTTTGCTGTCGATATGTGACTGGAGGGTTTGTCCGGTCTGGTCGTAGTCGCTTAGATTCACAAATAAACTGAATGCTGTATCAGTGAGCATCTGATTTTGATACTGTTCTATATTATCAAGCATCTTCTGTGCATAGGAATTTCCATGTTCTGCGGACAGTTTCAGCCATTCGACTGCCTGCTGTCGATCTGGTTCGATTCCGTCTGCACCGAACAGAAAGATTCTGCCAAGCTGGAACTCTGCCCAGTGATTTTTGCTTTCAGCGGCTCTTTCAAAAAATTTGGTTGCTTTGGAGACATCTTTCTCTGTGCCGAGTCCATTCTGAAACATTTTTCCGATACGATATTGGATATTATTTTTCATTTTGGATTCGAGCTTTTCCAAATCTAAAAAACCTTTCATTGCCTTTGCATAGTATTCCTGTGATTTCTCTTTGTCTGACTCTCCGAAAAAATCAGAAGCATACAGCTTTCCTAACTCATACAGAGCAAGCACATTTCCGGTATTTGCTTCAGCTCTAAACAGTTTCAGACACTTCTGTTTTTCTTCTTCTGATTTTTCTTTCTTATGAAATAGCTGACAGGCTAGTTTATATTTTTTCGACCATTCTATTTTGTAAGCTGTGTCCGTATTGATGAACTCACTTTTAAAGTCAGAAATTTCTTCCGGTTCTGATTCATTCGGTTCAAAGAAAAATTTTGTTTCGGGCGGTGTTATGATTTTCATAGCGGAAACTGTTTTCACAATCATGTTCTTCACGGACTTGAATTCCGGATTGTCAGTCAGTTCCGGAAAATCCACCTTTGCAGAAGAATAGACATCATGCTTCGCCTGTTCCATTGCACACCATTGTGAATACATCTGTTGAATAGTTTCGTTCTGTGCGAGCCGTGCAAATAGCAAATCAACAGTTTTCTTGACTTTCGGCTTGAGGTAGCCGTACACCTTTTTTCCTTTTGCTTCTGATAATTGCTGATACAGCAGGCTGATAAGCCGGAGCAGTTCTGCATCCGGATTCTGATTTGCAGAAATCTGTTTTGACAATTTTTTCATCAGGTCTGAAGACAGATTTTTCAGTTGGTCACGCACATCCGTCTGCTGTCCGTACAGATGATATAATGCATCATGATAGATGTCATTTGCAAAGCCGCTTCTGATTTTTTCAATGCCCTGTTTTGTGAGGAATCCCTCTTTCGGATTGGTTGAGTAGATAATAATATGCACATGCGGATTGGTTTCCTTATCATGAAAGGCAGCATACCATTTCAGATTGGCGAGATCTATCTTAGACTGTTTTACGATGTTCGGAATCTGCCGTTTGACAAGTTCTCTCCATGCAGTCAGATTGTCATAGCCCATCCGCTGTGCATCAGTTCTGCGAAGTGAAACCACATGTGTCCAGACATTTCCAGTATGATTGCCGACTTCTTTCATGACAGCATTCAGATCAATCGGAGTGTTTTCCTGCGAAAACAGTCCATGTGTTCCGAACTTGACTGCACCTGGTCGTTTTGCCAGATAGCCAACATAATTTTCTCTGGTGGCGATACGGTCTGCATTGTGTTCCAGAATTTCTGAAATCAACACGGAAGCTTTTTGCTGAGTCGAATTGGATGTGTAGTTGCTGTATGCAAAAGATTTTTTGCTTTCCGGAAAATCTTTTATCAAAGAAGCAATCAACGCTTGCTGCTTGGAAGTAACAGGTGAATTCGCATTGTTCGATTTCACAGCAACTGAACCTTCTCTGATAGCGATATACTTTACATAATTTGATTTCTGTTTTGAACTGCTTTTTAGATAACGGCTCGTGACAATAATTTTCGGCATAGAAATCACTCTTTCTGAAATTTCACGGCATCTTCGTAATCAATGATTCCGTTTATCTTCCGGACTTCACTCACGCACATTGCATGGAGCTGACGAAGTGTTTCGGAATCAACCTCATGAGATGCCGCAAGCATATGGGACAGCTTTCCGAGTTCAACAGCAACCTTGAATAAAATTCTTGTGACATGCTGTTCTGAGCCTTTGATTGTGGCGGCAACTGTTTCCGTAATCATCGGAGACAGATAATTCACATGCCGTTCTGCATCCAGATAGCCGACATAAAATTTCACAGCCTTTTCGATGAACTCACTCTGTGATCTACAGTTGTCACTCTTATAATGTTGCTCCACATCCTTCATTGTCTGTGGATATGCCCACAGTGCAAACTTGATTTTATTTTCAAAACCCATAAAATTACCTCCAACCCCTGATTTTTTACCGAAATTCCGTGATTGCTGTTATCACGACACCAAAAAAATTATGATTCCCGATTTGCAACCCCTCCGCACAATTTTGTGATAATGCCCATATGCGGTCGGCTTTGCCGGCCGCTGTGCATGCGGCGACTCCGCCGCTTTAACTCGCAATAACGTACCCCCCGTGTCAAATCTGCTCCGATACAGCCATGCCGGATTCCTGCTCCGGCACAGTTTTCTGTTTCTTCATGGTTCGTTTCATTGCAGTCATTTCGATATAATTACGGACATTCTGCGGAACAGTTTTCGTGTAAAGCTGTTCCGTGTACTTCGTCAGTTCTTCATCGAGTGTGGTATTTTTTTGTGCGAGATACATTTCCAGAGCTGACAGCTTTTCTTCGTTCACATCAATATTCTTTTTCAAATTACATTCCTCCCATATTCATAGCAGATTCTTCCGTCTCATCCTCACTTTCTGACTGCTCCGATTCGGCAGTCAGTCCGGCATAAAGCACCTGATTTCTGCCGGACAGTATGCCATAACTGGTGACTGCGCCTTGTTTGTGGTGAAGAATTTTATCACCGAAATCCGACATATCTACATCAGCAAACATTCTGACAGGAGAATCAACAGGCAGATTCTTCATCAGATACAGCTTTGCAAATTCATTCTGATTGCAGGGCAAAGGGTCAAAATCATACTCATGCAGATGTTTGATGCAATCAATTGTTCCGGCAATATTCCGGACTTTTTCATACTCTATAACCGCTTTCAGCTTTACAAATTCCTGCCAATCCAATTGTTTCCAATCGTTCTGCGAACACATTCGGTCTGCATAGATCTGCCTGAAATTCTTTGCCGGATAGTTCCAGCGACAGAATATTTTTTTCAGTATCACAGTCAAAACGGAACAGGACATTTCTGTTTTCTGACTGATGTAGACGGTCAAGTGCATCCTGCAATCCGAACTGATTTTTTGGAAAATCTTCTGTCAGTTCACAATTTCTATTCTTCAAATGAATTCTCATCGACTAATTCCTCACTTTCATCTTCATAAATTTCTTCATTTTCTTCAGGTTCTTCCGGCTGTAATGCCTGTACGGCATCCCATACTTCCTGCGGATATTCGATTGCATCAAACGTACACCAGCTTGTCCAGATTCCACATGTTAAATCTGTTTTCTCCGCATGACCAACACTTTCCGAACAGAAAATGACCTCACCGTTACCGACATAAACTCCAAATTCTTCACCATTGAATACACCAATTCCAGCCACATCCGGCATGGTATCCAGAAAGCCTTGCTCTATATAAAACAGTGTATCATAGTCATTGCTGAACAGTTTTTCGTCCGGATGATAATTCAGATATCCCAGCAGCAGTCCGACATTATCGGCAGTTCTCCATTGCTTTTCTGAATTGATTTCGCCTTGCCCAGATTCTGAAAGCCATCCGGATTCATAGGCATTCCGGCACCATGCGGCGAGATCAGTGCTGTTTCTCGTTTCTGGACTGGTGAACAGATAAGGGTCAATTGTCGCATTTTTCACTAACAGATACGTTCGCTGAAATTCGTCCTTATTAATTTCAAATTCATAGTCTGAGTTCAGATGGTCTATCAGGATGTTGTCATCTTCGATGTGAAAAATGTTGGTATATTCATCAAAATCAGTGATTTGGTCATCATCAGAATAAGACAGATAAATCAGCTGTGCTTTCATGATCTGATTTGACAAGCCCTTGCAAAAAAGCATATCCGCTATGATTTGACCATTCGTTTCCATTGCTGTCAGCCTGTCGGCATCAATGGCTGACAGCAGTTCTGATTCATCAAATTCTGTTTCTATCTCCGGCGGCTCGGTTTTGTTCAAGGTGGATAAAACCACAAACGGCAGTATCATCACGCCAAGCATTCCGGCAACGATGCTCAGTATTAGAACAATTACCTTGTTTCGTGTTTTTTCATCTGTCAATATATGAATGATCGTCTTGATGATCACTGCTTTCATGTTGAAATACACCCCCTAAAAAATAAAAAAGCCGCATTCCTGCGGCTCTGAAAATGATTATTGACTTTTTCATTTCATAGCTTTTTTAGCTGTGACTCTGTTACTGTCGGATACAACGCTTTCATCCGATCAGCAATTCTTTGTCTGGAGATCTCAGGTTCCTCGGCATAAGCAGAAGTTACAAGATCATGGCCAAACAGTGTTTCCGGTGTAGCATAGACTGCCACGCCCATGCCGTAAGCCTGTCCTTTCTTATTGATGCGATGCCGGAAGTCCTTGATGACAAGGTAGGTCTGCATCTGCAAATCTGTTACGATGCCACTGAAATTCTTTTCTCCATCCTTGCCGAAGCCAGCCATACTCTTGATCTCATGGGAGAACAATTCCTCGTTACGTTCAAACAATTGCATGATCAGATGCTCCCGGCGTTTAGCAAGTCCCTCATCATAGCGACTGTCAAAATCATAGCCATCTCTGCGGTAATTCACAAAGTATGGCAGCCACTCCAATGAGATAAAGCCTGCCTTTTTATCAAAAAATTTCCCGTATGCGACCTTACCGCTTCTGGCAACTGCGCCTCGCCATTCCCACGGATCATGCTCGGCATCCTCTGTCCACCAATCTCCGGGATATACCTTTTCCTCCACAGAAAATCCGGCAATCGAATTGCTGAACAGAGGCAGGAAGCCTACCTGATTCACATAATCAATCAGTTCGTTCAGTGTCCGGATTCTGTTCTTTGCATTCTTGGCAACGCCTTGCATGATCCACTGTCCGTTATCGTATTTCATTTTGGTTTTCTCCTGACAACAAATCCTATTTCTTTTCAATGACACCCATGATTAGTCTGCCGCAGTATTGACACTTGTAGTTTTCATCCACAGCATCGACAATCGGAGCAGCACAGGATGGACATTGATCCTTTACAATTTTCTTGGCAAGCGCTGTCATAAGCTCACCGTCATGCATTTCCAGCGTACAGTGAACGAGATAGCCCCGGTGAATGGCAGCCCTGACCTCCTTCAATTTTCTTTTCTCGTCCATCACGATCCCGAAGTCCGGCAGACTGCTTGCTTTTGCAAACGGCTTCCGGCTTTTGGATAAAAAATCAGCACAAATCCCAGCCGTACCTGCACTGAATGCTTTTCTGAACAGGAGAAATGCAAGCGGTGCAAAAAAAACTGTCACTGCTGCATCAAAGATGATGTTGTTCAGGATATCTGCCTTGATCAGCGCATAGGAAAACAGATGATTCTCCGAAGACAACAGAATTTCCTTTTGATATTCCTGATCAAAGTAGTGCCCGATCCCATCGAACACCATACAAACTCCGCATACAGCCAGTATTGCTGAAATAACACTCAGAACAATATACAGCACTTTCCGGGCATTCAGAAGCCTTGCAGTATAGTAGGAAGGCTTTTTTACACCTAATTTGAAATCATTGGAAATGCTGTAAAACCGATCATTTGTCAGCACTCTTGCAGACAGATCAGAGCTGTCGCAATAGGGGCAGGTACCCGTAAAGAACATTCGCTTTTCAATATGTGCACCGCAGTTTTTACATTCGCAGAGAGCCTTTTTGCTGTCAAGCTCCACCATTTCCTCTCCGTTTTTTTCTTTCAGCTCATAATGCTTCATATAATGTCTGCGGAAGAGATGCAATTCTTTCCTGATTTTCGGGATGCTTTTCCCGGTGACTGCTGCAAGATCACTGTATGTGATATATCCGTCAAGATCACCCTCAAAATAGCTGGAATAGAAAGTTGCATTGCCGATCCGGTTTCTGGAGACCGCTACTGCAATTAACAGAATCACGCCGATGATAAACCACACCACGGAGCTTGGCATGGAGACTGCATGCAGTGCTGTATTAGGATCATCTCTATAATAGGTAAACATCGAAACAATATATTCTCCTGACAAAACAATATTGAATGCACCAAACAGAACAAACAATATATTTTTGATACGCAGCAGCTTGATTTTCTTTTCTCTCAGATACATGGCTGACCCTTCCCGAAACCGATCATTCCACAGGCAGGAAACCGAACCGGCTTCTGTTTATTTTGTTTTACATAATTATACCACATTCTCCACCATATTGCAAGCCTATCTTCCTCCTGCGTTCCCGAACAGCGCAGCCTTGTAATCCGGAGCCATGACCTGCAACAAATAACGTTCATTGCCGCACCTGTAAAAGCACGTACCACGTTCCGGATAGCGGAACAGTTCGTATTCGGATTCTTCCAGCTGGAGTACATCCATGAATTCAACAGGTGAGATGTTCCCCGGATAGAACAGGAAAATATGACTTGGAATGCTGAACAGAGGCTTTGTGAATTCCTTGATTTCGGGCAGCAGAAAATCCTCAATATTCTGACTTGCCAGAATAAATGAGGACTCTTTTTTTCGGACACGCTTCATGCCGTTCCGGATATATTCGATTGCTGTCATGTTAGACAGATACATGTGCAGTTCGTCAATCGCCGCCACTGTATTGCCCTTGCCGAGTAGCTGATTGCTCATGAATGACAAAATATTGAACAGCACTGTATCTTTGAGCTTCTTGTTGGTGTCCATTAAGCCTTTCACGCCAAAGCAGATAAATTCACCGTCCCTGATGTTTGTGTGTCCATTGAAATATTTTGATTCTGCACCTTTGCACATGGAGTGCAGTCCAAGGCATAAATTTTGAAGCATATCCTCGGTGTACAGATTCTTTTTCTCTCGGTCATAAGCCTGATATTCCTTTTCTGTCAGATCATAGAGGTCTGAAACAGTCGGGTAATCTTCGGCGGATAAGCGGCTGAAATTCGTGTTGTCATCGATACTGAATCTGGCATAGAGTTTCATCATCATAATTTCTAGGCAGTCAATTTCAGAATCCGTGAAATCCTTGTATGCCCTGAAAAAATCTTTCAGATAACTGATATGCTGGCTCAGTCTGGTCACTCTGCGGAATGTTTCGGGCGCATCTTCGGTCTTGTCAGCTTCGCCCCATGACTTCGGTTCAAGGGGATTTATCATATATTCTCCCGACATCATGTCAATATATGTGCCGCCGAGATTTTCACATAGATCACGATATTCACTCTCAACATCCAGGCAGAGAACGGACTTTCCGGCTTCTCTCTGATTGCACAGGAGCAGTTTCATCAGGTAGGATTTACCCTGTCCGGAGTTGCCGAGGATCAGCACATTGCTGTTGGTCTTGTCATCAGTTCGTTTTTCGAAATCGACAAGCACGTTTGAGCCGTATTTGTCACGCCCAATCATGAAACCCTTTTCATCGGTCTTGCCGGAGTAATTCAGCGGAAACAGATTCGCCACACTCGATGCCGGAAGAATACGTTCAAACTGCTGTCCGAACATATTGTGACCACATGGCAGAACGGAAAGAAAGCCCTCTCTCTGTTTCATCAAAAGTTTGTCGACCGTAATTTTGGAGCGAGTCAGTTCCATTTGTGTGTCGGCCTGCAGTTCACGGAGCTTTTCTTCCGTGCTGGCTTTCAGTTCGATAAATACTGCTGTATGGAGCAAAGGCTCTTTGTTTCTCCGCAGTTCTGACAGCAGTTCGACTACATCATTGATGTTGTCCTGTGCCTTGATATTCTCGTTCACATCCATAACAGTTGTCATCATGTGATTTTTCCGCATTGCCTGCTGAACGATTTTTCGCTGTTCCATATGATCTACAAACCGATTGTAGATTCTTAAGGTTATGCCGTTTTTGTCAGCAAGGTGTGCAAGAATCGCTGTTTCTTCCGTGGTCGGCGGATATTCCGAAATCACCCACACGCTCTTGTAATAGTTTCCGCACACATAATGGTCAGTCCAGAATTTCAGTACACCCGGCGAAATCCGGTCGAAATAATTCTTTATGCGGATGAGTTCTCTTTTTTCAGGTGTCAGCTTCTTCCAGAACATGCAATCCCTCCAAGTCAAAATAACGTTCTCCTTCGACATCATCTATTTCCTCACCGGAAATACTTGTGCCAAAATACAAGGCAAGCATTCGTTTGATTTCCGGCTTGCCTATGCGTTTTATCATGAATCCATGCTCGGCGATTGCCTTGTCAACACGGTTTATCAGACGGAATACCTGTTCATCTGTTTCTCTGTGAAATCGTACAGCGAACAGGAATTGTCTCGCCGAAGACATTTCCAGTTGTATCTCATCGAGAAAATCATAGTCAGCTTCCAGCAGTTTCCGGACTGCTGGATTTTTTTCCTCTCTGAGCCGTTTCTGGACGTATATCTTATTCGGATCGAACGACTCACAGCTATCAAGGGCGAGCAGTTCCAGTTCCGGAACGATACTGAGTATCATCATCAGGTGATGAATTTTGGCTTCGATATTTGCCGCTGACAACACTGAAATATTGACTGGCTCAACCGAAAAGAAGATAAATTCTTCCTTGTTCGCTCTGATGCCGTACTTCGTGAATGCTTCAAATCCAATCAGTTTCTGTACACTTTTCTTCTTCATATTCTATCATCTCCCCAGTAAAATTCCTGCTGTGAAAAACAGAAATATCTGATAGCACTCATCATATAGTCGATCACAGCAGTGTCATCAGCCCTGAACGTCAGGAAAGCATAACAAATTACCATCGCCGCCGGGATAAAAGTCCACAGCTTTGCGAGGAATATCGCCGCTATGATGATACCACCGCACAAAATACAGAAATCTTTTACGCTCCAGAACCACAGTTTTGTGCTGGAACGCAGATTTTCAGGATAAATATAAGTCCTCATTTCCTCACCTCAATGTTTTGCAGCAACAAGCCGTGCCATTCTTGAACCCATGCCGACAGCACTGCTTACACTTGTCATGTTGATGTGGGCAGCCGTGTCAAGTCCGAACATCTGTGCTACTCTCGGTACTTCATTCGCAGAAAGACAAATGCCGAGTGCCAGAATTTCATGTGTCTGGAAGGTCAGCAGTCCTAAATACAGAATTGTCGTCTGCAAAAATGCTGTCAGGCAAGTGGCAATTACTTGTTTCACCCAACTGTAAAATCCATCCGTGAAACCTCTGGGAACAGAGAACAGATACAGACTGCCGACTGCTATCTGACACAGCAGAATGCCGCCTCTCTTGATGTTCGCAAGGATAACTTTAATCGTACTATAACCGAACAGGATGATGAGCAACAGTCCGGCAACTGATTTTTTCGGACTTAGCTGTTCGATCACATACATCGCTGCTTCGATCACATTTCCCGGCGAAGTGCTGATGAAACTCGACAGCAAATCGTGCGCAAAACTGCCCTGTAATGCTACACAGAAAGAATAGAGCCTTTGCGGTGCAACCGTCACAAGACTTGCCGCAAAGAATCCTTTTACAGTATTCAGACAGGTATCCTTGATATTGCCCCGTCCGGAATCGCTTGCAATCGCCATATCAAATATTGACACAACAAAGCCGCATGCAAACAGCATCCATCCCAGATGATGGAACAGTACAATAAATGCCTGTACCCATGCAAGGTCAAAAATATCTGCTGATGTGCCGTTGATATACTCGAAAATATCAGCAATACCGCCATAAACAAGTCCATAGATCCACTCAAAAAATGCCTTGAATACAATTTCTGTAATGTCATTGACCGTGGTCGTAAATGAGTTCTCCCACATCGAAGATACGGCATCTCCAATCCATCCGAGTGTATCTCCTACCCAGTCAAACATGCTTATCATCTCCCATTCTGTATAAATTGGAACACTGACCGCCATGTTTCTGATGCCGATTCTCTCTGATCAGCAGTCCGGCAATTTCGAGTTCTTTTATTACTCTGAATGCTGTACTTCTGCTGATATTCAGATTTTTGGCAATTTTGCTGACTGACAGACAGCATTCGCCGTTCCGTTTGGTTCTGGCTTTCAGATAATAATAAACAGCAGTTGCATTGTCGGATAAATTTTTTATCATGAATCACTCTCCTGTGCAGTTTTCAGCGAGAATTTCTTTCCGTAGTCCGGCGGTTCACCGAAATCCGAGAAGAACTCCGGCATCTCCAGCGGAATTTCTTTTTTCTGCGGATATTTCTTTGATACTGCCTGAAACAGCGAATCCCGTTCCATATAGGACACTGTTCTTGCACCTCTGTCCGGCAGAATAAACGGTTTTTCAAAACTGATTCCCCACTTGAAGTATAATTTCAACGGTGAAATCATCGGGTGCGTTCCAGTTTTCATCACAATGAACTGTCCTTTCGGCATGGATTTTAATTCATCAACTGTCATCAAAGGTCGTCCAATCATCTGCAACGAAGAGGAAGAATCTTTGCCATGTGATACTGAACCAGACTGCACAGTCTGTTCTCCGAGTGCTTTCGACAGAACTTCGGCTGATTGTGAATTTGGAGCAAATCCGCCAAACACAGTCAGCTGTGTGTTATCAGTAATGATTTCCTGTCCCTCTTTGCCATAAGTCTGCTCTAATTGTGCAAATGACTGAATAATGGCTACAATACTGATTTTTCTGGAACGCCCGGCAGAAAACATGGATTCCAGTCCTTCAATTTTCGGAAATGTTCCCAGCTCATCTGTATAGAACATGACACGGTTGGGGAGTGTACCGCCGTGTTCATCAGCGATAACCAAAATTTCACGGTATAACTGCTGAATCAGAAGCGATACCATAAAATATTTAGAATAATCTTCTTCCGGTAAAACAAGGAATACTGCCGATTTTTCATTACAAAATTTCTCAGCATCTATCGCCGTACCGAAGCACAGAATCTGCTCAAGTTCGCTGTCGAGAAAGCTGTTCAGCCTGGACAGGGCTGTACTCAGCACTGACATCATGGCTTGATCGGAAGTATTCAAAGCCGCACCAGCAAGCCATTTTGCTTTGTGATCGCCCGGCAGTTTTTCCATCAGGGAAGTGAAATACATCGGTGGCTTGTCTTTCGGAGCTTTTGGCTGTGGCTTAGTAGTCAAGTCCTGAATCAGCTTGAACACGGACACAATATGCCGTTCGTTCTTTTCACCGAACTCAGCAAGCAAGAGAATCACACTCGCAAGCAAGCCCTCTGCGGAATCATAGAAAAATGCATTCTGCCCATAATTGGAACTGTCACCGCCGCCGATATTGATAATCGTTTTAGCAGTGATTTTAGCGTATTTCTCAGCTTTCGCCTTTGCACTCAGGTTCGCCTTGTCGTTCAGATAGATGTCCATATATTTGTTCACAAGATGAAGAATATTATTTTCATCCGAACGAGTTGGATTTCTCAGATCGATAATCGACACATTGTAACCGTAATACTTTTTGGCGATATTTCCATAATTCCGAGCCACGTCTCCTTTTGTATCGGTATTCAGAAACGACATCCCGGAAGCGAGTGCGAATTCAATATTCGGATAAAGAAAAAACGCTGTCTTGCCGATGCCGGCTGCGCCTATCATGAGAGTATGAACATCGCCCTCATCTACGAGTGCAGTCGTATATTTCTTTCCCTGACAGCCGATTATTGTACCTTGCATCTGCGGCAGATTTTCTCCTTTCCGCCATTTCTCCGGCTCGTATGGCAGGAAAGTAAATGTGTGTGCAATTTCTTTTTTCGTTGCCCATCGTGCTGTGCCATGCTGTCCGTCACCAACTTTTTTCGCCTTGATTGTACTCAGGCTGTGTTCGTCAAGCAGATGAGCTATCAGCATAAAACCCAGGAATAGGACAGTTACAATTCCGAGTGTCAGCATCTGTTTTTCATTCAAATGATCGCCTTCTTTCGCTAATGGCAAGTAAGAAATTGGCTTTCTTCTGGTTCTTCTTCCTGCACAGGCAGGGTTTCTTCTGTACACAGCCGGACAGCACTTTCCGCCAGTTCATAAAGCATCTTTGCCGTCTGCACGTCCAATTTCCTTGAACGTGTCCTCTGATACAGCATCGGCATGACTTGCCGGAAGTTATCATCTACAGTCCGCTGTTTTGTGGATGGATTTCCTTTGTCCGTGTACGGTCTGTATGTTCTGTCCATTTTTGCACAAAGCTGTTGAAAACCAGCTGAATAGCCTGCTTTGTGCAGAAAAAATGCGGAACCTGCCAGTGCAGATTCAGCCAGATTCTTGTATTCGTTTTTCTGATGAAATTCTTTCAATATTGACGGCAAATTTTCAGGAGGGAAGCGATTCTCCTGCAAATCGCTGACAATGTGATGGTATACCTGTAATCTCCTGTGCGGAACAGCCGGAAGTGCCTGTTCTCCATGCATTGCCTTAAGCACCTCATTCCAGTCTTTCAAATCCGGCTGAATACAGGAAATTTTCTGATAACCATGTTCATGCAGAATATCGGTCAGCCGGTAAACTGCATCAATTCCGCCTTCATCATGATCGACGCAAAGCACGACTTCCTGTAAATTCGGATGCGTTTCCAGAGCCTTGAGCATCGCATTTTCATACACACCATTCATGGCGACATAACTGTGTTCCTGCCAGTTCTGCGGATAGAGCGTCAGGAAACTGAGCATGTCAATCGGTGCTTCAAACACATACAATCGTTCAGAAGTTCCGAAATGCGCAAAGCTGTATTTGGTGTCCGATCCCTCACACGTCATGCGGAAACTTCTGAACGTATTCGCTGACCGTTTGTGTGCCTGTCTTGGAATGCCGTTCTCATCCAGTCCCACAAACACGGCATTATGATACTGTGCATCTTCATACAACGTGCGATTTTTGGCGAAATGATTCACAATTTCCGGTGCAATGAATCGCTTTTGAATCAGATAGGCATAGACTCTGTGCATGTTCTGGTTCGACTCTGGCAGATGAAATTCTTTCTTCGGTTCAGGCATAGCCTGTTTTGGCGGACTTCTGCGGTAATTGTCATGATAACTGTTGTTATACTCCGGCATGACAGTATAGCCAAGCAGTTCCTGTACTGCTTCGGGAAAATTCATCTCATAAAAATACATCATGAATTTCACCGCACCACCGCCAATCTGGTTCTTATGGTCAAACCATTTAGAACCGCTGATGGTAATGCTGTCATGTTTGCCCGATTCATCATGATAAATCAATTGATATTCTTTGCCGGCAAGTTTGAGTATTTCACCACGCATTTGCAGAAATGACGCTAAATCCGTGTTGTTTGCCTGCTGTTTTTGTTCTTCTGTGAATGGAATAAACTGCATTTTCATCCCCCTTAACGCAGAAAAATCCGCCTGTTCAGACGGATTTTCTGTGTCATATTTGATTTTTCATCATGCATTGTGCTTGATACGATCTGCGACTTCTTCTCTCTTGGCATCATTGAATCTGTCCAGTGTGCCGACCAGATAACCTGTAATCCGGCGGATTCTGTCAAAGGGGATTACATCATAATTATACGAAATATCGACAAATTCGCCGTCAATTTTGAATGTAATACTTTTGAAAATACGCTCCGGGTATTTTTCTTTCAGCATTCTGACATATTGATCTGCCTCAGCCTGCGACATTTCACCGCCAATGATATTGTAGCTCATGTTCTCACCTCCACCATGTTAGCATAGCACATTTTTGTTTGGATGTCAATCCGGCAATTCCAGCAATTGCCTGTATCGTTCGTAATTTTGAAGCATTGTGTACTTTCTTCTGTCCTCGCCGACATATTCCAGAGGGATTGTCATCTCAAATAAACGGCTGTATATCCGCTTTTTGCTGATGCTCTTGGCATGTTTCATCTCATCAGCCGTCAGATTCGTGGTGACAATCAGGGGCAGTCCGAAGGTGCATCTTGTATCAATCACATTCATGACAATTTCGTCTGCATAGTCTGTACTGCGTTCTGCCGATAAATCGTCAATAATCAGCAAGTCATTCCGGCACAGTTCATCAATGTAGTCCTGCTTGTCCTGATACATACCAGAAACGATATTGATAATTCTTGAAAAATTGGTCATTACGCAGGTATAGCCATTGTCAATCACATGATTCGCCACACATGCCGCAGCATAGGATTTGCCGACTCCCTGCGTTCCGTATAACAAAAGTCCTTTGCCAGCCCTGAGCATTTCGGCGAAATGCAGAGCGTACTTGTGAACAGAGTTCATGACTGCTACATTTCCTTCCTGATTATCATTCTCAAATGTCCAGTCAGTGAGCCTTTGGTTAATAAAACATTTTGACCGAATTTCAGCGATTTTCAACGAATTTTTCAATGCCTTCTGCTCTTCTTCCTCACGTCTGTAGCGTTCTTCCTCGCAGGCGCAGGGAATATATGGCATCTGTATCGTTCCGAATGCTTCAATCCGCATTTGTTTCGGTGTTCTGCAATTTCCGCAGTGCAGAAGTCCGTCAGCGAGGTAATCTTCCGGACTGAAATCCGTCTTTTTTTCGGATTCTGCAACAAGTTTTTCAAACACTTCCAACATTTCTGAATCCTCCTTTTCCATTTAAAAAATTCTGTCCAGAATGTCAGGTTTGTGCGGTTCTGGTGATTTTTTTGATTTCTGTACTGTTTCACAGGGCTTGTCCGGAGCGTTCAGGTAACCCTCAAATTTTTCCCCAAACAGCGTGGATGGTCTGAGATACCGCATGAAGTCCGTGCCTGTCCAGTCGCTGTGCTTCTTGTCAATGACCCTGATAAAATCATCC
>CAMWTO010000038.1 GCA_947177205.1 uncultured Ruminococcus sp. | reverse complement strand
TAATAATTTCTTCAAACAGTTCTGGATGCTCTCTCAGCCGTTTCTTCGTTGCGCTTCGGAAGCTCCGGGAGATCCCGGATGCAATGCCACCTTTTTTTGCAATTTCTCTTTGTTCGCTCTTTGTTCGTTGATTCAACGGGATAAGATTTTCATCGTTCAAGATCACCCACCTCAGTGAAAAAAAGATAACACAAAAGCACCTGATTTTTCATCAGATGCCCTTGTGCAATATTTTAAAATGAGAGAAAATTTCATTTATTTTTCCATGTTACTATTATAGCACATTTCAACCGGACATTCCAGGACATAACCGGACATTTTTAAAGAAATTTTGAAAAATTTCAAATTTTTTTGAAAAAAGGCTTGACAATTCCACGAAAACGTGGTATAATATTAATAACGAAAGGAGGGAAAGCGAATGAAAACAAGCGAACTTAAGAGAATTCTTAAAAAAGGAGGTTGCTACAAAATCAGAGAGGGAGGAAACCACGAAGTTTGGTACAGCCCGAAAACCGGAAAGCAATTCACAGTTGACAGGCACGACAGTAAGGAAATCGCAACCGGAACGGCAAACAGAATTCTCAAAGACGCAGGGCTAAAATAAGCCCTGCCCCCTACGGGGGACACCCTGCGGTAAAGCGAATCAAAATAATTCTGCCAGCCAAGCGGTGTCAATCGTCTTAAGCAAGCTCGTACATTCGCTTTCCACCTTGAAAATAAAAGGAGCTGATTTTTGTGGCAAAGTATATTTATCCAGCAGTATTTACAGAAGAGGACAACGGACAGTATGCAGTCTTTTTTCCTGATGTGAATGGCTGCTACACCTGCGGCAATTCCTTGATTGATGCAATGGAAATGGCAGAAGATGCACTCACTATGATGCTTGCAGGAGCAGAAAAAGACGGTAGTTCCATCCCAGATGCAACACCTGTCAAACAAATTGCTGTAGATGACAGAAGTTTCGTGACTTTGATTCTCTGCGACACAGAGAGCTACGAAATTACAGACTGCAAAGCAATAATTCGCATTAAGAATGCCCGTGAAAAATCTGGGCTGACAATTGTACAACTCTCACAGCAATCGGGTATTCCTGCTAATGTAATTGAAAATATCGAGGTGCAGGAATGTGGAACTGTATTAAATGCAATCAAACTTGCACAGGCACTGCATGTGGAGCTGTCCGAAATCTGTGAACAGGTGACTGCATATGACGAATAACATTAAGGAAATCCGTGAACAGAAAGGCTTGACACGCAAGGAATTAGCGGAGCTGTCTGGTATTCATTACAAAAAAGTCACAGATTATGAAAATCATTATATCAATACTGAAAATATAACTGTTGGTAATCTCTACAAACTTGCACAGGCACTTGAATGCAAAATTGATGACTTAATTAACTGAAAAAACAGAAGCCCTGATTTAAAATCAGGGCTTCTGTTAAAAAAATTATAAACTAATTTTATCTAGTGCCTGACAATGTTTCCGACGGATCGTCCGTTCATCATAATTCATTTTGTCAGCAATCTGTTCAAACGTCATATATTTTAAATATTTCCAGATCAGAATTGTTTGCAGATCTGAATCCGGAACATTCTCGATTGCGGATGTAATTTCTTCCCGGATCTGTGCAAGCTTCCGGAGCTGTTCTTCTGCCCTGCGCTCTGTTTCGATCAGCCGGAGCAGAGCATCTTCTGTGCTGTTACCGGAACTGTTTCCGCTGATTCCGGCATAACGACTCAGCCGTTGTGCAAGATGGCTGTCACACTGTCGCTTGGCTTCCAGTGCCTGTGCTTTCCGCTCGGCATCCCTGGCACGTTCCAGCCATCTGATTTTGCGATTCTGTTCTGCTGTCATGTCTGGTTCTCCTTTCCGGATTCTAGTTTTTCGATTTCTGTCCTGGTAAACACTTCATCACCCGTCATTGCGCCGATGCACTGCACAGCAAGCCGGTATTTTTCCACAATGTCTGATGATTTAGAAATCCAGCTCCGGAGCTGATCGGACATCCGGATGCGTTCGTTCCATTTTTGAATTGCCTGCCTGGCAAGATCCGCCTTGTGTCGTTCGTTCTCGTAACGGGAATACAGCCGTTTTTTGCGTCGTTCCGCCTCAGATTTTCCCAGATCCTCAAATTTGAATGCATAGTAGATCGCCCGGAGTTCCGCAAAATACTGATATTCCACAGGCGGGAAATCTGCATAATCCAACGTGCCGGTGTAAGACTGCTTTTCTAGTGACCGGAATACTTCCGGATCAGAGAAATCCGGGAGCGAAGTTTCAATTTTCGGAATCATGTAACATGCTCCTTTCTGAATTGGTGGAGGGGTGGAGGGCGTACTATATACCCTCTTTATATTTTTTAATTTTTCATATTTTTAAATTTTCAATTTTCTATGCAATGGGTAGTCATAGCCTTCCACCCTTCCACCTTTTGAAAATCAATGACCAACTGTAAGAGGAGTATAGTCTGAAATTAATTCCAGACCTTGGTAATAATTGCTGTCTTTCTTTTTGACTTTCTTGAAATTTTTAGAGATTTCTTTTCCGAATTTACTGTTAGGAAAACAATACTCTCCGTTTTCCTGACACCATTTCGCATAAACGGCATAAAGCTGTGATGCTTTCACTGCACCCGAACCTGTTGTACAGCAAGCATTCAGGAATGTACCAATCACGTCCATTTCTCTCCGGTATTCTTTTACGGCATCATAGACAACTTTCGGCATATCTAAGCCCTCTTCCTGCCACAGCAGACAGCCGTCCGCCATCCATTTGAAAATCTGTCCGGATTCTCTTGCAAGTTTGAATTTCAGCCGTTTGTCCACTTTATTCGCCGGAATACAGGCATTGAACGGGATCATGTGGACACGTCTCCAGATACCGGTATCTGTTCCACGGATCACAGGCTTGTGATTGGTTGCCATCCAGATCTTGAATTCTGGAGAAAACTCGAATTCTTCACAGTATAATTTCCGAACAGTCATAATATCGCCGCCGGTCATCTGTTTCAGAAGTGCCTCATTTAACCGGACGTTTTCGTTGGTTTCTGAACTGGTCACCATTCTTGCGCCTTTTAACCTGGCAATGTCGGACGTCTGGGCGTTGCCGGCTTTCTGCTTCACCATGATTGTTTCAGGCTGGATGTTGTTTGCATAATCTCCCATAATACTCCGGATCAGCTCCAGAAATGTCGATTTTCCGTTATTTCCTGTGCCGTACAGGAAAAACGCACACTGTTCCTGCGTCGATCCCGTCAGGGAATAGCCGATTGCTTTCTGGATATACCGGATTAATTCTTGATCACCTTGAAAAATATCATCCAGGAATTTCAACCATAATACAGGCTTTGGAGCGTCCGGATGATAATCCAGGGCAATTTGCTTTGTCAAAAACGCATTTTTATCATGTAGCTTTAATTTTCCGGTTCTCAGATCAAGAATGCCGTTCCGGACGCCGATGATGGTTTTGTTGCGGTCGAGCATTTCCGGCAGAACCGGTGCATAATGCTGTGCTTCTTTGAGCATGTTTGACTTCGGAATGAAATTTCTGGACTTTGTGACATGTTTCTGAAATTGTTTCAGGATTTTTTCATCATCTGCGTATAAATTGACATCCTGCTCCATGGCATGGATCACAGCATCAGCAATCCGACGTTCGTAGCCGATGTTGTCGAAATGCCACTTGCCGTTCAGATAGTACAGATATTTGTGTTCGGTATAAAAATACCGGAAAATCTCGCCGTACATATCGAATAATCGCTCCGCATTGCCGGTATCGTCAAATTTGTACATTTTTCCGGTTGGTCTGGATTTCGCAGCCGGTGTTTCCGGATCGCTGGAAACGGATCCCCCACCGATTGTCAGACTCCTGTCCGGGATAGTTACACCACTGCCTGGATTGTAGCAGTCTTTGCAGGTATCAATGGCTTTCTGGAGCGTCAATGCGCCGTAAGTTGAACCAGATTGTTTTCTGTCCCATTTCGGACGCATCAGACCGGAACTGCGATAAATCTGGTCCATCTTGGAACGATCTTTTGTGCACCAGAATGCCAGCATGCTACAGAATGCCATATCCGCCTCGGATTGACTGGGATATGCTGAAAAATCACCAGAATACAAATTTGCAAATTTCTCATTCCGCATTGCCTTTGCAATAATTTCCTGGACAGTCAAATCGGGATTGTCGGGGATATCCGGAATTTCCAAAAGCCGGAGCTGATTGTCAGGTTTATCATCAGCAGATTTTAGATATTTGGCATGTAGTGTTTTGATTTCTTCCGTGCGATCCGGGATTGTCACACAATTTGAAATGGGATTCCCGGTCATCACAAAAAAACGACCGGTATCGTACATTTCAACGCCAATATCATCATTTCGGCGACCGCCAGGCGGCAATTTTCCCTTGCAGATAATGTGAATCCCTTTTGCAGACTGACTCCATTCTGTGTAGCTGTCCAGAGTAGTCATAAATTCGCCGACGATATTATTAAAATCACCGTCTGCACAAGATTTCAGTGCATCATCCATGTCATCCAGATCCACACCAAAATAGCCAGATCCGCCGAACATGAAACCAATTCCGGCGAAATCCCTTGAAACCCGTTCAGCGGTATCGAAATCAGTCCATGTTTCGGGCTTGTCACTTTTTGCCTCGTGACCGTCCTTCGGATCAATCGGAATTTTTGTCACACCAGAATGGGCATTTTTGTCCGGGACACCTTTCCAGCAGACCCAGTTTTTCAATTTTTTTAATTCGTCTGGAATATATTCATACATGATGAACCTCCTCCTAAATAAAATATTTTTAAAATCACATCAATCCGGAGAACGGAAAACCATTCTCCGGATCGCTGATAATTCAGATTAAAACGGCAGATCGTCATCACTGGGAAGATCCTCAAAGTCATCAAATCCCGTTGCCGGAGCCGGATTGACAGGCGGCTGAGGTGGCTGATAGGACGGTGGTGCATTCACACCCGTTTTCGATTTGTGAACGCCTTTCATCTGGTCAATTTCCTCCTGTGTCCGTCCGTTAAATTCTTTGTGATGAACCGTCACACGCAGCTCTCGACCAGCCAACAGCCGGCAGATATCCGCCATACTAGCAAAATCCTTGCCGGATTCCAAAATGCCGGTCACGTCCAGCAGGTGAAACAAATGATCGTAAATATATCCCTCTACCTGTCTGTCTCTTTCCTCCAGTTTTTCCGGTGTTTTCTGATAAATCTTGAGAAATACCATGCGTCTCTGGCATACCTGTTCAATGTCGTCCCGGATTCGCAGCTGAAGATTGAGCTGCTTTCTGCCTGTTCTTGTGGGGAGTTCTTCTGCCTTTTCTACGTAAACCTCGTAGTCGCCTGCCGGAATCAGTTCAAATTTGACTGTTTCGGGCTTGTTGCTGAAATTAAATGCCATTGTCATTTCCTCCTAAAATTATTTTGATTGAATTAAATTTATTGCATCATCGACACTTCTGCACACGCCGGCAATTGCACCGGTTTCCCGCATACGGTCAATGAAATGCTGCTGTTGTGGGGACACTCTGCCGGACTTGGTCTTGACTTCGATGTAGACCGCCCGTCCATCAGATTTTCTGTGTCCTTGCAGATCGGAATACCCTGCCGGAATACCTGTGCAAAAATATCTGCCGTCCGGTGTGCGTACTTTGCCGACATTGTGACGGAAAATCACACAGTCATTTGAAATTGCCGCCATGATTTCCAGCATGAGCCGGTGTTCCTTTGTCATCCTAAAAATCCCCTTTCTCGTGCCTGATACCACGCCCAGCCCCTTTTGTAGCCGTGTTTTTGCGCATATTCCAACAGATCTGCATAACTGTTGCATGCTGATAATGGTTTCATATCAAAGTGAAATCCCTCGATTTTCTTGATTTCTGCGTTTTCGTCTGTTTCAAGCTCTTTTCTTTCAACGACTTTAATCGGGAACTGATACCCACAGTAGGGACATATCACCGGATTTTGTCCGGGTTTCGGCTGAAATACGGCAAAACATTCTTTGCATTGCAATGCAGAAATCTCTTTTTCTTCCTGATTCCCATTTTTCTTTGGCTTACCTGCAAGCGTCCATTCCCGGTCATCATCCGGCATCCCGAACCGTGCATAATTCCCGACATGATCAATAATGACTGCCCGTTTGTTGATCCGGTAGCGCATACAGCGCATGGACTGCTGGATGTACAGTGTCAGGGATTTTGTCGGTCTTAACATGATCACACAGCCGCAATCCGGAACGTCAAAACCCTCGGAGATCAGATCGACATTGCACAGAATCTGGATCTTGCCTTTGCGAAAATTGTCAATGATCTGTGATCTTTCGTCTTTCGGTGTTTCACCGTCAACATGTGCCGCCGAAATGCCATTCGCCTGGAAGATCTCCGCCATTTTCATAGAATGCCGGATAGAAATGCAGTAACAGATTGCTTTCTGATTTCCGGCAAATTTCTGATAATATTTAATAATATTACCATGAATTTTTGGCTTGTCCATCACCATCTCTGCCGATTTGGTATCGTATTCGCCCCGATTGATCTTGATGCCGGATAAATCAATAAAATCTGGTGCATAGTAGGTATACGGTGCAAGATGCTGATTCTGAATCAGCCATTTTGCAGAAACGCCGGTAATCAGATCATCATTGACATCAATCAGTCCGGAACCGTCCAGGCGGACGGGTGTTGCCGTCACACCCACACGGTAAGCTTTGGGAAATTTTTCATAGATTTTCCGGTAAGTACTTGCCTTGCTGTGATGATTTTCATCTGTGATAATCAGATTCGGCGGATGCAGTTTCTCAAGTCGCCTGGACGCCGTTTGCATCATCATGACATCACACAGTGACATATCCACACCCCACCAGGAGAATGTCCGTAAAATCTGCTCGCACAATTCTTTGCGGTGTACCAGAAACAGCACTTGCCGTCTGTTTCTGGTGGTGCGTTTTGAAATTTCCGCAACTATAACCGACTTGCCGCCGCCGCAAGGCAGGACGATGCAGGGTGCTTTGTGTCCTGTCCGCCATGATTTCTGTGTTTTCCGGATCAGGTCTTCTTGGTAGTCACGCAGTTCCGGCATTTGGGTTCATCTCCTTTGCCTTGATGGCACAATTCCAGCAAAGATTTTTGTGAAATTTTTTTTGCGTGATCTGTGCAATCTGTCCCGACGAATATTTGTCAACGGGCTGGATTTCCTGCCTGCATTCTTCGCAGATGATCGCCTGATTGCGGTTGAAAACAGATGCAATGCTGTTGAAATCAAGTGGCAGTTTCTCGGGCAGTCCAAAGCGGTTCTTTGCATCCCACCACGCACTTTTCGTTGTATATATGACACGTTTCTGACTGGTCGCTTTATGCTTTTTGCCGTCCGTGTCAATTGCCGTGATATTGGTCTGAAACGCCAGGAATAGTGTCATATCTGACCACTCTTTCAGCAGCGGTGCGATTTTGTTCGTTGTCTTGCTTCCTAATTTCATTTCCCAGTGATCGTATTCGTCCAGTTCCTCCGGCAGAGTGACTTTTTTCGTCGTAGCATGTGCCAGGATCACAATATTGATTCCAGCAGAAATTAACTGCTCCAGTCTGTCCAAAAATGCGCTGATTAATTCGCATTCGTACTGCCAACCCTTACCATAGCCAAAATCTTCGATTCCCTTCAAAGTTTTTTGCTGTGTGGAATGTTCCCGGCAGATTTGTTCAATTGCCAGCCGTTCCGCCCAGTCGAATGTGTCAATAATCACAGACTGATAGCCTTTCTGCTGGTGATTTTCCAGAATGAATGTAATTTCATCGCAGAGCATCTCCCAGCAGGTTGGACGTGGCAGTCTCCGGACGTTCATGTGCGTGGTAGAACCCTCGCAGTCAATGAAAATCGAACCGGGGAACTGGGCGGCAAGCGAAGACTTGCCCACACCCTCCTGCCCGTAGCAGACAATTTTCAGACCGGAATTGTTCTGAATACCGTTGATTTCTTCAAAATTCATAATTTTCTCCTTTCAATTTTCCAATTTTGCTCTGCAATCCGGGCAGAGTTCCGGACTGCCGTCCGTACGGCAATCCTCGTCGTCCAATTCTGTGCCGCAGTGGTCGCAATATCCGATTTCGACGATATCATAGCAGTAACATGTACTGCAACTGCCGGAGCGATATCCGGCACAGCTCCGGAGACGGGAATATTTGTGACAGAACATTTCTATTTTTATCATGATACATTCCCCTTTTCCACTTGTTCCGCTTCAATATCCACGAGTCTTTCAATCACCGTCTTGAAGTACATCGCTGAATAAAGTGATGCTCCTGGATGAGCCTCTAGAAAACGTTTCAGACGTGACACAGCGTCATGTGCAGACTGTGCCAATGCCAGGCACGCATCACTATTGTTCGGGGCTTTCATGGATTCTTGCCGAACTCTTTCTAGTTCTACTTGGTGTGTCCGTTTCAGCTCGTTCATTTCCTGCCAGCTTTTCTCTTGCAGAGCATCATATTTTTCAGCCCATTCATGGGAATTGTTATGCATGGCTTTCATTAGATTCTGATATTCCGGAGATTTCTCAGGCTGTGTTTGTTCCTGGCTTTCGTAGGCATAAATTTTCTGCTCCAGTTCGGTGCATTGCTCCTCCAGAGCCTCATTCTGGACTGTCAACCGCTCAATCTCCTGCTTGTCCTCTTCGGAATGATATACATCAACAGGACGGTTTTCAAGCTCCTGGATCTGGCTTTCAAGTTTTATGATTTCGTCTTGCTTTTTCTGCAAGGCTGATTCAGATTGTTTCTGCTTGTCTTCCAGCTCCTGGATTTTTGCTTTACTCTGGTCGCAGACGGCTTGCAGCTCTCTGTATGTCACAGACTCGACATCAACTTCCTGCATGACTTGTTCCCGGTTGGATTCATCCAACTTAGCAAGCAGGGCAAGTTTTTCTGTTCCAATTTGTTCAGTCGACTGAACAAATTTAGATGAAAGATTTTCTGCAATAGAAACATACTTATATGCTTGAACTTTTTTGATTCCTACCTCATTCTCGCAGTATTCAACGAAATTCTGATAGCCAAGCTCTTTATACAGCTTGCCGTCACGCATTTCTTTCAGACCTTTGCAGACTTCATACAGGCTTTCCTGTGCCATCTGTGCATGTGTCTTGATGTGTCTGTCCAGTTTCATTGCTCTGGTGTACTCCGGCGACATCACAATAACATTTTCATGTTCCACTTGACATTTCCTTTCTGTGTTAAAATCACATTGCATTTTATTTTTTCCAATATTCCTTTTTGTCTGGTTTGGACACGATTGCCGAATGATAGAAACATTTCTGTGCCTGCTGAAAGTTTTCAAAATATTTTCCAGCTCTCACACCCCAACCATCAATTGCCCATACAATAAAGGGTTCAGGTGCATTGTGATTTTCCGCAATACAGCAGTCATTCCATACCCCAAAAACAACATAACCCTGAATGTTAGAGCCAATGTGAATATTTTTTATGACTCTGTCGAGGTCATCCGGTTCAAATCTTGATTTTTCATAATCACGGAGCTTGCATAAAGCTCCGTATACATTCCCGTTGATTTCCCCGAAGTCTACTCCCTGACAGCTCCATGTGCTGTCAGGATTTCTTTTTGTCAGCATTTGCTTTTCCTCCTGTTAGTTTTCAAAATTTTGTTCGTTCACATTTGTGCGTTTCAACAGAATCAATGTCAAATCAATGATGGTCTTGTACAGCATTCTGTCAATTTCTGACAGGTCTCTGTATGCCTGGCTTACTGTCTGTTGCTCATTGTTTGTGTCTGACATTGTTTAACACCTCCCAATACTTATTTTTTGTGTTTTCTCAGAATGTGAATGATGACAACTACATCAATAAATGCCTGTGAAAGACACATCATCATTTTCAGAATGTTCATCCTGTTCACCTCCTTTCTTTTCAAGGAGGACTTGACAATGCAAGTGTTCTGTGCTATACTGTTAGTAACCCTTGGGGGGATTGCTCCCCCTCGGGTTTGTGGTTTTACCCTAACCAGTCTTGAATGATTTCAGAAACCATCTTGACGAATCCCAGGGCAGCGGTTATGAGGAGCAGGATTTCTCTCAAATTCATCTGTTCCTTGTGACCGCTCTTTTTGTGGCACTTGATTTTCTTTCGCATTGTCTTTTCCTCCTTTTTTTACTCGGAACATTTTTGCTATCGCATTTTGTTCGTTCCTGTAATTATATTATATCACGTTTTGCGTTATTTGTCAAGAACTTTTTAAAAAAAACATGTACAAAATGCGGTATCGTTTTTTGTGCATATTGTTCATTGACACTATCGCATTTTGCGTGTTATAATAAATATAAGGAGGTGAGAAGATGAAAAACTATATTAAAGCAGCAAGAGAAAACTCAGGGAAAACACAAAAGGAATGTTCAGACGCTCTTAACATTAGTCTTAGAGCGTGGCAAGGATATGAACAAGGAATCAGAGAACCGAAATTTGAATTACTTTGCAAAATTGCTGATTTATTCAATGTGACAACGGACTATCTGCTAGGCAGAGAGACAAAAGCACCAGAGCCGAATCCGTTCACTGACATGAATCTAGACGAGGACGACGAAAAAGAAGTGATCGCAAAATATATGTCCCTGCCACCAGAAGTGCGTGCCATGATGCTAGACGTGCTGTTACAGCTTGCAGACGTTGCCCGGAGTAGAAAACAGCCGAACGCAGAAAGCAACGGCAACAGCGGCGGCAGTTCCATCCAGCAAAGCGAAAGTGCCCTTGTCTGCTGTGGCACAGTAGGCGAGGAACTTGAATGCAGAGAAAGAGCTAAAGCGGAACAATCAAAGCAAAAATTATCCGAGCCGATAGTACAATCTGCATCACAAAATCTGTCACAACCTGTGCAGCCACAGCAAACAAAAGTCGAACAACCATGGCGAATGGCAGCCAGAAGCACAGATGGGAAGTATGTTAGTCGAACAATGACGCCGGAGGAAGTAGAACTAATAGAATCACTAGAAGACGTTCCGAAATCAAGATATTAATGAAATAATGACAAAATCACCTCAACCTATTACAATAATAGTTGAGGTGATTTTATGTTTAGCGATTTCTATGGAATTTACAAGAATGCAAGGAATGCATCTTGGCAATTTCTGATTGATTACAACATCAGTCAGTTGCCAGTCGATTTAAGTCCAATAATAGAAAAAATTGGCGTAAAGATCAAATTTGGAGATGAAAGAGTATTAGAACCAAGGCAACGAGGATTAACCACAACTAACGGAACTGCAACATACATAGTAGTACGTGAAAAGAGTTCAGTTGCTGAATCCAGGTATACTATAGTACATGAGTTAGGGCATGGTTACTTGGGGCATTCATTGGTCAATGGCAAATATGCCCGAACGTTTGATATTAATGATGCAAATGAGTATGAAGCGGAACGGTTCGCAATTGACGTTCTCGCACCTGCTTGTATACTTTGGGGACTGCATCTGCATACACCGGAAGAAATTGCAAGAGTCTGTAATATTTCCATGACAGCAGCACGAAGACGAGCGGAGCGAATGGAAATCCTGTACCAGCGTAATAAATTTTTGTCGCATCCCTTAGAACGCCGGGTATATTCTCAGTTTTTGGATTTTATTAATAAAAATAGATGAAAAAGTTCGCTCAGTTTTTGAAGTTGGACGTTTTTTGTGTTAGGATTCATTTTAAGGGGTCTGGCAGGTTCGTAGTGGCGTTTTCAGGTGTTAAGTTGGAAAACTACACCTGAAAGGCATGATCCCTCTTCTAGAGCCTTCCAGACAATTCAGAAAGGATCTGAAAAATTCACTTCCTTTTCTCAGCCTTTTTCTGTCCGGAGTGGGGGCTGGTTCGGGGAGAGAAGTTCTGAAAATAATTTTATGATTCTGGAATCCATTTTAAAGCGTCCAGCAAGCTTGTAGAGACGTTTCAAGGTAAAATTTGTAAAACTATATCCCTTAGAATCAAACAGGCTTTAAAAGCCGTCTGAGACGTTCTATAGCATTTCTGAAAAATTTATTTCCTTTTCTTTTTTGTTTGCAGAAATTGTGCGTGTTTTTTTGTTCTATTTTTTGCCGACTGACAAAATCTGTTTTGGTGGGTGGGTGGGGTGTTTGACAGCTTGTTTTTTTATCTTGTTTTAATATATAAGAGGTATAGAGTGGCAAACTAACAACATGAAATCCCTAAACTAGCAACATGAAATCCCTAAACTAGCAACATGAAATCCCACTTGTGGAAAAAATGTAATCTGTTTGTAACTTTATGTTGAAAATTTGTTGAAAACTAAAAAATCAGTGTAAAATGACAATAAATAGCCAAAAATCAAAATTTTAAGATTTGAAATGGTACAACTAACAACATAAAATCCATAAATCAGCAACAAATGATTGACAAAGTTGTTATGTTATGTTATACTATTCCTGGAGGTGTTTTTATGGCAAATGTAAAAGGCTTTGAATTAGTAGAGAAAAAAAATGTGCTAAATCAGATCAGAAAAAATAACATGACATTACAGGAACTTCGACTATTTAGCATATATCTTTCTAAAATTAATGCGAGAGATATTTCTACTCGGACATTAAAATTTACTTTGGAAAATTTCTGTAAAATCATGAACATAGAAATAAAATTAACTCAAATCAGGGAAAATACATATCATCTATTACAGCAGATTGTCGAAATTCCAAATGAAGATGGCACAAAGGGATTCACAGCAATTCAGTTATTCAAACGTTGTAAACTTTCACAGGATAAAGAAACCGGACAATGGTTCTTTGAAATTGAAGCTCATGATGAAGCCATTCCCTATATGTTTGATTTCAAAGAACGGTACTTTACTTATGAACTCTGGAATGTTCTTCGCCTGAAATCTGCGAATCAATTGAGAATGTATGAGATTCTGAAACAGTACGAACATATTGGAAAACGGAAAATTTCCCTGAAAGAACTTCGAGAATTGCTGTGTATTGATCCGAAGGAATATCCTCGATGGGAAAGATTTAAAACTCGTGTTCTTGATGCTTGTCAGAAAGCCTTAGCAGAACATACCGACCTCACATTCACCTATGAACCGATCAGAACCGGACACAAATTCACGGCTGTGACATTTTTTATTCAGAAGAATGAGAACTATGTCGATCATCTGAAACTTGAAGATTACATTAACACAACGACAGGAGAAGTCGTGTTGGAATCCCCGGAAAGAAAAGAATGGATTCCGCTTGATCCTGATACAGAGGATGACACAGCAGAAGAAATTTATGGGAGTGAAGAAATGACTTTCCTCGCACAGGCATGTGACTATGAATTTTCTCCGGCAGAAGTCAGAGTCCTGTTTGATTATCTTCTTGAAATTGGACTGGTGGGGAGCGAGAAAAGTATTCGCCGATATCAGACGCTGCTCCGGGCATACCACCAACTAAATGCTGCATCAGACATTCCCAAAAAAGATTCTCCAGAGAAAAACGCTCACAAAAGGCGCTTTGGGTTTATGAAATGGTTCTTCAGGGACAAGTATGATCTTGACATTTAACACGCAGAGGGAATCAGAACAAACTCTGATTCCCTCTTTTTTATTACGAAATTCTAGATATTTTACAAAAAAAGCCGCCCCAAAGGCGGCTTTCCCTTATGACCGACGGCATAAAAGGTAAACAGTATATTTATACCTGCAATTATATTATACTTGATTTTAAGAAAAAAGTAAATTATATAATTTTATTTTTATAAATTTTCTGTCAAAGTTCCGGAGTAGGTCTTGCCGTCCACACTGACGGAGAAATATTTTCCTGATTCGGTTGCCGTGCAGGATTCTTGATTCAGAATTTTATTGACTTCTGCTTGTACGGCATTATAATCATATCCGGCACAGATCAGCTTTTCTTTGCGTTCAGAACCGTCTCCCCAAAGTCCAGCAAGTACTTCCTGTGCGATTTCCGGAATGCTCTTGCTTAGTGTGGTTCTATCTGCGAACATGTTGTAATATTTCTGTCCGAGTGATGCACGATATGCCATCGCTTTTTCTGAAGTATCTGCTGGTATTTCATAGTAGCACATAACGCAGTCAGATGCAGTTGCTACGCTTTCAGTTGTTTTCAACGTTTTTAATACATTAGAGCAGTGTTCTGACATTTCTTTTAGCAAGAAATCAAGTTGCATGTCCAAGTCACCGATAGACTTTTTACAAGCTTTTGCATAGGACAACAGCTCCTGTTTTCTCGCCCAGTAAGTCCATTGTGCTAAGCCATAGCCTGCACAATCTTTTACGAAATTGGCATATGTGCCATTATCGACGGCTTTTGTGTAGCTTTCGTCTGTGTAGCCTAAGCTTTTTTCATAGCTGTTTTGTAAATTTTTCGGATTCAAGGTGGATTCCGCTTCGAGATTCCCCATCAGTCCGGCAGCTCCGGCTTTTGTCATACCGGAAGAAATCAGCTTGTCCCAGATTTTTTGTGCGTTACTCATTCTTATCATTCCCCTTACTATTTTTCAATTTTTTGATCATTTTAGCCGCCCATTGCGCTTCTGGATTGATTTCTGCGTAATTCTCAAAGATGCTAATCATTTCCATGATAACAATATAGGCAAAAACGCAGAATGCTGTGACTGCACCTGTGATCACGGAAAGTTCTGTTACGTTGTAATAATTGCCCAGCACGTTGATCCCTAGATCCAGACCACAGGATGCCGTCATGATCAGGATTTCGGCTAATTTGTGTAAGCCGCCGATCCGCATGCTGCGGCTACTGACCTCATTTTTACAGTATGCCTTGATAATTCCAGTTAAATAGTCTACGACGGCTAGACCTGTGATGATAAAAATCATGATAATATACTGCATGGTTGTCACTCCATAATTTATTTAGTAATTCAGATATTCAATTTTGGCGTACGTAAAATTAGAATTATCGCCTTTGGATGTGCCGTCAATGTACAAATAATAATTTCCGGCAGACACAGAACCAAATGCAAAAATATCGTCTGTCTGCGCCACAGATCCGGCAAGCGTATAGTCCGCACTCTGCACATATTCTCCGGCAAGTGCTTTTTCGATAGCCTGCTCCGGCGTTTCAGCCTGGATCAGAT